>JAHJXP010000111.1 GCA_018827585.1 Pseudomonadota bacterium | reverse complement strand
CTCCTCAACCCTAAATTCAAGGGGCTCGTCACCATGCCCAATCCGGTGGCCTCCGGAACGGGATTCCTCCAGATCGCCAGCATCCTCCAGATGTACGGGGCGAAGGAGGGAAAGGAAGACGGCTGGGAGTTTTTGAAGAAACTCGACAAGAACATCGGCCAGTATATTAAAAGCGGCTCCCGGCCGGCCAAAATGACCGCCGCCGGCGAGTTTGCCGTGGGGGCCTCTTTCGATTTCGTCGTGGCCGAACAGAAAAAACAGGGCTTCCCTGTCGAATTTGTCTTCCCCGTTGAAGGGGCGGGCTATGAAGTCGAGGCCAACGCCCTGCTCAAGGGGGCGAAGAACCCCAATGCCGCGAAGAGATTCCTCGACTGGGCCATCACCGAAAGCGCGATGAAGGAGTATGCGAAGTTCAAGTACGGCGTTACCCTCCCCGGGATCCCCACCCGGCCGGACCTTCCCAAGTTATCCGAAATAAAGCTGTATCCCATGGATTTCAACTGGCAGGCCAAGAACAGCGAAGCCATAAAGAAAAAATGGGAGGGCCTCTTTTCAAAGTAACCTGAGATGTCCGGCCATCCTGCCTGGAGGCGGGATGGCCGGACAGATCCTTTTTTTAGGCATTCCCTGTATAGAACTCTCTACATCTAAGCGAGGCGCGGAAATGGGAAGAGACCTCAGGCTGGAAAATCTCACCAAACGTTACGGGACCCTTGCCGCCGTAGATCACGTCAACCTGGAGATCGAGGAAGGGGAGTTCATCTGCTTTCTTGGTCCCAGCGGTTGCGGGAAGACCACGGTCCTCCGGATGATCACCGGATTTGAGACGGTTACGGAGGGTCTGATCCTCTTCAACAACCAGGTTATCAACGACCTCCTTCCCAAAAAGAGGGAATTCGGCATCGTCTTTCAATCCTACGCCCTTTTCCCCAATATGACCGTGGAGGAGAACATTGCCTTCGGCCTGAAGATGAGGAAGATGCCGAAGAAGGCGATCGCCGAAAGGGTGGATGTCATGCTCGACATGATCGGCCTGTCCGCCTGGCGAGGCCTCTATCCCGCCCAATTAAGCGGCGGGCAGCAACAGCGGGTCGCCCTGGTGCGGGCGCTCGCCCCGGATCCGCAGGTCCTCCTCCTGGATGAACCCCTGAGCGCCCTCGACGCAAAAATCAGGCTCCGGCTCAGGGCGGAGATAAAGAAATTGCAGCAGGAATTGAAAAAGACCATGATCCATGTCACCCACGATCAGGAGGAGGCCTTGTCCATCGCCGACCGGGTGGTGGTGATGGAAGCAGGACAGTTCCGCCAGGTGGGCCGACCCATCGACATCTACAAAAACCCGACATGCAGCTTTGTGGCGGACTTTGTGGGAACGTCCAACTTTTTTGAAGGCCGCCGCACCGGCGATACCGTGACTATCGGCAAGCGAAAGATCAAGGTGATGCAAAACGGCCCGGCGGACGAATCCGTTTCCCTGGCGATCAGGCCGGAAAATGTGGAAGTGTTCAAACGGGCAGCGCCCCCCGAAGTGGAAGAGAAAATGAACCTCGTCTCCGGCAAGATTGACGTGGTGGTTTTTCAAGGCGCCGCCGTAAGGCTTCTGATCAATATGGACGGGGAGGAAATCATCGCGGACATTATCGAGAAAGACTTTGAACAGCAATCCCTGAAGCAGGGGGACGAGGTCATGCTGTATTTTCCTCCCGAGGCCTTTATGGTTTTTCCCAAAGGCGAGGGGGGAAAATGAAAAACCTGACCCCTTCCGGAAAGCCCTCGCCCGCATGGTTTAGTGCGGACACGGTTTTTACCGGCGTCATTATGGCGCTGCTGTTGGCGATTCTGGCGTTTTTTTTACTCTACCCCGTGATCGACATCTGTCGCTTGAGCTTCTTCAGAGAAGGGGTCTTTACCTTTCAAAACTACGTGGATTATTTTTCCAATCCAAGGATATTCCGCTCTTTTTACAACAGCCTGTTCGTATCCGCGGTGACCATGGCAATAACCACCGTGCTGGCCTTCTTTTTCGCATACGGCCTCACCCGCACCACCATGCCGGCCAAGGGGGTTTTTTACACGATATCCACCTTCCCCCTCATCGCCCCGACGATCATCCAGGCCCTGGCGCTGATCCTGCTGTTTGGCCGCAACGGTCTTATCACCAAATACCTTTTGGGTACGGACTGGAACATCTACGGTGCGACAGGGATCATCGTAGGGGAGATCCTCTACTGTTTTCCCAACGCCCTTTTTATCCTCTACACCACCCTGTCGGCGGTGGACGCTCGTCTGGACGAGGCCGCCCAGAGCCTTGGGGCTTCATCCCTGAAGACCTTCTTCAAGGTCACGCTGCCCTCCGCCAAGTACGGCATCGCCAGCGCAGCCGCCCTGACCTTCAACCTCACCATTACCGACTTCGGCATTCCCGTGGTCATCGGGGGCAACTATTCGGTTCTGGCGACGGAGATCGTCAACAAGGTGTTCGGCCTGCAGAGGTTTGATCTGGGGGCCACCATCAGCGTGATCCTCCTGATCCCTTCCATCACGGCCTTCACGATCAATTACTACCTGACGCGGAAGAGCTACGCCCTGATCAGCGGCCAGGCCCGTCCCTTCCTGCCGCCATCCCGCCCCTTGAAGAAATGGGGATTCACCATTTTCTCAGCCCTGATCTGCGCCTGCATACTCCTGGTATTCGTCACGGTGTTCGCCGGCTCTTTCGTCCGCACCTGGCCTTATGACT
>JAHJXP010000110.1 GCA_018827585.1 Pseudomonadota bacterium | reverse complement strand
ATACCGGGTCGGCTGGCGATGGCATCGTGGCCCTTATTCCGGTAGAGAAGCTGTACAGGATTAGACGCAAGACGGAAGCAAAATATTAGGAAGTATAGGAAATTCAGCTTTCCCCGCGGATCAACGAAAATATGCATTCGGGAAGAAGCCGCGACGCTGGGAAGGGGCCAATTTTGGCTTGACAGGACTGGGAAATTCATATAGAGACAACCGCCTATTCAACCAGATCGCAAGGAGGAAGTTTTTTGGCTACGCATAAATCCGCAATCAAGAGAAGCCGGCAGTCCGGGAAACACCGGGAACGCAACGCCGCTGTCAAGTCGAGAATCAAGACAGGCATGAAGGCAGTGCTGGAGGCCATCGAAGGGAAAGATCCTGAGGCAGCAAAGGCCGTCCTGGCCGAGGCCGTTCCGGCCATTGCCAAGGCCTCGGCGAAGGGGGCGATACACAAAAAGACCGCCGCGCGCAGAATCTCCAGGTTGACGAAGAAGGTCAACGCCCTGAAGGCGTAGCAGTCCCTCAGAAACCGGAAATCATCAACCGATATGCCCTCTCGGCTGTGCCGCCGGCCAGTTTGACGAGGGCGTTTTTGCGCTCGGCCTCTCTTGCGCCTACCGTGGCGACGGGATAATCTGCCGTTTCCGTAAAGGCGCCGTCAGACCAGATGACCTTGCCGCTCTCCCTCTGTTCGAAATAGATCTCCAGTGTCGCCGTGATCCGTTCCTCGGCCGCCAGGTTGCTTGCCTTGTAGGCGAGGGGGGAGGTCTGCAGGCTGAGGATGGTTCCCCGGCAGAGGGTGTCCGCCTCGCTGCGGTTGCCGGCCAGCTTGAAACGGCCCTCCCGGACGAACCGGTCGATGAAGGCGGTGCGGAAGATTTCCTCGGCGTGGGCCTCGCCGGTTCTGTTTGCGAACGTCTCCACAAAGACAGTCCGGAGTCCGGGGTCGATCGCTTCCCCTCCGCCCGCAAGACGATACCCGCAGCCGGCCAGCAGCAAAACGAGAACGGCCGTGCCCGCAATGCGCAGGTCAGGCCCCCAGGACCGGCGCCCTATCCGATTTCCCACAGATCCCATCTTTGACGCCCTCGTAAAAAGTTGATTGCCGTCATTCCTTTACGACGATGTTCACCAGTTTCTTCGGGACATACACCTCTTTGATGACCTTCTTCCCGGCGATCTGCCTGGCGATCCTCTCCTCGGCCAGCGCCAGCGCCCTGATCCGGTCCCCATCCTCGTCGGCGGGGACGCTGATCCGGCTCCTTACCTTGCCGTTGATCTGGATGACGATCGTGATCTCCTCCTCCGAGGCGACGGTCGTATCGAATAACGGCCAGGCTGCATCGGCCAGCGTTTCGCGGCCCAGGAGCGACCAGAGCTCTTCCGTGATGTGGGGGACGAGGGGGGCCAAAAGCAGGATAACGGTCTCCACCGTCTCCCGGACGACGGCCAGCGCCCGCCGGTCGTCCGCGGCGGGGCGGGGGAACAGATAGAGGGCATTGACCAGTTCCATCACGGCGCTGATCGCCGTGTTGAAGTGGAAGCGATCCTCGATGTCGAAGGTGACCTTTCTGATCGTCTGATGAGTTTTGCGGCGGAGGGCCTTGAGGTCTCCTTCCAGAGGTTCTTCGCCGGCGAAGGGGGTAACCTTGCGGATATCATCGAGATAGTCCACGACGATTCTCCAGGTCCGGTTCAGGAAACGGAAAGCGCCGTCGACCCCCTGGTCGCTCCACTCGAGATCCTTCTCCGGCGGGGAGGCGAACAGGCAAAATATCCGGGCGGTGTCTGCGCCGTAGGCCTTGATCAGATAATCCGGGTCGACGACGTTCTTGAGCGACTTGGACATCTTCTCCGTCTTGCCGATCTGGATTCCCCGGTCGCACTGCGTGCATTTCCCCTCCCGGACCTCGTCCGGGAAGCGGTAGCCGTGTTCCGGACACCGCATCGTCTCCTTGCAGACCATCCCCTGGGTGAGGAGATTTGTGAAAGGTTCGTCGACGCCGACCACACCGAAATCACGGAGCATCTTGGTGTAGAACCGCGCGTAAAGCAGATGGAGGATCGCGTGTTCGATGCCGCCGATGTACTGATCCACGGGCATCCAGTAGTCGATCTTTGCCCGGTCCAGGCCCGGCTTGATGCCGTAATGGGCCGAGCAAAAGCGATCGAAGTACCAGGAGGATTCGACGAAGGTGTCCATCGTGTCGGTTTCCCTCCGGGCCGGTCTCCCGCAGCGGGGGCAGGCCGTCTCGACAAACGGCTTGTGTCTGGCGAGCGGCGATCCCCCTTCGCCTGTCAATTCCACATCCTTTGGCAGGACGACCGGAAGGTCGTTTTCGGGCACCGGAACGGTCCCGCACTCATCGCAGAGGACCATGGGGATGGGGGCGCCCCAGTAGCGCTGACGGGAGATGCCCCAGTCGCGCAGGCGGTACTGGACCATCTTTTTCCCCCTGCCGATCGCCTCGAGATGATCGGCTATCGAATCCAGGGCCTTGAGATTCTCCATCCCGTCGAAGGGGCCGGAATTGACGAGGACGCCGTTGCCCACGTACGCCTCGGTCATGGTCTGGACGTTCAGGGCCTGGTCGGACGGCTGGATGACGACGATCAGCGGCAGGTCGTACTTCCTGGCAAACTCGAAGTCGCGCTGGTCGTGGGTCGGAACGGCCATGACGCAGCCGGTGCCGTAGTCGGCCAGGACGAAATTGGCGGCGTAGATGGGCATCTTGCGGCCTGTGACGGGGTTGAGGCAGTAAGCGTCGAGGAAGATTCCCTCCTTCTCGTAATATTCGGAGGTCCTCATCTTCTTGTCCTGCTTCTTGATCTTCTCCACGAAATCGCGGACGGCCCCCTCGCAGCTCTTTTCCTGAACCAGATCCATGACGAGCGGGTGTTCGGCGGCGACCAGCATAAAAGTGGCGCCGAAGATCGTGTCCTGGCGCGTGGTGAAGACCGGGATTGCGCCCTTGCCGTCGGCCATCGGGAAGGAGGCCTCGCAGCCGTAGCTCTTGCCGATCCAGTTTTTCTGCATCGTGAGGACCCGCTCCGGCCAGCCCGGGAGCTTATCGCAGTATTCCAAGAGTTCCTCGACATAGGCGGTGATCCGGAAAAACCACTGGTTGAGGTACTGCTCGCCCACCTCCGAACCGCACCGCCAGCAGAGGCCCGCCTCCACCTGCTCGTTGGCAAGGACCGTCCGGCACTGAGGACACCAGTTCACCGTTGAGCTCTTCTTGTAGGCGAGCCCCTTCTCGTACATCCGGAGGAAAAAGAGCTGTTCCCATCTATAATATTCGGGGTCGCAGGTCGCCAGCTCCCTGTCCCAGTCGTAGCTGAAGCCCATCCTTTTGAGCTGTCGCTTCATGTTTTCGATGTTTTCATGGGTCCAGGCGGAGGGATGGATGCTATGCTCGATGGCGGCGTTCTCCGCCGGCATGCCGAAGGCGTCCCATCCCATCGGATGGAGGACGTTGAAACCCTTCATCCGCTTGTACCGCGCGACTACGTCGCCGATCGTATAATTGCGGACGTGACCGATGTGGATCCGGCCGGAGGGGTAGGGGAACATCTCTAACAGATAGTATTTCTTTTTGGCCGGGTCTTCCGTCACCTTGAAGATCTTTTTTGTCTCCCAGTGCCTCTGCCACTTCTCTTCGATCTCCGAAGGGTTGTACTTTTTTTCCATGCATCGCTCCTGTCTTTTCTTTTTCCAAGGGCGTCCGGGCAGTTCGTAGCACATAGCGCCGGCCCTTTCAATCCCATTTTTAACAGCTTTTTCCGAAGCCGCCTTTTTGTCTATGTGGCTTCGTAAAAAAGTTCCCCCGGCTTTCGCCGGGGCAGGCTCCGGCAAGGCGCGGGACGCCGCCCTATTTTTTCCAGAATTCCGGCATCAGGAGGACCAGGACGGTGTAGATCTCCAGCCGGCCGAGCAGCATGCAGAAGGAGAGGATCCATTTGCCCAGCGCCGGCACTTCAGCGTAGGTTGACGAGGGGTGAACGAGGCCGAGCCCCGGGCCGATGTTGCCGATCGTAGCGGCGACGGAGGCGAAGGAGGTAAGCATGTCGAGGCCCAGGGAAGACATCAGGACCGTGGCCAGGACCGCCAGGCCGATGTAGAGGGCGAAAAAGCCCCAGATGCTTTTCATGACCTCCGGAGAGACGCTCATATGATCCAGTTTGACCTGGGTGACGGCATGGGGGTGGATGAGGCGGTACAGCTCCCGGTAGCTGTCCTTGAGGATGAGCAGCAGCCGGACGCATTTGATTCCCCCTCCCGTGGAACCCGCCGATCCGCCGATGAACATCAGGAGCACGAGGATGATCTGCGAAAAGGCCGGCCAGTTGGCGAAATTGTCCGTGACGAACCCGGTCGTTGTCATGATGGAGGAGGCCTGGAAGAGGGCGTAGCGGAAGGCCTTTCCTATATCCGCGGACACGTGCAGGTAGAGATCCGCCGTGATCAGGAGTGTGGCGATGACGACCGTGCCGAGGAAAAAACGCAGTTCGCTGTTCTTGTAGAAGCTCCGGAAGTTTCCCGTCAGAACCTGATAGTGCAGCGTGAAGTTCATCCCGGCCAGGAGCATGAAGGCGATGAAGACGCCGTCGATGTAGGCGCTGTCGAACCAGGCGACGCTGCTGTCCTTGGTGGAGAATCCTCCGGTCGCCATCGCGCAGAAGATGTGGTTGACGGCGTCGAAAACGCTCATCCCTCCCAGGAGAAAAAAGATGAATCCGATCACGGTGATGATCCCGTAGACCATCCACAGGGAGCGGGCCGTCTCCGCGATCCGGGGCTCCAGCTTGTCCTTGACCGGTCCCGGCAGCTCCGCCTTGAAGAGCTGTCGTCCCCCCACCCCGAGGAAGGGGAGGACGGCGACCGACAGGACGATGATCCCCATCCCGCCCAGCCACTGGGTCATGGAGCGCCACAGGAGAATCCCGTGGGGCAGCGCCTCGATCTTCGTGATGACCGTCGCCCCGGTGGTGGTGAAGCCGGACATCGTTTCGAAGTAGGCGTCGGTCAGGGAGGGGAGGGCGCCGTAGATCAGGTAGGGAAGGCCCCCGAAAAAGGAGGCCAGAACCCAGCCGGCGGAGACGATCAGGAACCCCTCCCGGTGGCCGAGAAGGGTCTTGTCCCCCTGGGGCTTTCCGGCCAGGTAGAGGACAAAGCCGACGCCGGATGTGATCAGGAAGGAGAGGGCAAACCCCTGGGTGTCGCTCTCCCCGTAATAGAGGGAACAGCCGAGCGGGACCGCCATAAGCAGGCCGAGGATAAAGAGAAAAGCCCCCAGGGTGTTGAGGATGGGTTTTGCCTTCATCCGAAGTATTCCAGTTTCACGGTGAGCAGTTTCTCTACGTCGGGGATGGCCGAACGGGGCGTGAAGATGACGCAGTGATCGCCCGGCAGGATGACGGATTCGCCGTCCGGGATGATGATCTCCTCCCCGCGGACGATCGCCCCGACGATGGTTCCCTCGGGGAACCGGATCTCCTTGAAGGGGCGTTCGGTGATGTCGGATGTTTCCAGGGCGATGAATTCAAAGGCCTCCGCCCTTTCATCGCGAAGCGGCATGGCGGAGATGATCTTCCCTTTCCGGATGAAATGGAGGATCCGGCTGATGGCGGCGTGGCGGGGGTTGATCACCCCGTCGATCCCGACCCGGGCGACTATCGGGATATAATCGATCCTCCTGATCAGCGAGATGACCTTCCGGGCGCCAAGCTGTTTTGCCAAGAGCGCGCCTAAGATGTTCGCCTCTTCATCGTTCGTCACCGCGATGAAGAAATCGGTTTCCTCGATATTCTCCTCCTTGAGGAGATCCTGACTCGTCCCGTCGCCGTGCAGGACGATGGTCTTTTCCAGGCGTGCCGCCAGGAGTTCGCATTTGTCGCGCTTTTTTTCGATCAGTTTTACGGAGATCCCTTTTTTTTCGATTTGCTCGGCGAGCATCAGGCCTGTGTTGCCGCCGCCGATGATGATGATCCGGCGGGGCGGTTCGGTGTCCCTTCCGAAGAAGCGGAGGAGTTCCCGTATCCGGGAGGCGTCGGCGACGGCAAAGAGATAGTCTCCGGCCTCGATGACCGTATCCCCCTTGGGAACGATGAATTTTTCATCCCTGACCATGGCCGTGATCAGGACCTTGAATCCCGGTTCAATGGCTCTCAGGGCGATAAGGCTCTTTCCCACCACGGCGGCGTTCGGGTCGATGGTAAATCCCAGCATCCGGATGCGCCCGCCCGCGAAACTGAAGACCTCCGAAGCGCCTGGAAATTCCAGGCAGTCCATCATGTATTTGACTGCTTCCCGCTCCGGATTTATGCAGAGATCGATGTTGAGGCAGTCGCTTTTGAACAGCCGGGAATCCCCGTTCAGCTCGGGATTTCTGATCCGGGCAATCCGGATGGGGACCTTGGACTGGGTTGCGGCCAGCAGACAGGCGATCATATTTGTTTCGTCGCTGTCGGTGACGGCGACCACCATGTCTGTATCGTCCATGCCTGCACGTTTGAGGACATCGGGGCTGCTGCCGCTTCCCAGGATGGTCTGGATGTCCAGCGTCTCCGAGATCTCCCGCAGCCGCTCCTCATTTCTGTCGACGACGACCGTGCTGATCCCCTCGCGCGACAGGCTGTCGGCAATATGATATCCTACCTCGCCGGCCCCGATGATGATTGCCTTCATGTGAAGACTTCTCCTGCCTTTTGCACGGAATCTTCCTGCGAGCCGCCCGTGATGTCCGCCGCCCGGTTCCCGCCCTCAAGGATCTCTATCGCAGCCTCCCCGGCATGCCGCCGGAAAAGATCCGCGCCCCGGCGGATGTCGCCGGCGTGATCGGGCCTCCCCGGTATTTCCAGATCAATGGCCGAAATTTGCCCTGATTTGTGTTTGAAACCGTCATAAACGCCGGTGAGCAGGGCCTCCGTCATTCCCTCCAGCTTCAGAGGCCCGCGGCCGGCGGCCGGCATGGGGAGGGCCAGATCGGTTGCTCCGATTCCGGTCACGGTCCGCGCCATCTCGTAGCCGGCGTTGTACAGCCTGTCGTAGGTCAGCGTGGAGAGCGGCCCCAGGCCAAACAGGAGGATCCGGGAGACGCGGAGGCGCTTGGGAAAGGCTATGGCGAGCTTTTCCGGAAAACTGCCGCATATCCTGCCCCCGGCAATCTCGGCGGAGATCAGCCCGTTGAGGCGCCAGTCCACCAGACCGCAATACCCCCTCGGCGGTCTCTCATCGGAGAAGAATCCGAGAAGCAGGGTGTCAAGGTCCAACGTATCCGGCGACGCTGTGGTTATCT
>JAHJXP010000109.1 GCA_018827585.1 Pseudomonadota bacterium | reverse complement strand
TGTTGGGGTCGGGCACGTACCAGCGGTCCTTGCCCTTGGCGCGCAGGTTCTCGTCGTCCTTGGGCAGGTTGCGCAGCTCCTTGAAGTTGGTGGAGAGGTAGCTGTGAATCTGGCTGGGTACCTCGCCATTGCCGTCGTAGCGCAGGAAGTTCTGCTCCAGCAATTCCGACAACTCCAGCGGTTTCTCGTGTTTCTGCCAGCCGCCGAGTTCCTTAATGAACAGTGGATGAATGTCTTGAGTTGTTTGTGGCTTGTCTTTGAGTAGTTGGCGCAACCATGCGATGGCAGAGGATTCGTCGGAGACAAAGAGCGAAATTTTCTCCATGCCTCCTGCGGTCAGCTTCTTCTTGTCGTATTCGCCTACCTGATCGGGTAGGAAATACATGCCATCACGATAAGAAAAGCGCTGGGAAAGCCCTTTTTGGAAGGCCGCGCTGTTCAGCGGCACGGGATAACCTTTACGGACGAAGTAGGCCACCATCTGGTCATACAGAATGCGCGGGTCGCGTTCGGTGACAGCAATCAGAAGCGTAGCGCTGGCTCCACGCTTGGTGACCGGGAGGTATTTCAGGTGTGTGCGGACGAAATCCCAGACGCCTTCTTCGGTGGTGGCTTCTTTTTGGAACCGATCCTCAAAACCACCGTTGGGCTTGTAAGCGGAGATGACCAAGTCCTGCTTTACTGCTGTAGGGCCAAGCATCGCATGCAAACCGCCGCGCGTTTTGTCCAAGGCCGCAACAGAGGCGACGATGAACCCGACGTCGGACAAGGCATTTTGAATGCTATTCCATACGCTGGCCTTGGTATTAGAAAACTCAACGGTCATCCATCTCCCCGGCTTGAGCACTCTATGGGCTTCCAGAAAACACTCCGTCATTATCCGGCGGTACTCATCAATCCCTTTCTTTTGGGACTTGCTCTCAACGGCCTCTGGCTTGCCATTTGTAAGTACTCGAAGCCACGCCTCACGAATGTAGCTCAACTCGGAGTACATGATGTTTGCGCCGAAGGGCGGATCAAGAAAAAGGTAATCTATTGACGCATTTGGAAGCGTGATTGATTGCGCCGCCTGAGTGGCAATGATCGATCCATCAAGCTCGTTAATGGCTTGGGCAATTTTCTTACACTGAAACCAGAGTTGCTCAATAACGTTATTCTCGACATTAACTGGCGGCACATACAAGGTGTTTGCCATAGGCCCGACCAGAGCTCTTCCACCATGCTGTGGCATATAACGATTCATGATGGTGAGCTTAGGAAGAACACTGCCCAGCAAGAACTCCAACTGTGGCTGTTTCCTCGCCTGCCGGATAAACGCTGATAAGACAGAAAGGGTCCTGTCCGCATAAAAGTGATGCGTGTGGGTAATTCCTTCATCATCATTACGACGAGACTCGTCTCCCGGTGGCATCCGATTTGTCGGAATATTGTCATGTGGCAGGGACGTTTCAATTTCTTCGATAACATTAAAATCCCTATTGTCAATTCGTTTCTCATAGCGTTTGGTTCCTATAGAGTAATTAATGCGAACCGGAATTCGCTTTTGAGCCCTGCGAATTGACCCTGAATATTTATCTATGCCGGAAATCCAGACTCTTTCAAGCCTATTTGCGCCTGATTTCTTGGATGGACTCTTTGCGCAAAGAGCCCGGCAGTGAGGGCATTCAAACTCTTCGAGATACTCAACGACATCATTATTGTCTCGGAATGCCACTTCGAAATAGTTGACTTCACTCGAACATTGGGGACACGAATAGACCTCCGACCAGACGGTGTAGTTGATCTTGCCTTTGGTCTTGCCATCGGTGTGGAGCGTTTCATACATCCACCCACATTCGTCCTCGACTTCTTTCAGGATTCGCTTTGCTTCGCGCTCGAAGGCATTCACATCCACAGGCGTGTTGTAGTTGTAGGCGATGAACGTAGCCGCAGGAGAAAGGTCGTTTAGCACCGCTCGACGCGCCCCGAGTTTCGAGAACTGTTTCCAGACCGCTTTCCCGTTCTCATCCGTCTCCTGCTGTGAAATCGTTCCGTCCTGCTCCACCCTGTATCCCAGAGATTCGACCGTCGCCTTGTCGCCGCACATCTGGGCAGCCACTCCCGTCATCCCTGTCCCGCAGAATCCGTCAAAGACCACATCTCCAGGTTCGGTGTAATGCAAGATGTACCGCATGATGGCCTTGTGCGGCACCTTGGTGTGGTAGGAGTGGGCGTTGTAGATCGGGTCGTTCTTGCCCTCGCTCACATCCGCGGCGAACGGCTCTCGGCTGTAGGGTATGTTCGGGTCGAAGGGTTTGCCGTAGTGCTTGATGAAATCCGCGATAAACGGGTTCGGGCAGGCGGTGTAGTACGGCGGGTCGGACAGCGCCAGGATGTCCTCATCCGCGCCGATGGGGAACCCCTCGATCCTACGGAACTCAGGGTCCTTCAGTTTCTCGCGCAGTTTCTCCAGGAAGTATTCTCGCCGCGCCTGGTCGTTGGGGAAGGTCATGCCCAGGCATTCGACCGGTCCCTGGCTTGTGGTTCCTTCTTCCTGATTGCCGAAAATATCTGACTGGTCCTGCTTCATTATTTTCTCTATTAAGGTTGTTCTATGCGCGTGAGCATATGCGTCTGACGCATAAACGGGCTTATATATTTGTGCTTGGAACATATACTTATAAGCGCGCTTGTATCTCCGCTCATAAAATATGAGCGCGCACGTATTTTATGAGCGCAGTTCATCAACAGTCCAAACAAAATATCCGTTCTTAATCCCATTATTTCACCGGCAACTAAATATAGCAATGCATGATCGACCTTTGCAGGAAATACGGGCATTGCGCAGATTTAATGTTCATGTTTAATTGCCGGAGTAATAACAGCATCATGATCCCTTTTTATCCCAATAAGCTGCTGCACACCGCTTATTAGCCAGCCTATTCCAGCTTATTTGGCAGCTCATTGCCCCTTACCCTTCGCCAAGAACCAGATTGCACCACGGCCATGTCCTTTTGAATCAATGATTTCCAACTTTCTCCACATCGATCTGGGCCGGGGGTTCAAACTTCGCGATCACATCCGCCAGTTCACGCTGAGTCTTGTCTGACACATCCTGGCCCAGTATGCGTCCTTCCGGTGTTATGCCGATTAAAACGCGGCCCCCCTTGCCATTGAGCATGCCGCACAACGTCTCTCCAGCCCTGCGTAATTGGCCGGTCGATTTTTTGAACTCGACCGCCTCTGATTCTCCCCCTTGGACGAGGCGTATCATTTCGTTCATATCAATGCCCCACTACTCCAGTACGATCCGCACCTTGCTTGGTTCCTTGCCCTTGGTGATCTGGTCCAGGTAGTCTTCAAATCGCTTCCTCATTTCCGTCGGGGTGACCGGTGAACCTCCCGCAAGGAGCGCTGCTCGCAGGGCTTCGGTCTTGACAGAAACTTTGGTCAACCCTGAGAGAACTTCCTGCAGGGCCTGTATGAAGTGCAGATCCAGATCATCCGGGAGTACACACTTCTTGATGAAGCCGTCCACCAGTTTACGCGGTTCTGGTTTAAGCAGAGTCAGGTTGTCCCTGGTCGTCGGGTCTTCAAGATTTGCCAGCAGGGTTTGGGTCCAATCAACCACCAGTTTGTCCAGTTCGCCGTCCAGATCGTTGATCGTCATGCCGGCTGGGGTTGTTGCAGACTCGGATGCAGGTTTGTGGCCGCAATGCGGGCAGACAGGCGAGGCTTCCAATTCCTGTTCGGTGAGGGCGAAACAGCTTTTCAGGCCTGCAAGCCGGTTCTGGAAATCGGTCAGGTGCTGGAGGGGCATAAGATTGATGGTGGAGAGTTTTTGTAATACCTTGAGCCGCTCGTCGCCCATGAGCTGGACCTTGCGCTTGTCGTCCTTTACCCCCAGTCGCGCCTTGCTGTGGTGGGCAAGGTAGATCTGGATATAGGCTTTTTTAAGGTCCGTCAACCGGAGCTGGGTTTGCTGGCGGAAGACGGCCGCCCCGCGTTTGTCTGGATCGCCGATCTGCCCGAGGACTTCATCGCGTGCCAACGTCACCTTGTCGAGCCATTCATGTCCGGTAGTCAGGACCGCTTCCGCTGTGGAAAGGTACGACGCTACCATCCCGAGATCATTGGCCAGTTCCTGCAGGGATTCTATCTCCTGCAGGGATTGCAATCCTTCGTGATGGCCCTTTACCTCCTGGGTATCGTAACGGAAGTTCTTCAGTTTCCCCGGCGTGTTGTACGCCTGAAGCGATTCGAGAAATGTCTTGGTTTCTTCCAGTCGGGCTTTCAACTTCTGAACTTCATCCTCTGACAGGAGATTCCGGCCCCAGAAGAACAGGCCATTATGTAAATTCTGCTGAGCGGCGACAAGCCGGTTGACCGTTTCCGAGACGGCCTTCTGCATTTGTTGAACCGGTGTCTCATCAGCTTGGGTAATCTGTTGAACCATTCCCGGGGGGAGTCCCAACAGTTCAAAAAGTGCTTTGAGCGCCGGGATATTCCAGTCTATAGGGCGTTCTATGTGTTTGAATTGGACCAGTTCTTCCACGCCGGTCCCGGCCATTTGCGGTAAGATAGTGGCGTCGAACTTTTTACCGGGAATGGCCAATACAATCTCTCCGGCATAAACCAGCGCGGCCAGTACCACGACCGCCCATTCCGGTTCCAGTCGCAGCGTTTGCGGCGCCAGATACTCGACCCCGAGAACCTCCTGGAACAGCTCAGACCGATTGACAACCTGGCCGGAACCTTTCTTATTTGCATTGTCGAGAATATATCGGGCGTATTTTGACTGATACGGATCAATCCGCTCCCCGTCGAGGAGTCCCAAGGCATCCATAACCGCTGTCGCTTGTTTGGTGCGGTTCTGTCCGGCAATGGCCCGCAAGGCGTCCTGGGCCGCCTGGGCGCGGTTGGCGCCCGTGATGGGCACCGAAAAGAAGGGGTAATCCGGCGCCTGGTCCCGGAAATGGCTGTCGAGACATATTCCGGCGACGGTATTCACCAGATCGCGAAAATTGATTCGCTCATGGGACGATATGCCGGACAGCTCGCGGATCGACTTTCCCTTTGCCCATTCGGTGAGGGGTTTTGTCCTTCCCTGACAGGTGACATCGAAGGCCGTCGCCATGTTCTTCTGGAGCAATTGGACCAGATCTCGCAGAAAGTTCATCGCTTTGGATTCATAGGTGTTTTTGGCATGGCCCGATGCCGTGGAGGCAAGATCGAGGGCCGCCGTATAGCCTCGTAATGCCGTGCGGAATGTTTCATCGGCATTTTTCAGGTGAAGGAATAATTCGTCCGGTTTCTTCTCATCTTTGAAGGACGGCGCCTCGAAAGGTTGAAGAAAGTAAAGATAAAAATCGCGGGGCGGTACCGCGGTGGATCGCTCGTTGGGCGCCCCGAAAAAGAGGTACCCAAGGCGTGCGGCCTTCCGTTCCAGCCATTCGATCTCATGCTGCCAGATCTTGTAGCCGGTGACATAGGTGTGATCAGTACATTCCATGACCCGCTTCAGGGCTTCATAATAATAGCGATCAAGTTGCGAGGGTTCGAGACTCTCGGTGCGATTTCGAACCTGTGCGTCGTAATCCACGGTTTTATGAACGTCGAGATAGAACTGTCCACTCAGCCTTCCCTTGACGTCCGTCTCCGTTGCCGACAGGAATTGACCATTGACGGCCTGGCTGATCACCCGTATCGTCGATTCGATTTCTCCGCGCAGATCATCGGCAGGATCGCCGCCAAGATCGGCCACGTTTGGATCATAGAGGCACAGAGAATCCCTCAATGATTCCGAAGTCAGGCCCACGGGCGTTTCAATGCTGCCGACGGTCAGCCGGTGCAGGCTCAGGCCATGGATAATTCTTCCGGCGAATTCCTTATTCTTGCCTTTCGGGTAATTGCTGTTGATCAGCCCCTCAAGCTTTGCGCTGCACTCGATGACCTCCCTGATTTCCGGGATGGCGCGAAACGCCGCGTTTTCTTTAATGGTTATCCAGTAGCTATCGTAAGCAATGAGCCCCGGCCGGTCTTTGGAGACATCCTGATTGAGCAGTTTCTTCATGGCGAGGGACAGGGTCTTGAGGGCCTCGCGTTTTTCCACCGCTGCGACCCGCTCGAAGGTATCAATATAATCGGGATGCACGGGAAACAGGCGGACAAACTCGTCCATACGCTCATTCATGAAGCCGTAGAACCTGGCGAAAGGGGTCAGATACTCCTGGATTTTAACCTGCTGGTCGCCGGTCTTCTTGAGCAGGCGCTCGGCCACCACGTATTTGACATCATTGCGGGCGATGAGAATTTGCTCGAAGCGGTCCTTCACCCGGCGGATGCTATCGGACACAAAAGAAAACCGGGGACTGTCGAAGATCGCTTCCTGAACGCCGGCGATGAATCGGAAACGCAGGTCCTTGCATACCTCGCCGATCTCC
>JAHJXP010000108.1 GCA_018827585.1 Pseudomonadota bacterium | reverse complement strand
CGCCTGGATGTCGGAGACGAGGTGCATGACGTGGGAATAGCGCTCCACCGCCATCAGCCGGCCGACCTGGACGCTCCCGATCCGGGCGATCCGTCCGAGGTCGTTCCGGCCCAGGTCGACGAGCATGACGTGCTCCGCCCGCTCCTTAGGGTCCTCCAGGAGTTCGTCGGCCAGCCGCCGGTCGTCCTGCTCGTTTTTCCCCCTGCGCCTCGTCCCGGCGATGGGCTTGAGCTCGGCGATCCCCTCTTCGAGGCGGACCATAACTTCCGGCGAGGAGCCGATGAGACGGAGGTTGTCCAGGCGGAGAAAGAACATGTAGGGCGAGGGGTTGACATGGCGGAGCGCCCGGTAGAGATTAACCGGGTCCGCCGCGGATTCCCTCTGGAACCGCTGGGAGAGGACGACCTGGATTATATCCCCCGCGGCGATGTACTCCTTGGCCTTGCGGACCATGGCGCGGTAGGCCTCCGGTTCCATGTCGGGCCGGAAGGGGGGAGCCGCCTGCTGCTCGCAGGAGGACTTCTTCGCCGTCAGAGGGGTCATGAGAAGGTCCGTCATCTCTTCAATCCGGCGGACGGCCCCGTTGTAGAGGGCCCGCAGGTCCTCTCCTTCGCCGGTGATGGCGCAGGCGACGATCTTGATCGTGTGGCGGACGTTGTCGAAGATGATCAGCGTGTCGGTGAGAAGAAAGACGGCCTCGTCGTCGACGGGGGCGTCTCCGCGGCCGGCAGGGAGGCGCTCGAAATACCGGACCATGTCGTAGCCGAGAAAACCTACGGCCCCTCCGAAGAACCGCGGCAATCCCACGAGGGTGACGGGGCGGTAACGGCTGAGGATTTCCTTGAGAAACCGCAGCGGATCGCTCCCATGCGGGTGCCGTTGCACCGTATGGTTTTCCTCGATAACGACCTCTTCCCCCCGGATGCGGCAGATGATCCGCGGGTCCGACCCGAGGAAGCTGTACCGCCCCCATTTCTCGCCCCCCTCCACGCTCTCCAACAGAAAGAGATGGGGGCGGTCGGCAAGCTTCATGAGGGCCGTGACGGGCGTTTCCGTGTCGGCGAGGATCTCCCGGCAGACGGGGATCAGGTTTCCTTCCGTTGCCAATTTAGTGAATGTTTCAAAATCCGGTGTGTACATGGTCGATTCCTCTTTCATCGAGAACTTTGAATAAATGACGGAATTCAAAGCTGACGCTCTTGTAAAAAGTAAAATTTCCCCTCCCTCGGCGGGAGGGGACTAAGGGGAGGGGGAAATCACACGCAAAGATACGGCCACTTATCACCCCCACCCTGACCCTCCCCCGTCAAGGGGGAGGGAGATTTGCGACTTTTTGCGAAGTCGGCAAAGCTCTCCCATCATGAACATTATAAAAAAAGGCCGTGAATCGTCACGGCCTTTTTTGCCTGCAAAACAAAAAAGCCGTGGGTCCTGAAGAGGTCCCCACGGCTTTGATTTTCATTAGATCATCGGATCAGCAGCGGACAAACCCCTCCTTCTGTATTGTTCCACCACCACCAGTTCCTGATTGCGATCCGCTTCATACGCGTTCCCGTCTTGCTGATTGTTTTCAAGATGCGGCCCTTTCCTACCAGACTTCAAAAGGCATGTCAACCCCTTTATTGCCGTTCGACCGTCTCCTGGCGGCCCATCAGGGCGGCAAGTCCCTCTACATCCCGGTTCAGGACCAGTCCCTTGAGAACGGAAAGGTTTCTTTCGCAGATATCCATGATCCCGGCCATGTTCGGATTACCCGCCAGGATGCCCGCGTACATCTCGGGACGGCCGCTGAAGACCTTCTCGCAGATCGCCCGCTTTGTCCGGAAGGCGGGTGTGGAGAAGGCGTCGAGCGTCGATGCCTCCACGCCGGAATCTCTGAGGGCGAGCCCCATGAGGATCGTCTCCAGGTGGTTGAGCCCCTGCACGAGGGCCATCATCCGGTCGTGCTCCCCGGGCGTCGTTACCGTGACGCGGGCGCCGTTTTTCGTGAAGGGGGCCTCTATCGCACCGAGCCATCCGTCGCCCCGCGCCGGGCACAGGACGATATTCTGGCCGGCGAGAGAAGGACAATCCGGTCCGAAGAGGGGGTGGCAGCCCACGACCTCCGCCTCGGTGGCCTTAAGCATCTCCCGGACGGGCGCCTCCTTTAGGGAGGTCAGATCCATCAGAAGCGCGTCCTTGGGAAGATAGGGCCCCACGCGCCGGATGACGTCGCTGGTCGCCGCGATGGGAACGGCCACGATGACGACGCGGCAGCGGGCCGCAAGCTCCGGCAGGGGCATCCCCGCAGACCGTCCCGTAACATGGACGGGATAACCTTCGCCGGTAAAAAAGCCTGCTAACCATCTTCCGATGCCGCCGGTCCCGCCGATAATGCCGATTTCAAATCCGTTCATCCGTTCAACCTTATCGAACTCGTGAAAAAATGAAATTTACCCTCCCCTGGCGGGAGGGGATTAAGGGGAGGGGGCAATAACTGGCTAAAACACAACCACTTTTCACCCCCACCCTAACCCTCCCCCATCAAGGGGAAGGGGATTTTGGACTTTTTACGAAGCCATCACCCCGCAATCGCCCGCTGACGCAAAAGATGATCCGCCAGGACGATCGAGACCATAGCCTCGCAGACCGGGATGATCCGCGGGATGACCGCCGCGTCGTGCCTGCCTTTGATCGTCACGACGGCGGGATTTCCCCAAATGTCGATTGTTTCCTGCGGCCTTGCGATGGAGGGGATGGGCTTGCACGCAACGCGGATGACGATCTCGGCGCCGCTGGTGATCCCCGCCAGAATCCCCCCGGCATTGTTCGTCCGGAAGCCCTCCGGTCCGATGGTGTCGTTGCAGGCCGAACCGGTCATCCGGGCCGCTGCGAAGCCCGCGCCGATCTCCACTCCCTTGACGGTCCCAATCCCCATGAGCGCCCCCGCGAGATCGCCGTCGATCTTGCCGAACACCGGCTCGCCGAGGCCCGGCGGGCAGCCCCGGACGCGGATCTCCACGATCCCGCCGAGCGTGTCGCCTGTGGCCCGCGCTTCTTCCAGCCGGGCGATCATTCTTTTCCCCGCTTCCGGATCTGGACAGCGCAGGGGGTTCTCCGCGGTCTCCGCCGAAAATTCTCCCCCGGCGACGATGCCGCCCAGTTCTCTCGTGAAGGCCGTAACGGCCATCCCCGCCCGGCCGATGATCTTCCGGGCGACGGCGCCGGCGGCCACGCGACCGGCGGTTTCGCGGCCCGAGGCGCGGCCCCCGCCCCGGTGATCGCGAATCCCGTACTTCGCCTGGTAGGTGATATCCCCGTGGCCGGGGCGGAAGAGATTCCGGAGCTCTTCGTAAGCGGCGCTTTCGGCGTCGGCGTTACGGATCATGAGCGAAATCGGGGTCCCTGTCGTCTTTCCCTCGAAGACGCCGGAGAGGATCTCCACGCGGTCCGCCTCGCGGCGGGGGCTCGCCGATAAAAGACCTCCCGGTCTCCGCCGGTCGAGTTCCGCCTGGATGTCCGTCTCCGAAATATCTATCCGGGGCGGGCAGCCGTCGATGACGGCCCCGACGGCCGGTCCGTGGGACTCTCCCCACGTCGTGACCTTGAACAGAACGCCGATGGTGTTTCCGGACATGTTATTTCTCCTTCCCGTAAAGGGTTCCCCACCGGCGGGGCGGGCGTTCCCGCAGGCCGCTGCCGAGCTCGCCCGCGGCCTTCCCGGCCTGTCCCGGTCCCCGGACGGGCGCGGCTTCAGCCGCCCTCATGCGGAGGCGCCGACGACGGGAGCGGCGGCGCAGCGGGGGAGATGCCGTCTTTCGAGGGCGCGGATGATCGTCGTCGCGACCTCCTCCACCGTCCGGGCGGAAGTGTCCACCGTGAGATCGGCGATCCGCCTGTAGAGCGGTTCTCTTTCCGCGAGGACCTCCCGCACCTCCTGCTCGACCGGCTTGCCGGTCAGCGAAGGACGCGGCGCCCCGCCCGTCTGATCTTTTTCCAGCCTCCGCACGATCGTCTTCGCGTCGGCGACGAGCCAGATGAACAGACCGTTTCTCTTCATGTATTCAACATTCCGGGCATCGAGAAAAGCGCCGCCCCCGGGGGAGATGACGCAGCCGTCCATATCGGACAGGTCTTTGATTACCGCCCCTTCCGCCTCCCTGAACGCCGGCCACCCCCCCTTGGCGACGATCTCTTCGACCGTCTTGCCCGCCCGGTTTATGATGAGATCGTCTGCGTTGTAGAAGGGGCGACCCAGACGGGCCGCGAGCCTCCGTCCCACCGACGTCTTCCCCGTGCAGCGGTATCCCGTGAGAATTATGTTCATGGCTGCTTCATCCTTTCCTGTTCCGAGAGCTTTTGTCATTGTTCTCATACGCCGTGTCATTCCGATACCTTTGAATAATTCCATAGCAACATCGCGCTTGTCATTCCGGCGAATCCCGGATCAGAGTCCGGGACAGGCGCCGTAATCCGGTATTTGCAAGCATTTCCTGGATTCCGGGTCTGATCCGGAATCCGGTTGTTTCACCATTTTCCGGACCCCGTCCGGAGCTTGCCCCGCGCCCGATATAGGTGGCCGACGGTGAAGGGGGGGCCTTTTTACGAGGTCGTCAATCCCTGCCGCGGCAAGGTGCTTATCCGTATAGCCCCTCCAGCGCCGTCCAGAAGCCGGGAAAGGATTTTCCCACGCAGGTCTCCCCTGCGATCCTCATTCCCGGTGCGGCCAGACCCAGGATCGCGAAGCTCATGGCGATGCGATGATCATTGTAAGTTTCGATCACGGCGCCGCGCGGTTTCCCCCCGGCGATGGAGATGCCGTCCGGGAGTTCCTCCGCGCCGATGCCCGTTCTGCGCAGTTCCGTCACCAGAGCCGCCAGGCGGTCGCACTCCTTGAGGCGGAGGTGGGCGATGTTCCTGATGAGGCTGCGGCCCGGTCGCACGGCGCATAGGACGGCCAGCGTCGGCGCCAGGTCCGGCATGGCCCCGAGGTCGAAGCTCATCTCTCCCCCCGGGAGTTCTCCCCCCTGAACCTCGACATGGAGATCTTCCCGGCGGATTTCGCAGCCGAGTTGCTCCAGGATTTTGAGGAACCCGATATCCCCCTGCAGCGTCCGCGGGTCGACGTTCTCCACCCGGACGCGACCCTTCAGCAGGGCCGCGGCGAGGAAGAAATAGGAGGCGCTGGAGACGTCCCCTTCGATCCGGTAGTCCCGTCCCCGGTAGCGCTGCCCGCTTTTCACGACGTAGCGGCCGCCCCCGTTCGAGAGGACCCTCACGCCGAAAGCCTCCATCGTCTCCGTTGTGAGCGCCACGTAAGGAAGGGAAGGGATTTTCCCCTCGAGGACGATGGTTGTGTCCGCGTCGGCGAAGGGGGCGGCGATCAGGAGCGAGGAGACGTACTGGCTGCTCCCTATGTCTCGGAGAATCACCTCGCCGCCCAGGAGGCCGCCTCCCATGATGGTCACCGGGGGATAGCCGAGCCCTCCGTCCGTATCCGATTTGACGCCGAGGACGGCGAGCGCTTCAAGCAGCGGCTTGAGCGGCCTTTCGCAGAGGCGGTTGTCGCCCGTCAGGACGAAAGGACCCTCTCCGAGGGAGGCCACCCCGGCGAGCAGCCGGAGCGCCGTGCCGTTGTTGCCTAAATGGATCGCGCGGGGCGGCCGCACGATCTTCCCGGCCGTGCCGGCGACGATCATGTCCCTCCCCTCGGTCCGGATCGCCGTGCCGAGGGCGCAAAGCGCCTCGGCGAGGCGTTCGGTGTCTTCGGAAAGCAGGGCGTCCCGGAGGCGCGATCTCCCCTCGGCCAGGGCCGCGATGATCATTGCCCGCTGTGTGTAGCTCTTCGAACCGGGCGCCCTGACCGAGGCGTCCAGCCGACTGAGCGGTCTAATCTCCAGCATTTTTCTCCAGCCTTTCCGAGACGATCCGTCTCATGTCGTTCCGGGGCGGTTCGCTTCCCGTTTTTGCGGCGGCAACGGACAGGCGGCTCATGAGATCTCCTCCCCCCGGGGATAGGACCCCAGGACCTTGAGAAAGGCGGTCCGGCGCTCCAGCTCTTTCAGGCATTCGCGCGTTTTTTCCTCGGCGGCGTGACCGGTGAAGTCGGCGAAGAAGAGATATTCCCACATCCTGTCCCGCATCGGCCATGATTCGATCCGCGTGAGGTTGATTCCCGCTTTGGCGAAGGGCGCCAAGACCCGGTGGAGGGCGCCCGGGACGTGGGGCGTGCCGAAGATGACGGAGGTCTTGTCCCGGCCGGTGATTCCCCCGCCGTTTCCCTCCGGATTGGGTCCCAAGACCAGAAATCGCGTCGTGTTGAGAGGGTTGTCTTCGATCTCCTCGGCAAGGATGTTGAGAGCGTAGGCCCCGGCGGCGAGACGGCTGCCGACGGCGGCCCCCGTCTGGTCTTCCTGCACCCGCCGGGCCGCCCCGGCCGTGCTGTCCACCTCGATGAGCGGTATCCCGGGCAGGTGCATCCTCAGCCATCCCTGGCACTGGGCCAGGGCCTGGGGATGTGAGTAGACGCCCCTGATCGCCGCCAGATCGGTGCAGGCCGACAGCAGGCAGTGCCGGACCCTGAGGAAGACCTCCGCCCGGATGGCAAGCGGGGTGGAGATCAGCCGGTCCAGGGTGGGCTTCACCGATCCCTCGGCGGAATTTTCGATGGGAACTATCCCCCAGCGCCCGTCTCCCCCCCGTTCGACCTCGTCGAAGACCTCGCCGATCGTGGCTTTCGGTGAGGCGAGGATGCCCGCGCCGAAATGGTTCAGCGCCACCTGGTGGCTGAAGGAGGCCTCCGGTCCCAGAAAGGCGACCCTCATCGGCGCCTGCAGGGCGCGGGAGGCGGAGATGATCTCCCGGAAGATGTGTCGGAGGGATGCCTCGGGCAAAACGGCCCCGTTGATCTTCGTCAGGCGACGGACGAGCATGGCTTCCCGGGAAGGGTCGTAAACCTCCCGTCCTTCGGCGTGTTTTATCTTTCCGATCTCGATCGAGACGGCCGCGCGTTCGTTGAGGAGACGGACGATCTCCCGATCCATCCGCTCGATCTTCTCCCTTAGATTTTCGAGGATTTCGCAATTCATCTCTGCAGCCTTTTTATTGTTTCCCGCACGATACCCTCCGGCACCCCGCCGTTGACGAACGGAAGTCCCAGTTTCTTGAGGAGGATGAAGTGGATCGTCTCCCCTTCCTTCTTCTTGTCGCTGGCGAGCCGGGACATGATCTCACCCGGGGCGAGTTTTCCGGGGATCCGGTCGGGGAGACCGACCGCCCGGATGACTGATTCTATCCGCTTCCTGTCCTCGGTGGGCAGATAATGCATCCGCTCCGAGATCGCGGCGGAGGCAACCATGCCGATGGCGACGGACTCGCCGTGGGAGAGGGCGTAGCCGGAGGCGGCCTCGACCGCGTGACCGAGGGTGTGGCCGAAGTTCAGGATCCGCCGGAGTCCCCGGTCCCGTTCGTCGATCTCCACAAGCTCCTTCTTGATCCGGCAGGCCGTGGTGATGACCCGCTCGAGAAAAGCGGTCTCCCGCAGGCCGCCCTTTGCCGCCGCATCCTCTATGTCGTCCAGGAGCTCGGGGGATTCGATGACCGCGCACTTGATCACCTCGGCGAGGCCGTTGCGGAGCTGCGCCTCGGGGAGCATCCGCAGGAAGTCGATGTCGATGAACACCCCCTTCGGCTGGTGGAAGGTCCCCAGCAGGTTCTTTCCGGCGGCGATGTCCACCCCGGTTTTCCCGCCGATGCTGCTGTCGACCTGGGCCAGGAGCGTGGTCGGGACCTGGATCACGGGGATCCCCCGCATGTAGATCGAGGCGACAAAGCCGGTCAGGTCGCCGACAACGCCGCCGCCCAGGGCGACCAGGGCGGTATGGCGGTCCGCACCGAGGCCGGTCAGCTTTTCGGCGAGGGCCAGGACGGTCCGGATGTCCTTGGCGGCCTCCCCGGGGGCGACCGCGATCCGGTCGACGATAAGGTCCGCCTTTTCCAGGGCGGCCTGCACCCGCCCGCCGTGGAGGGCGTCGACATGGTCATCCGTGACGATCACGTAGCGCTGCGCCACGCCGCTCCTCGCCAGGATCAGGCCCATGCGGTCCATGATCCCGTCGCCGATGTGGATCGTGTAGGAATTGGCCGCCATCCGGTCGAGGTTTACCTTCATCGTTTTCATTAAAGTCTTCCTATTCCATTGCGCATTGCGTTCTCCAAGACGCCGACCTCGTCCATGAGCCGGTAGAACTGCTCCGGCCGCAGCGACTGGGCGCCGTCCGAGAAGGCCTTTTCCGGTTCCGGATGGACTTCCACGATAACGCCGTCGGCCCCAACGGCCACCGCCGCCCTGGTGAGGGCGAGGACATATTTCGCGTGACCGGCGGCATGGCTCGGATCGACGATGACCGGCAGGTGCGTCAGTTCCTTGAGGACGGGCACGGCGCTGATGTCGAGAGTGTTTCGGGTCGCCGTCTCAAAGGTGCGGATCCCCCGTTCGCAGAGGATGATCTGGTCGTTCCCCTCGGAGAGGATGTATTCCGCCGACATGAGGAGCTCTTCGATCGTCGTCATCAGCCCGCGCTTGAGGAGGACCGGCTTCCGGCAGTGGCCGACCTTCTTGAGAAGGGCGAAATTCTGGACGTTGCGGGCGCCGATCTGGAGGATGTCGCTGTATGCCTCGACAAGGTCAACGTCGGTCGTGTTCATTACTTCCGTCACCACCGGCATCCCCAGTTTTTCGCCGACCTTCTTGAGGAGCTTCAGGCCTTCCTCCTCCATCCCCTGGAAACTGTATGGCGATGTCCGCGGCTTGAACGCACCGCCGCGGATGATTTTCGCCCCCGCTTTTTTCGCCACATAGCCGCACTCCATCATCTGCTCCTCGCTCTCGATGGAACAGGGGCCGGCGATAACAGTGAATTCGCCCCCGCCGATCCGAACCTCTCCGACCCGGACGATGGTGTCCGCTTCCTGGAACTCACGGCTGGCCAGTTTGTAAGGTTTCAGGATCGGCATGATCTTTTCCACGCCGGGGAGAAAGGAGGCGGATTTCAACTGGGCCCTTCCCCGGTCGTCCCCGATGGCGCCGATCAGGGTCCTTTCGACGCCCTGGGAGAGATGGGGATGGTAGCCGACGGATTTGATCCACTCGGTCACATGGTCGATCTGCTCCTGCGTTGCATTCTTTTTCATCACGATAATCATACTTCACCTCGAAAAATAAAAGGCCGTGGTGAGCTTTTGCGCCGCCACGGCCTGCATAAAACAAAAAAGCCATGGGCAGCATCTTTAAGGTCTGTCCATGGCTTAGTTGGTATGTTTGGTTTCCCTTACGTCCTCCTAAGCAGCGGGCAGACCGATGCAAAAAAGTAATAAAACCAATACCAGTTGGTTAAGGAATTTCTCACTTCTGCCCCTTTTCTACCCACGCTGCATACCTCTCATGTAAAGTGGAAGTATGAAAACACACCTTCTCCGGGATGTCAAGAGAAAATTTTGATAATGAGAAAATTTTGAAAATTTTGATAATTCACTTTCCCTATTGCCAGATCAAAATCACATATTACACTTACACATTGTTTCATCACGGTCTCTCCTTAAAGGTTTCTGTTTCCCAAAACACACCCTAAAGAGAGATCGTGATTTTTTCAAATCATGCTTTGCCAAACCTTTTGAACGATACTAAAATTTGTCAACAAAGCTCCGTAAACTGCCCACAACGGCCGGCGACCTCGCCATCAAACAGCAACTTCCTTACGGGCTCTTTCCATTTGCTTCAGCGTTTTTCTCTGCAATTTTCCGTCCGGGGTTTTGGGAAGTTCATCGACGTATTCAACCTCCCGGGGATATTCGTGCAGGCTTAGCCTGCTTTTGACGAAATCCTGGATTTCCCGGGTCAGCTCGGGGCTCGGCGGGACCTTCGGTACGATAAAGGCTTTAACGATTTCGCCTCGCTCCACATCCGGACTGCCTACCACCGCCGATTCCCGAACGGCCGGGTGAGTGTCCAGCACATATTCAATCTCAGACGGCCCGATCCGGTATCCCGAGGACTTGATAACATCGTCACTTCTCCCCAGG
>JAHJXP010000107.1 GCA_018827585.1 Pseudomonadota bacterium | reverse complement strand
TCGTTGCAGCGTACGCTAAAGTACGCCTCACTCCTCAGGGTTCGCGCGCCTTGCCTGCAGAGCTTTTTACGAAGCCGTCCCAAATTCAAGGCTTATGCGACTTTTTACGAGAGCGCCAATGCTTAATTGAACGTTCGGAATTGATCCTGTTTCGCGCCGCAGACCGGGCAGACCCAATCCTCGGGAAGGTCTTGAAAAGAGACCCCCTTGCGGATCCCCGCATCGGGATCTCCGACCGCCGGGTCATAGACATAACCGCAGACGCTGCATACATATCTTTCCATATCCCCGTCCTTTCTCCGTATGATTAACCCTTCCCCGAAGTCCGCCCCGGGCAGGCAGTTCCCGCCGCCCGCCATCTGTCTACAGGCGCGCCCCGACCATCTCCGCCATCTTCAAACCCAGTTCGTAGCACCGCAGCAGAACCCCGCCGTCGGGGACGTTCTTCACACTGATCCCCTCCCCCGCCGGCTCTATCTTCATCGACGCGAGGATCTCTTCGATCTCCTTCACCGCCTCGCCGCTCCAGCCGTACGACCCGAAGGCGGCGCCGACGAGGTTCCTTGGCTTGAGACCCCTTAGATACGTCAGGATGTCCGCCATGTTCGGCAGCAGGTGGTTGTTGAGGGTCGGCGAGCCGACGGCGATCGCCCCGGCATCAAGTATTTCGTAGGCCACATCGCTCCTGTGCGCCTTGTCCATCGACAGCAGCTTTACGTGGAGGCCGCCCGCGGCAAGCCCCTCGCTGATCGCCCGGGCCATCTTTTCCGTGCTATGCCACATCGTCGCATAAAAGACCACTGCCTTGGCCGTCGGCTTCTGCGCGGCCCATTTCCGGTAGCGCTCGACGATCCCTGCCATGTCCTTCCGCCAGATCGGCCCGTGATCCGGGGCGATCAACCGGAAGGAAAGGCCGGCGGCCGCGACCTTCTCCAGGAGCTTCAAGACCAGCGGCGAATAGGGAAGCAGTATGTTCGCATAATAGGTCGCCGCCTCATAGGCCAAAACCGCCGGATCGAGCTCGTCGTCGAACCTCTCCAGGGAGGCCAGGTGCATCCCGAAGGCGTCCTGGGAAAAGAGGAGTTGCTCTTCGTTGAGGTAGGCGAACATGCTGTCGGGCCAGTGGAGCATCCTGGTCTCCATGAACGTGAGGGTCCGGTTGCCGAGACTGAGCGTCTCTCCGTCCCTGACGGGGACAAGCTCCCGGTCAAGCGGAAACAGCTCCCTGAGGGTCCTGGTCCCTACGGCCGAGGCGAAGACCTTTTCCGGCTTCACGGCCGCGATGATCTCGGGAAGGCACCCCGAGTGGTCCATCTCCGAGTGATTGGAAACGATGTAGTCGATCTTCGCCGGTTCGACCACGGAGGCGATGCGGGCGATCATTTCCTCCAGGAAGGGGGCCTTCACCGTATCGATGAGCGTGATCTTGTCCGCCATAACGAGGTAGGCGTTGTAGGTGCTTCCCCTTCGGGTCGTATAACCGTGGAAATCCCTGATGTTCCAATCGATGGCGCCTACCCACCAGACATCCTCCGTCACCCGGACGGCCTTGTATGGACCCATCATTTTGCACTCCTCCTTTCTTCACGCCACCGCCGCCTCGCCGATTGCGAAAGCGCGGAGATTTGCCACCGCCCGTTCGGCCGGCATCCCCTCCCGGATCACCGTCTCGAACAGCCCCCGGTCGATGGGGAGAACGCCCAGACCGGCGACGGCGCCGATCATGACGATGTTCCCGAGGATGGGATTGCCGAGCTTAACCGCCTCGTCCGTCGCAGCGAGGAAACGGGCCGCCGCCGCGAGCGCCGTGATCGTCTTGCGGATGGTTTCCGCCGACGGGTATTGGTCCTCCCCGGTAATCACGCCGACGGGGTATATCGGCCTCATGTTCACCAGGACCTTTACGGACGGATTCCCGTAACCGGCCAGGACGCGGATCGCCTCGAGAGGCTCGAGGGCAACGATCAGATCGGCCCCGCCCTTCGGGATCTGCGGGCTCCAGACGGTCTCCGGCGAGACCCTGATATGGCTCATGACCGAGCCGCCGCGCTGCGACATCCCGAAGGTCTCCCCGATCGTCACCTTGAATCCCGCCCGGACCAGCATATCCGACAGGACCCGGGAGGCCATGACGTTTCCCTGTCCACCCACGCCCGTGATCACGATATTGTATGGATCTTTCGCCAAGGTCCCCCTCATGATTTCGCCGCCTCCTCGCTCAGGATCGCCCCGGCCGGGCAGATCCCGGTGCAGAACCCGCAGCCGGCGCAGATCACCTCGTCGATCTCGGCCTTTTTCCTCTCCCGGTTCCAGAGGAGCCCAGGGCAGCGGAAAATGCGCGTGCAGAGGCGGTTGCAGCCGCAGTCCTCCCCCCGGCAGAGCGCCTCGTCCACCTGGACGAGGAATTGCTTCTTCCCCTTTTTCTCCGGCGAAAGGGCGCAGGACTGCTTCAGGATGAGGACCTTCACCCCTGGCGATTCCAGGAGCCGGTTCAGCGTCTCTCTGGTCCGGACAAGATCAAAGGGATCCTCGCAGACGACCGGCGCCCCCATCGCGCTGCAGAGAGCGCCGATCTCGACCCGCGGCGCGGTCTCTCCCATGGCGTTGACTGCAATCCCCGGATGGGGCTGGAAGCCCGTCATGGCCGTCCCGCTGTTGTCCAGGGCGATGAAGGTGATGTCTGCCTTCTGGTGGACGGCGTTGATAAGCGCGGGGATCGCCGCGTGGTAGAAGGTCGAATCACCGCAGACGGCGATCACCGGCTGCTCCATGCCGAACGGTCCTAATTTTCCAAACCCGGAGGCGATTCCCGTCCCCGACCCCATCGCATGGAGCGTCTTTGCGGTGTGGAAGCCGGCTGCCTGGAAAAGGGCGGCCATCGCATAGCAGCCGATGTCGCCGCAGACGAACCCGCGGCGCCGATCCCGCTGGAGCGCCTCGCGGATGATCCAGAAGGAGGCGCGATGGGGACAGCCCGGGCAGAAGGTCTGCTCGCGCTTCGTCACCATAGCCGCAAATTCCTGAAGCTTTTCCCGATAGGCGGCCGGCAGGGCCGGGGGAGAGATTCCCAGGATCCGGCCGACGGCCTCCGCAACCAGATCCGGATTGAGTTCCCCGACCATCGGGAGCGTCCCGTCGTTCTTCCCGTAGAAGGTCTTGATCCCGATCTCCCGCGCCTGCTCCGCAGCGAGGATCTTGACCTGATCTTCGAGAAACGGAAGGACCTCTTCGACGATCAGGACCTTCTCCGCCATGAGCAGATGTCTTTTGAGGAGCGCCGGCGGCAACGGCCAGGTCGTCCCCAGTTTCAGGATGCCCGCGCGTCCCTCCGCTCCGAGTAGCGCTACGGCCTCCCGGCTGTAAAGCGCGCAGGCGCTGCTTGTGATGATGAGGAGTTCCGGCTTGTCCGGACCGGCATAGGCGTTGAAGGGACTCGTCTCGAAAAGCGCGACCGCCCTCCGGAGCTTTTCCTGCTGGAGACGGTGCTTCTGAATAACCGGAGCGCTGATGACCGGCCCCCGCTCGACGTCGGAAACCGGGCCGTCGCAGATGAATTCCGCCTTTCCCTTCAAGACCGGAAGCGGCCCCGGAACGACATTCCCGCTTGCATGCGACATGCGGGTCACGCTGCGGACCATGACGACGTTTCGGATCTCCTCCGAAAGCTCGAAGGCCCAGCGGGTCATCTCCTTGGCCTCCCCGAAGTCCGCCGGTTCGATAAGCGGGATCTCCATGAGCCGCGCGAAATGACGGGATTCCCCTTCGTTGACGCTGGAGAGGGCCCCCGGATCGTCGCACGTGACGAGAACCATCCCGCCCCGCGTCCCCGAGCCGGTCAGGTGGAGGAGAAAATCGGAGGCGACGTTGACCCCGTTTTGCTTCATGACGCACAGCGAGCGGAGCCCCGCAAAAGAGGCCGCCGCCGCGACCTCCATGGCCACCTTCTCGTTGGTGGACCACTCCACGTAAAGCTTGCCCGTTTCCGAAAACCGGGAGAGGGTTTCAATGATCTCCGAAGAAGGCGTGCCGGGATACCCGGCGGCAACCCGCACCCCGGCCTCCAGCGCGCCCCGGGCGATGGCCTCGTTCCCCATGAGCAGGACCTCGGCCCCCTCTTTCCGGCTTCCGTTAACGGACATTCCGTCCTCCCCCGGCTTATTATTCATCCCGTCCGTTCCTTCAGTCCGCCCGCATCTCGCCGGGCTGCCGAACGGCCTGCCGCCGCCTTCTTGTTGAGGGAGGCCGCCTTGAGCTTCTCCAGATTGCCGGCCGGGACTTCGCGAAATTCAAGAACCCCCTGGCGGCGGGCCGTTTCCAGGAGCTCTCGCCCGCGCTCGCTGCGGACGATCACCTGATTCCATAAGCGGGCCTCCTCCCAGCCTTCGGGAAGTCTTGCCGACCCTACCGAGATATCGCTGAACTCCGCCGTCATGTCGCCGCAGGAAAGGCAGGACTCCCGGATGCAGGGGAGGACCTCGTCGAGGGAGACCCGCACGATCCCCTCCTTCGTGTACACCTCGAGGGCGTGGTAACGGCTGGGCGGGATATCCATCCCGGTAACGGCGGTAAGGTCCGTCTTTTTTCCGAGAAGGGAGGTGAGTTCGGGCCAGGAAAGTGCCCAGCCGCAAAACAGTCCCACAACGAGCTTGAGTTTCCCTATGCCGCCGTCGGAGGCCGTCACTGGTTGGATGCGCATCTTCGCGAGGGCCTGCGCCTGGCAGGGCGTGGCCACAATCCCGATCCGCTCCGCATCCCCCTGCGCCGTCCGGTTGAACTCAGCCACGTTGGGTGAAACAACGAACCTGCTTTTCCCCTGCCGGACGGCCGCTGAAGGCTCGCGGATCGTCACGGGCCGGGGGAGAAGGGCATCCCCTTCCCCCGCAAGGACCGCCGCATCGATCAGACCTTCCCGGAGGGCCAAGGCAATCAGGGTCGTGACTGTTCCGCCGTGCTGAGCCCCGCGACGGACGACTTCATCCGCCGCCCGCGCGATGTAAAACCCCTTCACCGCCCCTAACTCCGGCGTCAGATCGGCTGCGTCGTAAAACCTCGGCAGCAGGCTTCCCGGGTCCGCAGGCGTGCGCGGACAGCAGGCATAGCAGCGACCCTGGGCGAGGTCGCAGTGATGGAGGACCACTGTCCAGTCGCGGTAGGATGCCTGATAGGGACAGACATTGATACAGGCGCCACAGCCGGTGCAAAGACCGGTGTCGAGGACCGTCTCCTTCAGCTCCTTTTGTCCCCCCTGAAACATTTCCTTTCCCGCTTGCTCGGCTTTCCACTCAGTATTCGGCATGATAACGCATCGGCTTCTCCGTACGGATCATAGGGGTCGGCCCGTCCTTCCCGATTTTTAGGGCGCATTCTAACACGAGCGGGCGAATTCCTGTCAACCCAAAATCACATGGGAAAAGAAATAATCATCCGGCATCCTCAAGACATCCTCAAGACTATTGTTGACAACCGTCGCTTCTTGTATTATGAAGCGCCTGAAATCGATCTTCCCCAGTAGCTCAGTCGGTAGAGCAGATGGCTGTTAACCATCGGGTCCGTGGTTCGAGTCCGCGCTGGGGAGCCAGAATTAACGGGGGGTTAGCCAAGAAAAGGGTAACCCCTCTTTCTTTATCTGGTCATTTTGTCCCCATTCTGTCCCCACCTTTGAAGCCATAAAAAAGCGGATGCTCTCATACCCGCACCGGCCCCTGGTTATTCCTCTAACATCCTGCACGCCGCAGAGGCTTCCTTTTCATACCGCCCTCCCGAACATCAACGGGGCCCTTTTCAGCCTATCCGTTTCACCCAGAACAGGCCAAATCGTGACGGGTAATTGTTAGCGGCTTTTTTAATTCGATTCCTTCCCGGCTCTTTTTTTTACATCCGATCGTCAATTCATCTACCTCGGCGTGACCGGTCATTTGTTACTTCCTCAGTAATTCCTTAGCATGAGGAAAACGCTCAATTTCAAACAGTAATAATTGAACGCCCTTCATTATTATAGTGGAGGCACAACTATCTTATACTCCTCCATTGTGTGGCACTCTATTTCATAAAGAGATGAAAAAGAAGCGCTCTATATGGGAATTGGATTGTCGGGTTGGTCATTGGCACCTTATGACCAGACAAATTGAAAAAATCCTTGACCCCGTATGCGGGGTGTGTATGATGCACATCATGTATTGCTAATGCATAATGTGAATACTGAGACTCTATGACGTTCATCAAATCCGTCGAAAAGGCCGTCGACATCCTCTCCTGTTTCACGATCGAAACCCCCGTTCTGACCGTGGGGGAGATCACGCGCATGACCGGTTTGAACCAGAGCACCGTTTCCAGGCTTCTGGCCACCCTGGCCCTGAAAAAATGCGTCGAACAGACCGGACCTGCGGGCCAGTATTGCCTGGGGGTAAAGTTCTACCAGTGGGGGAGCGTCCTGCGGCAGAAGGTCAACGTGGCCGATCTGGCGCGGCCTGTGATGGAGAGATTGAGGGACGTCTGCGGGGAGGAGGTCTCCCTATATGCCCTGAGCGAAGGAAACCGGATCTGCCTGGAGGCCGTAAAGAGCCGTCACGGTCTAGCCAAAGTAACGGTGGTCGGCAAGATTCTGCCCCTCCATTGCGGCGCCGCCGGAAAGGTTCTCCTGGCCTATCTGCCGGACAAGGAACGCAAGAAGATCTTGAACTGGAAACCCCTGGAGAAGTTTACGCCGAGCACAATCACCGATCCCGTTTTCCTGGAGGCGGACTTGGAGCGTATCCGCGGGGACGGATACGCCGTCAGCGTCGGTGAGCGGGAAGAAGGGGCCTATTCCGTGGTTGCCCCGGTCATGGATGAAAAAGGCAAGATTGTCGCCAGCCTTTCGATCAGCGGGCCGATCTTCAGACTTTCCGAAGAGCAGAAAGCAGCGAATATCCAAGCGATCCTGAAGGCTGCTCGTGAAATTACGGCCCTCTTGGGAGGCGCCGACGGTAAATTGGGAAAGGATTAGAAACATCATGAATAAGTTCAAGATTACGGGCGTCACTGCACGGGAGATATTGGACTGCCGTTGGAATCCGACAGTCCAGGTGGACGTCTGGGTAAACGGTGAAATCCTCGGTCGCGCCGATGTTCCGGCAGGACGTTCCACGGGGGGCCACGAGGCGGCTGAGCTTCGCGACAAGGGGAAGCGCTACCAAGGGCAGGGGGTGCGCAAGGCCGTCAAGAATGTCGGCGATATCCTCGGCCCCGCCGTCATCGGCATGGATGTGACCGATCAGCGCAAGATCGATGAAAAGCTTCGCCAGATGGACGGGACCAAGGACAAATCCAAACTCGGCGCCAATGCCATCATCGGAGTCTCCCTGGCGGCCGCCCGCGCGGCATCGCTGGCCGTCGAGCTTCCCCTCTACCGCTATATCAACTGCAACGCCCATATCCTGCCCGTTCCACTATTCAACATCATCAACGGCGGGAAGCTGACCTCCAACGATCTCGATTTTCAGGAGTTCTGCATCTTCCCTATCGGTGCAGCGACATTCTCCGAATCACTGGAGATCGGCAATGCGGTCTATAACGAACTCCGCAAGATCGTGATCAAGAAGTACGGCAAGCTCGCCGCCAACACGGGCGATGAAGGGGGCTTTGCCACGCCGATCGTCAAGGTCCACGAGGCAATGGATTGCATGGTCCAGGCGGTCGACCGTTCCGGATACGAAAAGAAGATCGTCTACGGTCTCGATTGCGCGGCCACGCATCTCTACGATCCCAAGACGGAGAAATACACCCTCGAAGGAAACAAGATGATGACGGGCGAACTCCTCGATTACTACAAGGCCCTGATCAAGAAGTATCCAATCAAGACGATCGAGGATCCCTTCAGCGAGGACGACGAGGAGGGATTCCTCCGGGCGACCAAGGAACTGGGCATCCAGATCATCGGCGATGACTTCTTCTGTACGAACCCCGACAGAATTCGGGAACGGGCGCCCAAGGGAGCGGCCAACGCCCTGCTGTGGAAGTTCAACCAGATCGGGACCCTGTCGGAAGCCCTCGACGCGGCTGAACTCTCCTACCGCAACTCTTTCGGTATTATGGTGTCCGAGCGTTCGGGAGAAACCGAAGATCCAATTATCGCCGATCTCGTCGTTGGGATCAACGCCGGACAGATCAAGACCGGATCGGGCGTCCGCGGGGAGAGGACGTCGAAGTACAACCGTTTGCTCCAGATCGAGGCCGAACTGGGCTCGCAGGCCCGCTACGGCGGTATGGACTTCCGCGCCGCATTCTGAGCGCCCATAAAGTCCATTTTCAAGACGATCCTTCTTTGAATAGCGGGGAGATGGCCCGGATTGCCTGAGGGACATCTCCCCGAAAGGAACATGGGAGCAATTCAGAGGCGCAGTGACTTACATCAGAAACAGAGATAATCTGCTATCGCACGGCAACGTGAGACTCCGCCGGATCGCCCTGGACATCGTGGATCATGCCCTGGCCAAGGCGGACCCGTACAAGGCGGTCAAGGAACTGGTTCATCTGCGGGGAGATATCCTCACGATCGGCGAGATCCGCCTGGATCTGAAAAAGCAGGGGAGGATCTTTCTTCTCGGCGCCGGCAAGGCCACCTATCCGATCGCCAGAGCGCTGGAAGAGATCCTGGGCGAGAGGATTGAAGACGGGGTGATCATCTGCAAATACGGACAGGAAGGAACCCTGTCCCGGTCCCGCCTTTTTTTCTCCAGCCATCCGATTCCCGATGAGGCGGGATTCCGTGCCGCCAGGAAGGCCCTGGCCCTGGCCCAGAAAACACGCTCGGGGGATATCGTTTTTGCCGGCATCACCGGGGGCAGCTCCGCGCTCATGCCCTACCCTGTCGAGGGCGTAACCCTGGACGAAAAAAAACAGGTCAACAAGCTGCTCTTGACCTGCGGCGCCAACATCATCGAGATCAATGCGGTCCGCAAGCACCTGAGCCGGATCAAGGGAGGCTGGCTCGCCAAGGCCGTCCATCCCCAGGCGCATCTGATCAACCTGACCGTTTCCGACGTGATCGGAGACCCTCTCGATTACATCACCTGTCCGACCGTACCCGACACGTCGAACTTCGACGATGCGCGACGGACGCTCAGCAAGTACGATCTGTGGGATAAGGTCCCCGCATCCGTCGCCCGGTATATGAAGGCGGGCGGACCGGCACTGGAAACACCCAAGGACCTCTCCGATCACCGGATCGACAATTTCATCATCGTCCCCGGGACCGCCGCCTGTGAGGGAGCGGCGGAAAAGGCCAAAGAACTGAACTTCCAGACCATGATCCTCTCCACGATGCTGGAGGGGGAAAGCCGGGAGCTGGGCGGCACGTTTGCCGCGATTGCCAAGGAGATCCTCTTGAACCAGCGTCCTCTCCAGCCCCCCTGCGTGGTGATCGGCGGCGGCGAGACAACGGTGAAGATCACCGGAGAGGCGGGACAGGGTGGCCCAAATCAGGAGTTTTCCCTCGGGGCCGCACTCTGGATCGATCAAATCGGAGAGGTGGTCATCATCGGTCAGGACTCGGACGGGACGGACGGGCCGACGGATATCGCCGGAGGGGTCGTCGACAATTGGACGATCGAACGGGCGAAGGCGTTGAGAATCGACGTTTTTGCGGCGCTTAACCGACATGATGTGACCCCTGTTCTCCAAAAGCTGGAGGATGCGATCCTGACCGGCGCCACCGGCACCAACGTGAACGATCTCAAACTGATGCTGGTCATGCCCAAGCAACCATAATCCCCCGAAAGGGGTGCCTTTCCCCCCTCCTGTCAGGCCAGGGGGGGAAGGGCGCAGAGGGTGAGCCAAGATGAGCGATCAGAAGATCATTAACGTCCCCGTCGTCTTTGCCGACCGCTTCTACATGTCCCAAAAGGCGTTGAACGAGATTGCCCGCCTGGGCGGTTACACCGTGGCCGGGGCCATCGATTCCGGGGATCTGGCGGAGAAGATCCGAGGTTCCTCGGCCGTAAGGGTCATCGTCTCCGAGTACGTTCCGCTAAACGATGCAGTCTTAAAACAGGCACCGGCCTTGAAGGGGGTGATCGCCTATGGGGCCGGTTACGACCATATAGATGTGGAGGCGATGAAACGCAAAGGGGTCACGGTCTGCAACTGCCGCGGGCAGAACGCCCAGGCCGTTGCCGAGCTGACCTTCGGACTGCTCCTTTGCCTGATGAGGAGAATCAACCAGACCGACCCGTGGATCAGGGCGGGGGAATGGGCAGAGGCAGGCAGGGCGCTGCCCGAATGGGTTTCCGGCCGGGAGCTATGGAGAAAAACGCTTGGGGTGATCGGGTTGGGTCAAATCGGTGCCAGGGTGGTCAGGATCGCAAAAGGGTTTGACATGCGGGTTATCGGTTACGACCCCTTTATGAATCCCGACCATTACGGCCGGCTGGGTGTGGAACCGGTGGCCCTGGAGGAACTGATCTCCCTCTCGGATGTGGTGACCCTGCATCTCCCCCTGACACCCGATACGGAAAGGATGATCGATTCCCGAATGCTGGCAGGCGCAAAACCGAGAATGATCCTGGTGAACACCTCCCGGGGAAAGGTCGTGGATGAGGAGGCATTGATCGATGCTCTGGAAACGGGGCGGATCGGAGGGGCGGCGCTGGATGTTTTTGCCACAGAACCCCTGCCTCCCGGACACCCCCTGACCATGATGGATAACGTGGTCCTTTCTCCTCACCTCGGGGGGTTGAGTCAGGAAGCGGGAGACCGTCTCTCGGATGCCATAGCCCGTCAGGTCAAAGCCATTCTGGAAGAGCAGCAGCCCGAATGCCTCATTTTATCAGATGGTGGTTCTCAACGAAGGTGATTGAACGTGCCCTCGTCTAATATTGTCTAGTGAAACTCCCCGCGGCAAGCCGCGGGGAATGCGCTCGCTGACGGATTCAGGCCTCCTGATTTCCTTTCTCTGTCCAACTGTCTCCCGCCTGCCTTTGCAGACGGGGTACGGTTCAGGAAGCGCTCCCCGCCGCCTTACCCCTCCATTGGCACCGGACGACTCTCCAACTTTTTCTTGACATCAATTTTGCCATCCAGTAGGCTTAACCAGTCTTACCGGTCTGACCAATTTGGAGTGCAGGGATGGATTTCGAAAAGGTAGTCCAGTCAGGATTCAGAAAAAAGAGCTCATTCATCGCCGATCAACTCCTCCGGATGATCAATTCCGGCCGTTACAAGGCGGGAAGCAAGCTCCCTTCCGAGCGGATCATCACCGAGCAGATGGGCATCAGCCGCCCTTCCCTGCGCGAGGCCATCAGCGCCCTCCAGATCGTCGGCATCTTAGAGAGCCGTCCCGGAGACGGGACCTACGTCTGCGCTCGCGTCGCCACCGACGAACGTATGCGCCAGGCCCTCGACGTCCTCGAGGAATGCGACAGCCCCTTTGAAAACATGCAGGCCCGCAAAGCCCTGGAAATCGGCGCGGTCAGGCTCGCCGTCAAGGTCGCCGCCGACACAGATTTCAAGGCGCTCAGAAAGGCATGGGAGCAAAAATGCGCCCTGGGTCGCAAGGGAGATATAGAGGAGTATCTCCGCTACGGGAAGGAATTCCATCTCGCCATCGCCCGCGCCACCAAAAACCGGATCATCGAGGCGATCATGGAGAAGCTTCTCGACATGACCATTCAGCCTCTCTGGATCAACATGCGCCGGAACTATTTTCTGGGCGATCCTTCGCGGATCGAACTGATGCTCGACATCCACGACCGGATCGTGAAGGCTCTCAGCGAACGGGATACGGACAAGGCGATCCGGGAAATAGAGTTCCACTACGATATGCAGATCGATCAGATCTACAATCAGAACGACGAAAACAATCACGATCATTCGATCGGCAGGCAGGATCGAACATCGGTTGGAAAAGGGGGTGATGTCGGCAACATTCCTTAAACGGAGGGTATGGTTTTGTGAAGTATCCTTTTAACTGTCCGGTCGTTGACGGTTCTTTCTGTGAAGCCGTCCGGCGAACGGATCATGCGATGGAGGGAAAAGATGAAGAACGTATGCAAGTGGTTGGTTTTGTTTATGGTCGGCCTGTTTGTCGCCATCGGTGCGGGGAACGCCCTGGCGGCCAGCAGTTTTCCCGAAAAACCCGTTACCCTGGTTGTCCATGCCGGCGCCGGCGGCGGAAGCGATATCTTCGCCCGCACCCTGGCTGCGTCCGTGGAAAAGGATAAACTCCTCCCCAAACCGCTGGTCGTCGAGAACAAGCCGGGGGGAAGCGGCGGCATCGCCTTCGCCTATGTGGCCAGCAAGAAGAAGGACCCCTACTTCATGGTGACCGCTGTCACAAGCTTCATAACCACCCCGCTGATGGGCCTGACCCCGGTCGGCCTGAAGGACTTCACCCCTATCGCCAACTTCGCCTTCGATGAATACATGCTGATGGTGAGGTCCGATTCCAAGTACAAATCGATGAAGGACGTCGTCACGGAAGCGAAGGCGAATCCGAAGAAGATCACCGTGGGCGGCACCCAGCTCGGCTCCTCCGACTCGATCTGCACCTACATGATCGAGAAGGAAGCCGGCATCCAGCTCAACTACGTCGTCTTCAACAGCGGCGGCGAGGTCAACGCGGCCGTCCTGGGCGGTCACGTGGACATGATGGTCGCCAACCCCGGCGAAGCCCTTGAGCTCTACAAGGCCGGCAAGGTCCGGATCCTGGGAGTCTATGCCGAAAAGCGGCTGGTCGGCGCCCCCGAAGTCCCGACGATGAAGGAGCAGGGGATCAACGCCGTCTACGTCCAGAACCGCGGCCTCTGCGCCCCGGCCGACATCCCGGCGGACGCCCGCAAGGTCCTGGAGGAGGCTTTATTCAAGTATACGAAGACCGACATCTTCAAGAAGTACATCAAGGACAACATGCTGTCCGACGCGTGGATGGACGGCGCAACCTTCGGGAAGTTCCTCGAGGAGTGGAACGGCAAGTACGCCGTGATCCTCAAGGATATGAACCTGATCAAGAAGAAGTAACCCAAGCTCCCACGGAAGTGGAAGCCGGAAGCGGGGGCGCATCGCACTGCGCCCCCGCTTTTAATGGAGACCTGTTAGAAAGGCGATAGTCCGATGAAGAAAGCGGATCTGATTACCGGTGTCGTCCTGCTGGTCCTGGCGGGATATGTCATCTACGAGGCCTGGCTGATGCCGCCGTCGGGGACCTTCGGCCCGGGGAGCGGGTTTTTCCCCTTCTGGCTGGGGATCATTCTCACCGGTCTCTCCCTGATCCTGATCGTCGGAGCGGTCGTACGGCCGAAGGACCCGAACGACGTCTCTCCTTTCCCCACACGGCAGGCCCTCTTCGCGGTGACCAAGGTGCTGGGGGGGCTGGTGATTTTCACCGTTCTCATGGAGACGATTGGATTCATCAGCAACACGTTTATTTTCGTGACATACCTCATGAAGGTCGTCCAGCGGGAGCGCTGGTGGGTGACGCTCCTGATCGCCGTCGGGACGACGGCCTGCCTCTACATCGTGTTCCAGGTTCTTCTGGGAATCACACTGCCCAGAAACATGTTCGGATTTTAGGGATTCGGAGGTTACACCTTGGAGATCTTCAACGATTTAATCATGGGGTTTCACGTTGCCTTCTCGTTGCAGAACCTCTTCTTCTGTTTCATGGGAACGCTGTTCGGAACCCTGATCGGGGTGTTGCCGGGGATCGGCCCCACGACGGGCGTGGCGATCCTGATTCCGATCACCTTCGGAATGAATCCGACGACCGCGATCATCACGATGGCCGGGGTCTACTACGGGGCGATGTTTGGCGGAGCGACCACATCAATCCTGCTTAACGTCCCGGGAGAGTCGGCGTCGGTGATGACCTGCCTCGACGGCCACCAGCTCGCCAAGAACGGACGGCCCGGTCCCGCGCTGGGGATGGCGTCGATGTCCTCCTTCATCGGGGGCACCTTCGCAGTCCTCCTGCTGACCTTTCTCGCGCCGCCGCTGGCCCGTTTCGCCGTCTCCTTCGGCCCGCCGGAGTATTTTGCCCTCACCTTTATGGGGCTGACCCTGGTGACCTCGCTGGGGGGCGACTCCCCGCTCAGGGGGATCATCAGCGGGATCCTGGGGCTTTTGGTGGCCTGTATCGGGATCGACGCGCAGAGCGGCGTCGCCCGCTTCACCTTCGGGATCATGTACACGCTCGACGGCATCGGCTTCATCGGGGTCGCGGTGGGTCTCTTCGCCCTCTCGGAGATCCTGGAGAACATGGAAGGGCCGATGGAGCAGATGGTCTCCAAGACGAAGCTGCGCATACGGACCCTCTTTCCGAACCTCGAGGACTGGAAGAACTCCTGGAAGACGATCATCCGGGGCTCCCTGATCGGGTTTTTCATCGGGATCCTGCCCGGCGCCGGGGCAACGATCGCCTCCTTCATGTCCTATGCCGCGGCGAAGAAGTTCAGCAAACGTGCCGAGAAATTCGGAACGGGCGTGATCGAAGGGGTGGCGGCGCCCGAGTCGGCCAACAACGCAGCGGCGGGCGGCGCGATGGTATCGCTCCTTACGCTGGGAATTCCCGGCTCGGGAACCACGGCGGTCCTGCTGGGGGCGCTGCTCATCCACGGGATGCGTCCGGGCCCCCTGCTCTTCACGTCGAACCCGGAATTCGTCTGGGGCCTGATCGCCAGCATGTACATCGGCAACGTGATGCTCATCATCCAGAACATGCCGATGATCGGCCTCTGGGTCCGGATGCTGAAGGTCCCATACAAGATCCTGATGCCGCTGATCATCACGATATCCGCCGTAGGCGTCTTCGCGACGGACAACAACCTCGCCGACGTCTGGGTCATGGTCACCTTCGGGATCATCGGTTACGTGATGCGCAAAATGAAATACCCTGCGGCGCCGATGGTTCTGGCGCTCGTCCTGGGGCCCATGGTGGAGATGTCGCTGCGGCAGTCGCTGACGATCTCCCACGGGAACGTCGCGATCTTCTTCACCCGTCCGATCTCGGCGGTCCTTTCCATTTTTGCCATCCTCTCCCTGTTCGCCCCTCTGTTCCGCATCCTCTGGAACCGCTATAAGGCGAGAGGTAAAGCGGCCGTGTGACGGGACAAAGCAAAGGGACTGCCGAAACAGAATTGAAAAATTACACATTGGGAGTGGTTCATGAAAGTCATCGGAATACGGAAGGACCGCTGCACGGGCTGCAAGACGTGTGAGCTGTACTGCGCTGCGGAACGATGCAGCGAATCCAAGACCCTGCTCGGGGCCGTTCAGGAGGCGCCTGCACCCCAGCCCAGGGTGCACGTCGAGGGGGGGCCGAACGACGCCTTTCCCCTCCAGTGCCGCCACTGTCTCCAGGCGCCCTGCATCGACGCCTGCCTGACCGGCGCCCTGTGCCGGGACGAGGCGAGCGGCATGGTGCTGATCCGGGAGGATCTCTGCATCGGCTGCTGGACCTGCACCGCCTTTTGCCCCTACGGGGTCATCACCCCCTCGCCGGAGAGAAAAATCGCCCTGAAGTGCGACCGGTGCCTCTACATGGAAAATCCCGTCTGCGTCGATGTCTGTCCGACCGGGGCCCTGGAAGTGGTCGATCTGGAGGAGATCGAGAAACTCCTGCACGAAAAGCGCCTCGCGACGGCCAAGGCCGCGGCCGGCGTTCCGGAGGGGAGCCTCCTGCTGCTGGATCAGGGCAGATCCGTAAAATCCTAACATTCGAAAGATCAGGGAGTTGAAAAATCTATGGAAACGATTCATTTCAAGACGGTGGACCCGGTGAGCCAGGAGCTGCTCCGCGGGGCGTCCCGGATGGGGCTCGGCCTCAACTGGGAGCGATATGAAAAACAGCAGCCGCAGGACGGCTTCCTGCGCCTCGGACTTTCCTGCCCCTACGGGTGTCTGCAGGGACCCTGCCGGATCGATCCCTTCGGGCGCGGCGCGGAGCGCGGAATATGCGGCCTCGACCGCGACGGGATGACCGCGGCCCTTCTCCTGCGCCTGACACTCCAGGGGGTCCTGGAGATCCTGCCGGCCGATCCGGCTGGAAACAGCGGGGAGATCCGATGGCCGGCATCGATCCGGGACAGGGCGGCCGCAGCCGTCAAGAGTCTTGGCGGCGCCCCCCTCTCCTCCGTCGCGATCTCGGAGGGCGCCTTGCTGCTGGCCAGGCCATCCGCTTCCCCGGAACGGCTCGCTCGTCAGGCCCTGCGTCTGGCCCTTTACGGGACCGGTGTTGCGTCACAGGCGAGGACGAAGTCCTCCGCCGGATCGATGCCCTGCTCCGCCGGTTATGGCCTTCTGGCCGGAGAGGCGATCCTCGTCGGCGTGACGGGGCGGGCATCGCAATCCCTGATCGAGTCGCTCATGGAAAAGGCGGCCGCCCTCAAGAAACCGGAGGTCCGCCTGGTTTCGCTCGGGGACTGGATCCCCGCCGGCGGAAGCTTCCTCCCGATCGCCTGCACGTCGGGCGAGGCGGAAACGGTCCTCAGCTCGGGAAAGGTGAACCTCGTGGCTGCCGGACCCGGGACCGATCCGGGGATTCTGGCCCTCTGCGCCGGGATGAAGATTCCCGTCGTCCCAAGCGCGGAAAATCCCGACGCCGCCGGGATCCTCAAGCAGGCAAGCGACGCCTTCGACCGCCGGAGTGCGGCCCCCTTCGACTTCGACCCGAAGCTGGTCGGCGCCGGCCGGGTAAACCTCGGCGACGCCGAGATCGCGGCGGCGCTCCAGGAGGGTTCCCCGGCGAAGATCGCCCTGCTCGGCGGGACCGACAGCCTTCTGCTGTCCCTCGGATACCTTCCGGTGGAGATGGCCAAGGCGCTGCGCGGCGAAGATTATGCCGTCGCCTCCTGGGGCGACGCGGCCGCCTGGATGGTCAAGCAGGAACTCCCCGTCGCGCTTCTGGAGGCCGACGAAGGTCCCCTGGCCGCGGTCAGCGCCCTCGCCTCCGCCGGGAAGCTTCCCCTTCTCAAGGGGATCTGCTTCTCGGGCCTCCGAAACTGCCGGGAGCTGACCCTGGCGCTGGGCCTTGCCGCCCTCGGGATGAAGGTTTCGCTGGCGACCCCCATTCCCCTCTGGGGGAGCGAACCGGTCCGCACCCTTCTTCGTGAAGAGTTGGCGGCCATGGGCGGCATCCTGACCCATTTCGACCACCCGGTCCGGGCCGAGGAACTCTTGGACTGGTTCATCCGGTCCTGACGGAAACGCCCGGAAAGGCGAAGCTTTTCGAGGAGCTTGTTTCATGGCATGCATCATTGTCGGCGGCGGCGTCGCCGGTTTTCAGGCCGCCGCGGCCTGCCGGGCCGCCTGGCCGGATCGGGCCGTGACGTTGATCGACGCGGAAAAGGAAGCCGGTTATTACCGGACGCTCCTGCCCCAGTTCATCGCGGGGGGAATCGCCGAGGAAGACCTCTTCTTCCCTCCCCGGGGAGTTGACCCGCTCCTGACCGTCCTTCGGGGCGTCCGGGTCCGCTCCCTCGATTGCAAGGAGAGGCGTCTTGTGCTCGAAAACGGGGAAACGCTCTCCTACGAACGGCTCATCCTCGCCCACGGCGGAGACCCCTACCTGCCGGGGATCCTGGCCACCGCTGCCTGCGGGGGGATCTTTCCCGTCCGCGACCTGACGACGGCGAGAAAGACGAAGGAGTGGCTGGCCGATCACCGCAACGTCCTGGTCTTCGGCGGCTCGCTCGTCGCCGTCAAGACGGCGGCTCACCTGCGCCATGCCGGCTTCGAGGTTTCCCTCGTCGTCCGGCGGGGGCATGTCCTGCTTCGCGCCCTCTCGCCGGAAGCGGCAAAGGTCGTCGAGAATCATCTCCGGGACCTGGGGATCCGCCTGCATGTCAACGCCCCCCTCGAGGATCTCCGCATCAAGGAGGGGGTGATCTCCGGCCTCAAGGCGGGTGGGGAATGGCTTCCCTGCGACACCCTTCTCGTGGCGGCCGGCACGTCGCCCGACACCTCCTTCCTGGAGGGATCGGGTCTGCTGACGGACGGAGAGCTCGTCGTGAACCCCGCGCTTCAGACCTCCGATCCGCGGATATTCGCCGCGGGGGATGTGGCCGTGATCGCCGCCGGCGGGGAAAAGATCAGTCCGAACACCTGGCCACAGGCGGTCTCCCAGGGGAAACGGGCGGCGGAAAACCTCTACCGGAGCACCCCGCTGCCGCTTACTGACCTGACCCGGATCAACGCGATGGAGCTCCACGGTCTGGCAATGGTGACCCTCGGCCCGCCGGTGGACGGGGCGGAGGTAATCTCGTACGAAAGGCCGGAAGCGAAGGTCCGGCGCGAACTGTTCCTGATCGGGGGAAAACCGGTGGGTGGGGCCCTCATCGGCGACATCTCCGCCGCCGGAACGCTCCACGCCCTGATCCATTCCGGACGGGTGATCGGCTCCGGAGAGGCGGCCCTGCTCAGGCCGCAAGCGACCGGCGTCATCCCTTTCCCGGAACCAGCGGGCCGCAGAGAGGCCCTGATTCTGTCATCGAAGAGGTAAGAACTTATGATTATCCATGAAGAAATCTGCGTCGGCTGCGGCCGATGCCAGCCCTACTGTCCCACTGCCGCGATCCGGTATGACGGGATCAAGAGCCGCATCGACCAGGAAATCTGCTACGAATGCAGCACCTGCCTGCGCGCAGCGCACTGCCCCGTGGACGCCATCGCGGAATCGCCCGACGTGTATGATTACCCGCGGGCGCTCCGCCGGTATTTCAGCGACCCCAGCGCGACGCATGCGGCCACCGGCATCCAGGGGCGCGGCACGGAGGAATGCAAGACGAACGACGTCACCCGCCGCTGCGGCCCCAACCAGATCGGCGTCGCCATCGAGATCGGCCGTCCGACACTCGGCATGTCGATTCTGGACATCCAGAAGATCACCCGGGCGATCGCCCGCGCCGGCGTGCACAAGATTGAACCGCACAACCCGATCCACTCCATGATCGCCAACGAGGCCACCGGGGATCTGAAGCCGGAGATGCTCGGCGAGCGGGTTCTCTCCGCCATCATCGAGATCCAGGTGGAGCGGCACGAACTCCGCGGCATCCTCCGGACCCTGAAGGAGGTCGCCAAGGAGGTGGACAGCGTCTTTTGCATTGACGCCTTCACCGTCGTCGGACCGGGGCTTTCGGTCCCCGAGGAGGTTCTGGAGAGCATCCGGGCGGAGGGCTTCACCTGGAGGCCGAACGCCAAGGTCAACATGGGGATAGGGCGGGCCTGGGAATAGTCGATCACGGCACTGGCCGCTTTTTAAGAAGTTCACGAAGGATGGGTTTATGACGCACAGTTTGCACAGAGAAGGCAGCCTGGATTCGCTGGAAAAGGACTACGTCTTGTTCATCTACCCGGCGCGGGGATTCAACTACAAGGGAAGCGCCCCGAAGGTGCGGCGCCTGGTCGAACTGCTCTACCAGGCGGGCCCGGTCAACATGATCCCGACGTCGCTGCGCCGCAACATGTACAGCGGGGTCACGAACGAGGAGATTCTGAACAGCATCACCGTCGAGGGGACCCGCGTCTACAGCGTTTTCAACGACCGGGAGAAACTCAAGAAGGCGTTGATGCTGATCAAGGAGGCCGACGAGGGGATCTCCATCATGGTCAGCGGGATCACCGACCGCGTCCGGGAACTGGCCGCGGAGGTCGGCATCGACCCGCACATGATCAACCTGTCGCTGGGCATCCACGGAAGAACGGACCGTCTGCCGCCGGCCGACATCCGGGAGTTCACGACGATGTGCGGCCACGGCGTCGTTTCGCCCCACCTGGTCAGCGACATGATCCGCCGGGTCAAGACGGAAAAGATCAGCGCGTTCGACGGCAGCGTCCTGCTCGCGGAACCCTGCACCTGCGGCATCTACAACCCCTGCCGCTCCGCCGAGCTGCTCCGGGAAAAGGCGCCCCTCTACACGATTGACCGCTGGTAGCGGATCGAGCGGAGAGATGAAGATTGGATTCAACGGTTTCGGCGGTGCCGCCGGCCGGGGTTGAATACATGTCACGCCTGCCTCTGTAAGAAAAGCCGGCAGCGGGACTGATCTTAGGGGGAACCCTGATGACATCAATTAAACATGGAGGAAAATCGCAATGAAACTCTGCTTCAACGCCGGACCGCAACCCCTGGAAGAGTACTTTTCCTTCGCGAAGGAAAACAGTTTCCCCTGGATGGAACTGAGCTGCAACAACCCGAACAATTTTCTTGACAAGTGGACTCCCGCGCGGATCGACGGGATCAAAAAGCTGCGGGATCGGGCCGGCGTCAAATACGGCCTCCATTCGGCCTCTTTCGTCAACGCCGCCGAGATCGAACCGACCGTCCGCAAGGCCGTCCAGCAGCACCTGCTCGACTATGTGGAGCTCGCCCATGAGATGGAGGCCGAATACGTCGTTCTCCATTTCGGCTATCACTTCAGCCTTTTCATGGACCACGTCTTCGACTGCCTGATCCGGACTTACATGCCCGTCGTCGAGTTGGCCGAGAAATACAAACTCGCGATCGGGATCGAGAACATGAACAAGATCCACGAGGAGGCGGAGATCGCCTATCTCGGCGTCACGATCGAAGAGCTGGCGCGGGTCTTCAACGCCCTGCCCTCGAAGTACTTCGGCCTCACCCTGGACATCGCCCATGCGAGCCTCCTGCCCGGCGGCCCCGAATCCTTTATCAACGCCTTCCCCGACCGGATCATCAGCACCCATGTCAGCGACAACGACCTGGTCCTCGACCGGCATGTCCCCGTCGGGAACGGGAAAATCGATTTCAAACAGGTTTTTGTAAACCTCATGAAGGTTGGTTTCAAGGGCACACTGAATATCGAGCTGCCCCGGTCGAATGAGGACCGGGCGCTTAGCAAGCGGAGGCTGGAGCCCATCCTCGACGAACTGGGAATCCTCAAGGAGGCGTTGACGCCATAATCGCCTTCTGCGCCTTTGCCCTTATCCGCTTTGGCCGACTGACCCATCGGCTTTTAGGGAATGCAAGGCCCCCATGCATTTTGAAACCGTCACGGTCTTGATCCTGGCCATCATCTTCGTCTCGACGCTGGTCCGCGCCGTCTTCGGCTTCGGCAACGCCCTGATCGCCATGCCGCTGTTGGCCATGACGTCGATCGGCATGAAAACGGCGACGCCGCTGGTCGCCCTGGTCGCAGTTCTTCTTTCGTTTGCGATCATCGTCAGGGACTGGCGGAGCATTGATCTCAAGAGCACCTGGAAACTGCTGCTCGCCTCCGTTCCGGGCATCCCTCTCGGCCTCCTGCTCCTCAAAGGCCCTTACGAAACCGCCGGCAAGATCATCCTTGCCCTCCTCATCATCGGTTTTTCCTCCTACTCGCTCCTCAAGCCCCGGCTCGTGATGCTCAAGCAGGAATGGACGGCGTACGTATTCGGCTTTCTCGCCGGCATCCTGGGCGGCGCCTACAACTCAAACGGCCCCCCCATCGTAATCTACGGCACCCTCCGCAAATGGCCGCCGGATCTCTTCCGGGCAACCCTTCAGGGCTACTTTTTCCCATCCGGCCTGATCATCATTGCCGGCCACGGTCTGGGCGGCCTCTGGACGCCCGCGGTCGGTTGGTATTTTCTGCTCTCGCTCCCGGCGGTCATCCTGTCGATGTGGATCGGCAACCGCCTCAACCGCATGATCCCGCAGGGGCGCTTCGACCGGCTCATTCATCTGCTTCTGATCCTGATCGGCGCAATGCTCTTCATTCAGACGATCGTTGCCTGACGGTCCTCTGTGCGGCTGGCGCTCTCCCTGCCCTGCCACCCGTCCTGCCGGCGGGGGAAAGGGAGCGTTGTTTCCCCCTCCCCTTAGTCCCCTCCCGCGGGGGAGGGGAAAATTTACTTTTTACAAAGCCGTAAAATTTTAGTT
>JAHJXP010000106.1 GCA_018827585.1 Pseudomonadota bacterium | reverse complement strand
GGCTTCATCCCGGCACCCATTTCGAATTCCACATCGCTCTCATCGATCACATCGACCGCATCCGCCAGATAGGTTACGTTGTAGCCCGTGCTCCTCTCCTCCCCAATGTAGGAAACCTCGATCTCATCATTGGCCTCCCCAACGTCGGGATTTGTGGAGTTCATCACTACCTTGCCCTCGGAAACGGTGATAATCACGCCATTGTAACGATCCGATGAGATAACGTTCATCCGCCGGAGGGCATGGAGAAACTTTTCCTTATCCAGCGTTACCACCAGGCCTCTTTCCGCCGGGACAACCCGGCGATAGTCAGGATACTCCCCGTCGATGAGACTGACCTTAAGTAAGGTGCGATCCGTCTTGATCACCATGACCCCCTGACGGATCCCCAAAAACACCTCCCCGCTCCCATCATCCACAAGCCTCTTGATCTCCCCAAGCCCCTTCCGGGGTATGATCACCCCTTTCTCCAACTCAATAAATTCCTTCTCCCCCGTATCCATCTTTATCAGGGAAAGACGGTGACCATCCGTCGCCACCATCCTGATTAGGTATTTGTCCCCCGACTTCTCTGCCTCTAAAAGGACACCGCTGAGGGTCTTCCTCGTCTCGTCCGTCGACATGGCAAAGGCCGTCTTGCGGATCAGCTCCTTCAATACGCCCCCATGAATCCTGTACAGGGGAATATCCTCATGAGCCGCCACCACGGGATAATCATCCGCCGGTATCCCGGGTATCCGGTAAACGGCCTTATTGCTTGTCAAAATGACTATATCGCGCTCTTTTTTTTCCACATGGACCCTGTCGCCCTGGATCTCCCGGACCATCTCAAAGAGTTTTCTCGCCGAGAGGGTGATTGCCCCTTCCTGGACGATCTCCGCCTCGTAGTCCGCCACAAGGCCGATTTCCCGATCTGTGGCCATGATCGTGATGCGATTGCCCTCCGCCTTAAGCAGAAGGTTGTTCAAAATCGGCATCGTGGTTTTTTTCTCCACAATGCCGAGCGTCTTCTGAACACCAATAAGAAAGACATCCTTTTTGACATTGAATTCCATATTTGCGCCACCCTTTCCCCTTTCTCAACAGGTCTTTATTTTAGAAAAAACTCCTTATTAAAAAAAACTAGTAATAGTAGTAGGCCCTGTGAATACTGTTCATAACCAAGTTTCCCTTTTATCATCTTTACGTTCTCCACCGAATCTTTATAGACAGGCCAAACAGGCCGCGTCTTAACCTGTGTTGAGAAGCGTCTTCTGGATTTCTTCCACGGTACTCCCGAGGTGCTTGTCAGCCGCGAGAAGTTTTTTTACCTTATTATGGGCGTAGATGACCGTCGAGTGATCCCGCCCCCCGACCTTATCCCCAATATCCGGGAAGGAGGCGCTGGTCAGCTCGCGGGCCAGGAACATCGAGACCTGACGGCCAAGGACGAAGTTCTTATTTTTCTTATGCGACTTAATGTCGGAGATCTTGATGTTCATCTTTGCGCCCACACATTTAATAATTTCGTCGATTGTGACCTCTTTCTTCTCATCCTGGCGAAGGACATTTTTAAGGACTTCCTTGACCAGATCGAGGTCGATCTTGCGGTTTGTCAGCGAGGAGTAAGCGGCGATCCGCACCAGGTAGCCTTCCAACTCCCGGATGTTTGATTCGGACTGAGAGGAGAGATAGTGGGAGATGTTTCCCGGCAGGACGATATTGCTCTCCTGCGCCTTCTTCTCGATGATGGCGATCTTGGTCTCGATCTCCGGCTGCTGAATGTCCGCGATGAGCCCCCACTCGAAACGTGATCTGAGTCTCCCCTCCAGGTTTGGGATATCCTTTGGAAATTTATCGCTGCTCACGACGATCTGCTTTCCAGCGTCGTGCAGGGTGTTGAAGGTGTGGAAGAATTCCTCCTGCGTCCTCTCCTTTCCGGCGATGAACTGGATGTCGTCAATGAGCAGACAGTCGATGTTTCTGAATTTTTCCCTGAATTTCGGCATCTTGTCGTAGCGGATCGAATTGATCAGCTCGTTCATGAAGACCTCTGCCGAGACGTAGACCACGTTCATGTCCGCATAGAGGCTCTGTGTCTTCAGGCCGATGGCGTTGAGCAGGTGGGTCTTTCCCAGCCCCACGCCCCCGTAAATGAAAAGAGGATTGTAGTTCTTCGCGGGCTGTTCGGAGACGGCGACGGAGGCGGCATGGGCGAACTGGTTGCATGACCCCACGACGAACCGGCTGAAACTGTAGTTGGGGTTCAGCGAGGAATAAGCCCTCGTCCGGGGCGGCTTCCGGGAAGCGGTCTTCTCGACGGCCTTGGCGTCCCCGCTGCTTTGTAATGCGTGATCAGCGGAATTTTCCTGTTCGACCAGGAACTCTACGGTAAAGGGAAAACCGGCCGCCGATTTCAATGAAGCGTTGATGACGGCAAGATAATTCTCGACCAGCCAATCGCGGAAGAAACGGTTGGGCACCGCCAGCCGCACCAGGTTCCCTTCCATGAAGGTGATGCGGATCGGCCGTATCCATGTCTCGAAGTTCTGCTGGCTTAGCTTTTCCTTAATGATATTGGCCGTTTTGTTCCAGAGTATTTCCAAAATTCACAACCTTATGAACAGTTTTATCAACACCTGTGGAAAACAGCCCCAAAGGGGGCACGGGCGAAGCTCTCGACCTATGATCCGTCCAATAAAAGACGCGCCAGGCGGTTCAACTCCTCGCTGCCGGCGTAGCGGATCTCAATCGTTCCCGACTTTTTCCCCGCGCGGATCTGGACAGGGGCGAGCAGCCGGGAGGAGAGTTCCCGCTCCAGATCGGTCAGGAAGGGGTCCTTCCGCGCGGATTTCTTCTTTGCGGGCGCCTTTTTCAAGGACTGGATCAGGCGCTCCGTATCCCGCACGGTGAGTCCTTTCTTCCGGATGACCTTCAGGGCGCCGATCTGCTCGCCGGGCTGATCCAGGGCAAGCAGTGCCCGCGCGTGCCCGGCCGTGATCGCCTTTTCGATCACGGCACTTTTGACCGCCTCGGGAAGCTTGAGCAGGCGGACCGTGTTGGCGATGGTGGAGCGGTCCTTGCCGACGCGGGTGGAGATCTCCGCCTGGGAGAGGGAAAAGCGGGTCATCAGCGTCTGATAGGCGTCAGCCTCCTCGATTGGATTGAGCGCCTCGCGCTGGATGTTCTCTATCAGAGAGAGTTCCGCCAGGTCCCTGTCCTCCGCGCTGCGGATGATGACGGGGACTTCCGTCAGACCGGCCGCCTGCGCCGCCCGCCACCGCCGCTCCCCGGCGATGATTTCATAGCCGTTTTCCGCCTTTCGGACGATGAGCGGCTGGATGATGCCGCTCATCGTCACGGAGACGACAAGCTCCCGCTGGTCCTCGCCTTCAAACGCGCGCCGGGGCTGAAACCGGTTCGGGGAGAGCTCCTCGATCCCGCACATGATAAACGCGGGCTTGTCGCCGATATTTTTAAGCAGATCTGGGAACATCGCCCCCAGGCCTCTGCCGAGCGAATTTTTTTGCGGCATCATATCCTCCCGTTGCTCATGATCTCTCTGGCCAGCTCCATATAAGAGACCGCGCCGCGCGATTTGATATCATAGAGAATAATCGGAAGTCCGTGGCTCGGACTTTCCGATAGGCGGACATTCCGCGGGATGACAGTCTTGAAGACCCGGTCCCCGAAGTTGCCGCGCACGTCCTCGCTGACCCGGCGCGACAGAAGGTTCCGCGAATCGTACATGGTCAGGAGGATCCCCCCCAGGGCCAGGGTGGGGTTCATCCTGGTCTTCACCAGCCGCATCGTGTTGAGCAGGTTTCCCAGCCCCTCCATCGCGAAGTACTCGCACTGGAGGGGAACGATCAGGAAATCCGAGGCGACCAGGGCGTTTATCGTCAGAAAGCCGAGGGAAGGAGGACAGTCGATGATAATGTAATCATAGGCCGCCTCCAGATTGCGGAGCAGATTCCTGAGTTTTTTCTCCCGCTCTGCAAGGGAAATGAATTCCACCTCGACCCCGATGAGGTCCTGGTTGGCGGGGACCAGGTCCAGATGGGGGATCTGGGTCCCGACGATGACCTCCCCCAAGGGGACCAGACCGATCAGGCTGTGGTAGAGATTCTTCTCGCGGATCGCCTCTTGGTCGATCCCCATGCCATTGGTGGTGTTGCCCTGGGAGTCGCAGTCGATCAGCAGGGTCCTCTTTTCGGCCGCCGCCAGAGAAGCCGCAAGATTGATGGCCGTCGTGGTTTTGCCCACCCCCCCTTTTTGATTGGCCATGCATATGATTTTACGCATCATTTAACAGAACGGCCCCTGCAAGATGGTGATTCCCGACCCGGTGTAGACGGTAGCACAAAAAAGCCTTTTTTAAAAGTTTTTTTAATTAATTTTTCAACGGGAAAATCGCTCATAAATGATTATATTTCTTGATAAATTTAATCCGGGCAGGGAGACGTCGCGGCCGGCAGCCTGGATCATCCCGGCGGTCGCCAGAATTTTCTCCGCCTCTTCCTGCTCTTCCCGGCAATCGGGGCCTTTCATCGCCAGGAGACGCCCGCCCGGGGCGAGGAAAAAAGAGGCCATCCGGACCAGTTCCGGAAGCTTGAAGGCGGCCCGCGAGAGGACCGTGTCAAAGCTGCCGGCCAAGGCCTGCTGGCCGATCAGGGCTTCGATGCGCTCCCGGACCACCGTGACCCTCTTGAGGCCGAGGGTCCGGACGATGTGGGAGAGAAAGGAGGTCTTTTTCCGCGACGCCTCGACGAGGACAAGCTGAAGTTCGGAAAGCACGATCCCCAGCGGGATTCCCGGAAAGCCGGCCCCGCTTCCGAGATCGATCAACAGGCCGTCGGGACGGGAGATCCACGGCGCCGGCGTCAGGGAGTCGATAAAATGGCGGATCACGATCTCCCGGGCGGAGCGTTCCGAAACAAGGTTGATCCGCCGGTTCCAGAGGAGGAGCTCCCGGTAATAGGCCGCAAAGAGGTCCAATTCTTTCTGTCCGAGACTAAGGCCGATCGCCTGCGCCCCTTCGGACAGGGTCCTGAGCAGGTTCTTTTCCATCACTCTCTTCTGACAGAGCGCCGTGATCCTGTCAAGCCCCCTATTTTCCGTTGCAACGCGGTTGTGAACCATTTATTATGAACTCGTAAAAAATAGTCTTGATGATCTCGTAAAAAGTCCGAAATCTCCTCCCCCTCGACGGGGGAGGGTTAGGGTGGGGGTGGTAAGTAACTGTATTGCCGTATGTTATTTCCCCCTCCCCTTCATCCCCTCCCGCCGGGGGAGGGGAAATTTTACTTTTTACGAAGCCGTCATTTATAAGTGCTGTCGGATCGAAGTATTCCAATCCCGACGCCGGAGTGGCATCGGGAGAAAGGCCTTCAGTCTGGGGACGGGAAGGGTGCGGCAGGAGCGGAAAAAAATGGTTGCACGACAGCTGTTCGATGATTGGCCGGACAGATATAACTGCTGGTTCGAGACCCCGGTGGGCAAGGCGGTCCTGAGATACGAAAGCGAGCTGGTCCTCGACCTGCTCCGGCCGGCGCCGGGCGAGCTCATCCTTGACGCCGGGAGCGGCACGGGCCTCTTTACCCGCGAGTTTCTCCGCCGGGGGGCGAAGGTCGCCGGGATAGACATCTCCTTCGCGATGCTCCGCCGGGCGCAGGAGTGCGCCGCATCTTATCCCCACCGGTGGGCGGCGGCCGACATGGCCTGCCTTCCCTTTGCCGACGGGACTTTAGACAAGACCGTCTCCATCGCGGCCCTGGAATTCATCGCCGACGCGCGGCGGGCCGTCGCCGAGCTCTTCCGGGTGACGAGAAGGGGCGGGATCGTGGTCGTCGCGACGTTAAACAGCCTGAGTCCCTGGGCCGACCGTCGCCTTGCGGACGCCCGGCGGGACCCGGAATCCATCTTCCGCCGGGTCGTCTTCCGCTCACCCGCCCAGCTCCTGGAGGCGGCGCCCGTCGCCGGCATCGTCCGGACGGCGATCCATTTCGGGAAAGAGGACAACCCAGGCGAATTCGCCCGGATCGAGCGGGAGAGGCGGGGGCGGGACACGGGGGCGTTCGTAGCGGCCCGCTGGGAGAAATCGTGACGGCTTCGGAAAAACAGAGAAAAACCGCATGAAGGTAAATTTTGACAATGTCACCATCGTCCTGAAGGGGGCGAAATACCCCGGCAACGTCGGTTCCACCGCCCGCTGCGCGAAGAACATGGGGATCGGGAAGATGATCGTCGTGGGGCAAAATGAGCTCGACAACGAGGCTGTTCTGCAGATGGCCACCCACGAGGCCAGGGATGTCGTCGAGGCGATCCGGTATTGCAACACGCTGGACGAGGCCCTGGCCGGGTTCTCCTGGGTCGTCGGGACGACGGCGAGAAAAGGGGCGGGGAGGGGGCCGGCCGTCTTGCCGCGCGGGATGGCCGAGTCTCTCGTCGGGCTGTCGCAGGAAAACGAGATCGCCCTCCTGTTCGGCCCTGAAGACACAGGGCTCACCAACGACGACCTCCGCTTCTGCCAGACCGTCGTGACGATCCCGACGGCTGGCTTCAAGTCCCTGAACCTCTCTCACGCGGTGATGATAGTCTGCTACGAGCTTTTCGTCGCCCGGATGGAAAAGGATCTCCCGGCGGCGCCGAAGCTGGCCACCGTCCGGGAGCTCGAGGCGATGTACGCCAAGCTCAAGGAGGTCCTCCTCGCGATCGGGTTTTTCCTCCCGGAGAACCCCGACTACTGGATGATGCACATCCGCCGCCTCTTCGCCCGCACGACCCTCCAGGCCCGGGAGGTCAAGATCATCCGGGGGATCTGCCGGCAGATCGAGTGGTACGGAGACCACAAGAAGCGCAATAATGCTTGACGAACCCGTAAAAAAGTCTTAAAAGTCGCGAAAATGGGACGGCTTTGTAAAAAGTAAAATTTCCCCTCCCCTGGCGGGAGGGGATGAAGGGGAGGGGGAAATAACATACGGCAATACAGTTACTTACCACCCCCACCCTAACCCTCCCCCATCAAGGGGAAGGAGATTTTAGACTTTTTACGAAGCCGTCATGCTTGACTTTTTGCGGTCAAATTCTTGTATTTACATAGGAAAAATGGAGAGGATGCCATGAAAACATTTTCCTTCACCGGCGCCAGGAAGATCGTCTTCGGAAAGGGGAGCTTTGCCGCGCTGGCCGAACACCTCGCCGAACACAAGGTCTCCCGGCCACTGGTCGTCCTCGACAGGAACCTGGCCGAGACCGGATTCCTGGAGAAGGTGGCGAGCCTCCTGGACCAGGCCGGGATCGACCCCGTCATCTACGACAAAACGGAACCGGAGCCGCCGCTCGAGCTGGCCGACGAGGGGACGAAGCTCGCCCTGAAGAAGAAGTGCGACGGGGTCGTCGGCATCGGCGGCGGGAGCGCCATGGACCTCGCCAAGGCGATCGCGGTCCTGGCGGCGAACAGGGGGAAGGCCGAGGATTACCTGGGGCTCAACCGGGTTCCCGGTCCGGGGTTCCCCAAGATCATGGTCCCGACGACCGCCGGAACGGGGAGCGAGGTGACCTTCACCTCCGTGTTCATCCGGAAAAAACTTAAGAAGAAGGAGGGGATGAACAGTCCCCACCTCTATCCGGAGCTGGCCCTCCTCGATCCGGAGCTGACGCTGACGCTCCCGCCCCATCCCACGGCGGCGACGGGGATCGACGCCCTCTGCCACGCGATCGAGTCCTATACCTCACTCAACGCCTCTCCGCTGAGCGAGATGATGTCGCTGGAGGCGGTCCGCCTCATCTCGGAGAACCTGCGGACGGCGGTCCACAACGGCGCCAACGTCGAGGCCCGCGAGGCGATGTTGTTAGGGAGTCTCTATGCGGGACTGGGATTGGCCAATGCGGGCGTGACGGCCGTTCACTCCCTCTCCTACCCGCTCGGCGGAAAATACGGGGTTTCCCACGGCCTGGCCAACACGATCATGCTCCCCCGGGTGATGGCCTTCAACCTCCCCGGCGCCTTGGAGAAGTTCGTCGACATCGCGGAGGTCATGGGGGAGATCGTGGACGACCTGCCGCTTAGGGAGGCGGCCTGGCTTGCTGTGGAGGCGGTGGAGGCCCTGATCGAGGACTGCGGTATCATGACAACCCTCGAGGAGCTAAAGATTCCGGAGAGCGATTTTGCCGAGCTGGCGAAAGTGGCGATGACCGTCGCCCGGCCGCTGGCCAACAACCCCTGCAAGATGACGCTTGAAGACATGGTCGAAATCTACCAGGAGTGTTATTCGTAATGAGAGAAGTGCGGGGGCAGGGTGCCCCGAAAAATATCGATTCGCGCTTTCGGAATCCTCTTGTCAAATCAAGCAACATTTTTTTCATGGTTTATCCGTTTGATTTTTACCGTTCTGAAAGGGACGGAGATTAGGGAGGAAAGAAAATGGCCGGTGCGGAACTCATCGGAAAAGAAGAGATCAAGGAGGTCATGGATGTCCTCAGGACGGGCGTCCTGGCCAGATACGCCTTCGACAAGGAGCGGCAGGGGATATGGAAGGTTCGGGACTTCGAGAAGGCCTTCGCGAAATACACCGGGGCCAAATACGCCCTGGGGGTGACCTCCGGTTCGGCGGCGCTCAAGATCGCGCTCACGGCCCTCGACGTGGGCCCCGGGGACGAGGTGATCTGTCCGGCCTTCACCTTCATGGCCACCTACGAGGCGGTCCTGGAGGTGGGCGGCATCCCCGTCATGGCGGACATCGACGACACCCTCAACCTCGATCCGGACGACATCCCGAACAAGGTTACGCCGCGGACGAAGGCGGTCATCCCCGTTCACATGTGCGGGGCGCCGGCCAGGATCGACAAGATCATCAAAACGGCCAAGAAGCACAAGATCCTCGTCCTGGAGGACAACGCCCAGGGCTGCGGGGCGAGCTTCAAGGGCAGGAAGCTCGGCACTTTCGGCCACATGGGAATCTTCAGTTTCGACCATTACAAGACGATCACCACCGGCGAAGGCGGCCTGGTCATAACCAACGACCGCGATCTCTACCACCGCGCCGAATGGTACCACGATCACGGCCACGACCACCTCTCCCCCGTCAGCCGGGCGCTCGACGGGCGGACGATCCTCGGCTTCAACTACCGGATGAACGAGATCCAGGGAGCGCTCGGCCTCGCCCAGATCCGGAAACTGGACCGGGTTATTGCCGCCCAGCGGAAGAACAAGGCGGCGATCAAGGAGGCCCTCGCCCCGATCCCCGGGCTGAAATTCCGGGCTATCCCCGATCCGGAAGGGGATTCGGCGACGTTTCTGGGATTCAACCTCCCCGAGGAGGAGCAGACATTGGCGTTCCAGAAGGCCCTGAAGGCCGAGGGGATCGATACGGTCCGCTTCAAGGACAACTTCTGGCACTATGTCCCCAACTGGGAGCATTTCCTGGCGAAGTCCACGGCCAATTCGAAGCAGCACCCCTTCTCCGATCCACGGAACCGGAAGGTGGCCTACAGCCGCAAGGCGATCCCCCACGCGGAGGACCTCCTCGGCCGGACGCTGATCATGGGGATGAACGTGAAGATGCCGGCCGCTAAGATCCGGGCGATCCGGAAGGGGATCGAAAAGGCGGCAAAGATTCTGTAGGGAGTCGGACACATGATCGTTGTCACAGGCGGCGCCGGGTTCATCGGTAGCGCATTCGTCGCGAAACTGAACGACGAGGGGCGGGACGACATCGTCATCGTCGATGAACTGGGGACAACCGAAAAGTGGAAGAACCTCGTCAAACGACGGTACGCCGACTATATCCATAAAGGCGCCTTTCTCGAGATGGTCGTCAGTGATCGGGTTCCCTTTCCCGTCGAGGCCGTCGTCCATATGGGGGCCTGCTCCTCGACGACAGAGCGGGACGCCGACTACCTCACGGAGAACAATTTTCACTACTCCTGCTTTTTGGCAGACTGGGCGCTGGCCAGGGGCGTCCGGTTCATCTGCGCCAGTTCCGCGGCGACCTACGGCGACGGCGCGCTGGGTTTCTCCGATTCGGACGAAACAACACGCGTCCTCAGGCCGATCAACATGTACGGCTACTCCAAGCAGCTCTTTGATCTGCGCGTCCTGCGGCTGGGGATGGCGGACAGGATGGCGGGGGTGAAGTTCTTCAATGTCTTCGGGCCGAACGAGTACCACAAGGGCGACATGACGAGCGTCGTCTTCAAGGCCTTTCACCAGATCCGCGAGGCGGGGAGGGTCCGGCTCTTCAAGTCGTACAAGCCTGAATACGCCGACGGCGGCCAGATGAGGGATTTCGTCTATGTGAAGGACTGCACGGAAGTCCTCTGGTGGCTCCTCAACCACGGGGAGGCGAACGGGATCTTCAACCTCGGGACGGGCGGGGCCAGGACCTGGAACGACCTGATCGGGGCGGTCTTCGCCGCCCTGGACCTCCCGCCCCGGATCGACTACATCGAGATGCCGGAGGCGATCCGGGGGCAGTACCAGTACTTCACCGAGGCGAAAATGGAAAAGCTCCGCGCC
>JAHJXP010000105.1 GCA_018827585.1 Pseudomonadota bacterium | reverse complement strand
GTCTCGTGGCGTTCAAGATCCCTGTCTGACAACTTACGCTCTTTCATATCAAAACCTCTCTTTCATCGCCGTGACAATGTGCGCCGGGATGTTGTCATGCACCGACTTGGCATAAAGGGTCAACATCCATAGTTCATCATCAAGATAATTAGCGAGTTCTCTTGAGAATATCGATTCAAGGCCTTTGCAACTTTTTACGAGAGCGTCATCATTTCATTTGGCATATCTTGCCTTATAAGCTTCCTGAACGAGAGTTCCCTGAGTTTGATTTCGCCATTCCCTTGCAGGTGTTATCTTTAAAATGTTTTCCAACCTGTTTTGTTGCTTCAGGCGTTTATGGATCTCAAACCAGGCGCAAGGGGTGTCTTTGCTCACTTCACATTTACCTTCACGAGATGTTCCCCCGCATGGTCCGTTGAAAATACTCTTGGCGCATCTTGTTACAGGGCATATTCCTCCTGTTTCTCCGAGGACACATTCTCTACAGGCACGGCAACTTTCCTCAAACCATCCGAGATCTCGATCCACGCCGACAAAGATGGTGTTTAAGGCCGGAAAGACAGGTTTTTCAGGATTTCGGTCAGCGATGAACTGGACCCCGGCGCCGCAAGCCATCGAGAGGATAGCCTCATAGGATTTTATCCTCTCATCCAACAGGAGATAAAAATCGGCATTGCATTGCCTCTCAATCGTAAAGCCATCGATCTGGAGTGGAATATGGTCCAGTTCAAAGGCTTTTTTCAGTTCCTCATTTAAAAGATCAACTTCCTTTTGACCTCCAGAAAGACAAATGGAGGTACACCCTCCACAGCCGACATTCAAAACTTTCTTGAAATGTTTCACCATCTCCTTGATTTCGTCAAATGGCTTTCTTTCCGCAACGATCATTTTCTTCCTCCAGGTAAATGTTGAGAAATTATTTTCGGATATGGCACTCCCCACAATACCGGGGACCTGTTTTTTTCTTTTCCTTCTGGTATCTTACGTGGCAACCGATACACTGGTCATGAAAGGCCTGCTGTAAATTGAGGCGCAATTTTGCACTATGGCACTTGGAACAACGGATATCTGGATTTCCTTCCTCCAGTTGACTTTCGTCGAGAACATTTTTCCCATTTTGATAGACATGATGACACGCCTTACAGTCCAATCCCGCTTCGATATGCTGATAATGGGGAAACGTCACTACGGACCGTCCTTTTTTCTTAGAGACCTTCGAAGAATCTAAGATCATCTTGTCCTGCTGCGCCATCAGAACGGATCCGGTTAAGGCGATCATGGTCGCCAACGTGATCATCAGAACCCTGATGCATTTACATTTCATATCCTTTCTCCTTCAGAAAAGCCTCTTTCTATTGAGAGACGATCGGTCTGCTGTGTATCAAGCCTTTCTTTCTACCCATCCATTTGATACAATGTTGGTCAAAAGATTTTTTAGATCTACAACCAGCTTTCCGAAGAGACCTCATCGATCTGAGGATAGACGTCCTGAGATCGGCAGATGCTGCGGGCAAAAGCAATCATGCTGGGAACATGGATGCCGATCGGGCAATAACAACGGCCACAGAGGACACAGTTTCTCCACACGATCCCCTTGATCTCTATTAAAAATCGGCGATCCACTTTACCCCGTTTTTTATATAATTTCCCTAAAGATTGAATGACCTTGTAAGAGGGCATGTATTGGGGATCTTTGTTATGAGTCCTATATAAGAAGCAGCTCTCTGCACAAAGACTGCAATGGGCGCAAAAAGACAGATATCGTTTCATTTTGCCTTTTTGTCGATTAAGCATCTCTTTGATCTCTTCGGTATCGATGGGCTTTATTTCCTGGCTGGACATATTGTTCTCCATTTATTCCCTATTTCATTAACATCATTTACGTTACCATGTTCGGTTTCCCCTGGTAAAACTGTATTCGCTCCCAATAAAGAAACGATACAGGAAGAAAAAGAGCATGTGACCTAATTTCGTGAATGGGATGGTGATGAGCATGAGTTCTCCTGCGAGAATGTGAAGGATCATCACGATACGATAGTCAAACCACTGATGATAGGCCAGAAATCCGGTAAGGAAGGGGGCGACTGCTATGAGCAGGACAAAATAATCGTGGAACGAAGTGATGGCTCGAACCCGAGCCAGAAAAAGGCGCCGCATCATGAAAAACGCTGCGCAGATCAGAACCACTATTGTCAACCCATTGGTGAAGGATTCGGGAAGACTCCAAAGGCTCAAACCCCAGGACTGATCCAGGAGCATATTATGTCCAAGCAAGAAAATGGGAGCGAGAATCAGACAGACATGGAACACCGATGTCACAATCATCATGAGGGGATCGGTTTTCCACAAAGTCCCTTGCAGGGAAGTAAGACCAGCAACGATGTATTGCACCACTGTTTTTTTTACACGTTTTTCCGCACCAGCGAGGGGCGGCAAAATCCATTCTTTTTTTTTCGTCAATTTGAAAAATCGGCTCCCCTGATAGAGGAGCCCCGAAACAAATACGACAAAAGCAGTGGATACCAACTGACCTCCAATCAAATCGTACATGAACCTCTCCTTATTCTGTTTATTTCAAGAAAGCGTAACCGTTCACGTGGGCCAGGGATCGGAGATCAGGGGTCAGGGTTCGAGAGGATCGGGGTTCGGGAACTTCTTCGGCATCTGATAGCATATCACCACCAAATCCATTGCTTTCTGCCAAACCTCTAAACTCGATAGCTTTTTATCATCACTGGCTTTCCCTAATCCCTGACCCCTGCCCCCTGTGTCCCCCTTGATCTAAACTTGAGGTCTGGGAAGGAGCTTCGCCCGTTCAGCGATTTCCGGCACCCGGTGTTCCCATTCAATGGCCATCAGATGAATCCCATGTACTCCTTTAATTTCTTTCAACTCCTCAATCTGCTCAAGGCAGATTTTAATTCCTTCTTCGGCGCCGGCGCCCTTCGGCGCTTTTGCCATCCGGTCTATTATATCATCAGGAATAGTGATGCCGGAGACATTCTTCGCCATGTATCGGGCCATACCTCCTGATTTAAGAGGAGTCACTCCCGCCAGGATGTGCACCTTTTCGGTGAGTCCCATATCGCTGGCCTGTTTCATCCATTCCCGGAACAGTTTCATGTCATAAATGCATTGAGTCTGGATAAAGTCCGCCCCCGCACTTATTTTTTTTGCCAAACGATGGACCCGCCATTCAAAAGGTTCAGCAAAAGGATTTGCAGCAGCGCCGATGAATATCTGAGGCGCCTCATCAATTTCATCGCCGTTAAGAAATTTTTTGTCATCCCGCATCCTCTTGACCATCTGGACCAGTTGAATGGAATCGATGTCGAAGACCCCCTTGGTTAAAGGATGGTTGCCAAATTGCTGGTGGTCGCCTGACAGACAGAGCATATTCCGGATACCATGAGCGTAGGCGCCCAGGATATCGCTCTGCATGGCGATGCGGTTGCGGTCCCGACAGACCATCTGATAGTTCGGTTCCAACCCTTCCTGAATGGCAATTAAAGCCGCCGCCCAACTTGCCATTCGCACAACAGCAGTTTGGTTATCTGTGATGTTCACCATATCGGTGATCCCTTTTAGATAACTTGCTTTTTTCCGGATCGCCTCCACATTGGCCCCCTGGGGCGGGCCGAGCTCAGAAGTGAAAGCAAAATGACCAGCTTCGAGAACTCTTTCAAGACGGCTTCCTGATTTCATGGATATTTCCTTTTTCTTTATGACGATGGCTTCATTAAGAGTTTAATTTTCATTGATAAGAAGTCCCTTTTTTGTTGGGGAGATATAAGAGTAATTTTTCTTCTATGTCAATCAATTATCTTACAAATCGGGATAGGGGAAGGCCTCACGGCCTTCGCCCTCCAACACCACCGGGTATACGGGTCCGTACACGGCGGTTCAAGTCGCCTTGTGTAGGCTTCTCAAATCGAGACCAATTCCCAAAGCACACTCCCCGCCTGTTGCCGCATACCCCCTGGATGATTACTCTCAAATTACCCATGAATGACGATCACATCTGCCGAGACCCCGAATATCCCTGGGATGCCTATATCCAGGCTTAATCCTGAAAGAAAAACAAGATGCCGTGATGAGGTGCGCCCGGATTATGCCTGAAAATGCCCGCCGCCACTGGTAATACCCGTGAAAAACGCTTGACGTGGCCTTCCTTTGCCCCCCAAGAAACTCTCACAGGGCATATCTGTGGAAATCGACAGCGATACCTGCCATAATTTATAGGATTATTGACTTGACATAGAAGAAAAATTACTCTTATACTTCCCCAACAAAAAAGGGACTTCTTATCAATACATGGAACGCTTCAAGGAATGGATGAGGATGATCCGGGACCTGGGCGTCCATGAAAAGGCCCACATCATGGCGGGCATCACCCCCCTCAAATCAGCCGGTATGGCGCGCTACATGGCCAAGAACGTGTCGGGGATCACCATCCCGCAGGCCATCATCGACCGCATGGCCAAGGCCGCCAAAGGGGCGGAGGAAGGCATCAGGATCTGCGTGGAACAGATCGAGCAGGTCAGGGAGATCGAGGGGATTCACGGCGTTCATATCATGGCCATCGAATGGGAACAGATGATCGGCCGGATTGTGGAGCAGGCGGGCCTGCTGCCCCGGCCCAAGGTGGAATAGAAACAGGTTTTAAACCCCCGATATGCGGATTTGAAAATGTTTCAGTCCATTATTGAATTGTCTAATGATGGGATACTGGTCTTCAACGACCGCCTGAGGGTCGAATATGCAAACCGCACCATATCGCAGATCACGGCCTATGAGCACGCCCGGATCATGGGGATGACCATAGCCGAACTCCTCGGCGACAAAAGCCGGGCGCTCCTCGAAGACATATTTCCCCATCCGGAAAAGTACGGAGAAAAAACCTGTACGGAAATTCAGTTCACCACCGCCGGCGGCAATGTCAGAGATGCGGAAATATGCATTGTCCTGGCAACCCCGCCCGACGGCAGGGACAAGGCCTACGCCTATATCCGCGACATCACCGACCAGAAAAGGATCGAGAGCGAAGTCAGGGAGGCCAATGAATTTTTCCGGAACCTGATCTCCAGCTCCGTGGACGGGATCATTGCCGCCGACATGAAGGGAAACATCTTCATTTTCAACAATGGGGCGGAAAACCTGACCGGTTACACGGCGGAAGAGATGATCGGCAAGATCCACATCACGAAACTCTACCCGGAAGGGGTAGCCAAGGAAATCATGAAAAAGCTCCGCAGCCCGGAGCATGGGGGCGTCGGCAAACTCAACCCGTCGCAGCTCAATCTGGTCAGCAAAAACGGTGAGGAAATCCCATTCCAGCTTTCGGCGGCGCTGATCTATGACAGCGAGGGCAAAGAAACGGCCAGCGTAGGGATATTCACCGACCTGAGGCCGCGGCTTGCCATGGAACGCAAGCTCGAGGAGACCCATATGCAGCTCGTCAGCTCGGAAAAGCTGGCGTCCCTGGGAAAGCTTGCCGCCGGCATCGCCCACGAGATCAACAATCCTCTCGGGGGGATCCTCATCTATGCGAGCCTTATGCTTGAGGACCACCCCCCTGATGACGACAAACGGCAGGATCTTGCCCGGATCATCCGGGAGGCGGGACGCTGCAAGGAGATTGTGAAAAGCCTTCTCGAATTTGCCCGCCAGAGCGAGCCAAAGATGGAGCCGGTCGATATCAATCTGACCATTACCGAAGGACTGTTCTTTCTGGAGAATCAGGCGTTTTTCCACAACATCCGGATCATCAAGAATCTGGAACCTTCGCTTCCCTTTGCGCTCGGGAACGCCAGCCAACTCAAGCAGGTCTTTATGAATATTACGGTGAACGCCGCGGAGGCCATGCACGGAAGCGGGACCTTGACCATCGCCACTTCTTTTGACCGGGAGCGCAAGCAGATCATGATCGAATTCACGGATACCGGGGAAGGCATTCCCGAAGAAAACCTTACCCGGATTTTCGATCCTTTTTTCACCACAAAAGCCGTTGGCAAGGGAACGGGGCTGGGACTGAGCACCGCCTACGGCATTATCGAAGGTCACGGAAGCAAGATAGAGGTGAAAAGCAAGGTGGGCGTCGGCACCACCTTTACCATCCCGCTCGCGCCTTACCCGGAAACTCAACCGATCGCGGAGGGTCATTCCGGGGTAGCCGGATATATCGGGGGACAGGAAAGCGTCAAGGGGCTCCAGCGGATGCATGACCGCCGTTTTCCCTTGATAAGGACCTTTGCATTATAGTAGGATGAAGCGCGAAAACCCCGCTTTACATCCATTCCCGCGAGGTAAGCAGATGCAGCCAAACGAACGGTCGACAGCGCCCGGGAGTTCATTTTTAAGGATGCGGGGCTGGGGTGGCAGATGTTCCGGCGCGGGAAGATCAAGGTGTTGCCTTCCGGTTTTGCGGGGTCCAAAGAGGTGAAGGAGATTTTCCAATCATACTCCTCGAAAATAAAGGATTGTTATAGGCAGGGAGGATAACGATGGGAGTAAAAATCCTGGTAGTTGACGATGACCCGGACATGGTGGAGGCGACGTCGCTCATTTTGAAATCCAAGCGCTACGACGTGATTGCCGCCTACGGCGGGATTGAGGGGCTTGAGAAGGCAAAAGCGGAGAAGCCGGACCTCATCGTCCTGGACGTCATGATGCCGGACAAGGACGGGTACACAGTCTGCAAGGAGCTCAAGGCGGATCCTGCTCTTTGCGACATCCCCGTTCTGCTGCTGACGGCGGTGGTTTCGCATATATCCACCACCCGTTACAGCCATCGGATGGGAATGGAGACGGAGGCGGATGACTACATAGACAAGCCGGTTGAACCGGAGGAACTGGTAAAGCGGATCGAGACGCTTCTTTCCAGGCAGTAAGGCTCAGGATGAGGAAACGGAAGGCGCCTCCCCCATCTTGCCCCTGAAGGAGGACCAATGCCGGACCAGCAAAAAATTCTCGTCATCGACGATGAACAGCTCATGCGGGACGGGTGCGACCGCATACTCTCCAAGAACGGCCTGTCCGTCATCCCGGCGGAAAACGGAGAAGCCGGTCTCGCCGCGCTTGATAAAACGCCGGACGAGATCGATCTGATCCTCCTGGATCTGATGATGCCCGGGATGAGCGGGTTCGAGGTGCTGGAGAAGATCCAGGCCCTGGACAAAAAT
>JAHJXP010000104.1 GCA_018827585.1 Pseudomonadota bacterium | reverse complement strand
CGGGCGCTCCGCTGCGGTGGCAGCGGGTGCAGGGGACAGATTTGAAATCTGTCCCCAAATCTCCAATGCGCCCCTCCCGAAGACACGTTCCGGATTCATCACAAGCGGGAAGGTGGGAGTGGAAGTAGGTAAGGTAAAGAGGAAAACGGAAGGAACATGCCTAAGAGGACGGACATCAAGAAGATCCTGATCATCGGCTCCGGGCCGATCATCATCAGCCAGGCCTGCGAGTTCGACTACTCCGGAACACAGGCCTGCAAGGCGCTCAAGGAGGAGGGGTTCGAGGTCGTCCTCGTCAACTCGAACCCCGCGACGATCATGACCGACCCGGAGACGGCGGATAGGACCTACGTGGAGCCGATCACCCCGGAGGCCGTGGAGAAGATCATCGCGAAGGAGCGCCCCGACGCCCTGCTCCCGACGCTGGGCGGCCAGACGGGGCTCAACATCGCCGTCGCCCTGGCAGAGTCCGGCGTCCTTGCGAAGTACGGCGTCGAGATGATCGGGGCGTCGCTTTCCGCGATCCACAAGGCCGAGGACCGAGCTCTCTTCAGGGCGGCGATGGAGAAGATCGGGCTCAAAGTCCCCCAAAGCGGATTCGCCCGGACGATGGAGGAGGCCTTCGCCGTCGCTGCCGGGATAGGCTTTCCCATCATCGTACGCCCCTCCTTCACCTTGGGTGGGACGGGGAGCGGCATCGCCTACAACCGGGAGGAGCTCGCCGAGATCGCCAAGGGCGGCCTCGACGCCTCCCTCATCCACGAGGTGATGCTCGAGCAGTCGGCCCTGGGCTGGAAGGAGTACGAGTTAGAGGTGATGCGCGACCGGGCCGACAATTGCGTCATTATCTGCTCCATTGAGAACCTCGATCCGATGGGGGTCCACACCGGCGAGTCGATCACCGTCGCCCCCGTCCAGACCCTCACCGACGTCGAGTACCAGCGGATGCGGGACTCGGCCCTCGCCATCATGCGGGAGATAGGAGTCGAGACGGGAGGCTCCAACGTCCAGTTCGCCGTCCATCCCGAGAGCGGCGAGCAGATCGTCATCGAGATGAACCCCCGGGTCTCGCGCTCCTCGGCGCTCGCTTCCAAGGCGACTGGTTTTCCCATCGCCAAGATCGCCGCGAAGCTGGCCGTGGGTTATACCCTTGATGAAATTCCCAATGACATCACCCGCGAGACGATGGCCTCCTTCGAGCCGACGATCGATTACTGCGTTGTGAAGTTCCCCCGCTGGACCTTCGAAAAGTTCCCGGAGACGGAGGATTTTCTTACCACCTCGATGAAGTCGGTCGGCGAGACGATGGCGATCGGCCGGACCTTCCGGGAGGCCCTTCAGAAGGCGATCCGTTCCCTGGAGATCAAGCGCTTCGGCCTGATGATCGATCTCCCCGACGACGTCCGTCCGACGGAGTTCCTGGAGCGGAAGCTCACACGACCCAATTCCCTGCGGCTTTTCTACGTCGCCGCGGCTTTCCACCACGGGATGACCATCGAGGAGATTTACCGCCTTACGCGGATCGACCCCTGGTTCCTCAACCAGATCCGGTCGCTCGTCGAGGCGGAGGAGGAGCTCCGGAATCTTCCGCCCACAAACGAAAACCTCTTTGAGGCCAAGCGCCTGGGATTTGCCGATCGCTATTTGGCTGGCCTCTGGGACCTCTCCGAGGAGGAGATCCGCCGCCGCCGCTACGCAGCGGGGATCTGCCCCGTCTACAAGCTCGTCGACACCTGCGCGGCGGAGTTCGAGGCCTACACCCCCTACTACTACTCCACCTACGAAACCGAAGACGAGACGCGTCCCTCGACGAAACCGAAGGTCATGATCATCGGCGGCGGCCCCAACCGGATCGGCCAGGGGATCGAGTTCGACTACTGCTGCGTCCACGCCTCCTTCGCCCTGCGCGAGGAGGGCTGCGAGAGCATCATGGTCAACTCCAACCCGGAGACGGTCAGCACCGACTACGACACCTCCGACAAGCTCTTCTTCGAGCCGGTGACGCTCGAGGACGTCCTCCACATCCTGAAGGCGGAAAAGCCGATGGGGGTCATCGTCCAGTTCGGCGGCCAGACCCCGCTCAACCTCGCCCGGGGACTGGAGGCGGCGGGGGCGCGGATACTCGGGACCTCCCCCGACGCGATCGACCGCGCCGAGGACCGGAAGCGCTTCCAGGAGATCGTGAAGAGTCTCGGGCTCCGCCAGCCCGACAACGATACGGCGCTGGACACCGAGGAGGCGATCCGGGCGGCCGAGCGGATCGGCTATCCGGTCCTGGTCCGGCCCTCCTACGTCCTGGGCGGCCGGTCGATGGAGATCATCTACGACACGGAGTCCCTCCGCCGGTTCATGATCCGGGCGCTGGAGGTCTCGCCGGGACATCCCATCCTGATCGACAAATTCCTCGAGGACGCGATCGAGGCGGACGTGGACGCGATCAGCGACGGAAAGACGACCGTCGTCGCCGGGATCATGGAGCACATCGAAGAGGCGGGGATCCACTCCGGGGACAGCGCCTGCTGCCTGCCCGCGATCAGCTTTTCGCCGGAACTCTTGAAGAAGATCGAGGGCCAGACGAAGCGGATCGCGGCAGAACTCGGCGTTGTCGGCCTGATGAACATCCAGTACGCGATCAAGGACGGCGAGCTGTACGTTCTGGAGGTCAACCCCCGCGCCTCGCGGACCATCCCCTTCGTCAGCAAGGCGATCGGCGTCCCCCTGGCGAAGCTGGCGACGAAGGTGATGCTGGGGAAAACCCTTGAGGAACTCGGTTTCACGAAGACCGTCCGGCCGGAGCACATCTCCGTGAAAGAGGCGGTCTTCCCCTTCAACCGTTTCCCCAACGTCGATATCCTGCTCGGTCCCGAGATGAAATCCACCGGCGAGGTGATGGGGATCGACCGGTCCTTCGGCCTGGCCTTCGCCAAGTCGCAGATGGCGGCCGGCTTCAGGATGCCCCTTGCGGGCAAGGTGTTCATCAGCGTCCACGATTTTTACAAGGACCGGATCTGTCCCGTGGCCGAGGCATTCGCCCGGATGGGTTTTCAGATCGTCGCCACGCAGGGAACGGCGGAACGTCTGCGGGAGCACGGGGTCGAGGCCGAGACCATCCTCAAAGTGAGCGAGGGGAGGCCCCACGTAGTGGACCACATCAAGAACGGCGAAATCCAGATCGTCATCAACGTGAGCTTAGGCAGGCGCTCCTCTCTGGACGCCTATCACATCCGCCGGGGAGCGCTTCTCTACAATGTCCTCTACACGACGACGCTCTCCGGCGCCCGGGCCCTGGCGGAGGCGATCGGCGCCCTCCGCAGTGAGGCGTGGGACGTTGCGCCGCTGCAGGCCTACCACCGTAAATAGGGGCACTGTTCCCCTATTTACCCTCAAGATACTGCGATGGCGCTTCAACGCGTCGCAATGACGGTAAAGATAGACGTTGAAAGGTCAAGGACAGGAAACCGTTTTTCATGTTTCACTCGGATCGGGAGACGATGAGCATGGTCGAGAATTTTCAGGAAGGCAAGCCGCGCGAGGAGTGCGGCGTCTTTGCGGTGTACGGCCACGAGGGGGCGGCGCGGGCGGCCTTTTTCGGCCTGTTCGCCCTTCAGCACCGGGGGCAGGAAAGCGCCGGGATCGCTGCCGCGGACGGCTGCCAGGTCTGGGCCCACAAGGGGATGGGACTCGTCTCGGAGGTCTTTAGAGAAGACACCCTCGCGAAGCTCCCCGGGCGCCTCGCAATCGGCCATGTCCGCTATTCCACCACCGGCTCCTCGGTCCTCTCCAACGCCCAGCCCTTTTTGGTCCACCATGCCGATGAATACTACGCGCTGGCCCACAACGGGAACCTCACCAACGCCCAGGATCTGCGGGCGGAATTGGAGGAGCGGGGATCGATCTTCCAGTCCACGATGGACAGCGAGGTAATCGTCCACCTGATGGCCCCCCATCTGAAGGCGGGGCTGGAAGAGGCGCTGACGAAGGCCCTGAGCCGCGTGTCGGGGGCCTACAGCATCGTCATGCTGACCCGGGACCGGGTGATCGCCGTCCGCGATCCGCAGGGATTCCGGCCGCTTTCCCTCGGCCGGTTCAACGGCGGATGGGTGGTGGCCTCCGAGAGCTGCGCCTTCGACCTCGTGGGGGCGAAGTACCTCCGGGATGTCCAACCCGGGGAGATCATCATCATCGACGAGGCGGGGCTGCACAGCCTGACGCCATTCCCGGAGGAGAGGCCCGCCCACTGCATCTTCGAGCTGATCTACTTCGCCCGGCCCGACAGCCAGATCTTCGGGCAGAACGTCTACCTCTGCCGCAAACGACTGGGACACACCCTTGCCCGGGAATACAGACCCGACGCGGATTTCGTCATGCCCTTCCCCGACTCCGGAAACTACGCGGCCCTCGGCTATTCCGAGGAGAGCGGGCTCCCCTTCGAGATGGGGATGATCCGGAACCATTACGTGGGGAGGACCTTCATCCAGCCGAGTCAGGCGATGCGGGATTTCGGCGTCCGGGTCAAGCTCAACCCGGTACAGCCGCTCATCGAAGGCAGGCGGATTGTGATCGTCGAGGATTCGATCATCCGGGGGACGACGAGCAGAAACCGCGTCCGGCATCTGCGGGAGAGCGGCGCCAGGGAGATATACATGGCGGTGAGCTGTCCGCCGACGCGCCACCCCTGCCCCTACGGGATCGACTTTTCGATGAAAGGAGAGCTGATCGCCGCCGAGAAGGAAGACGAGGCGGAGATCGCCTCATTTATCGGCCTGGACGGCCTGCACTATCTCTCTCTCGAAGGGATGGTCCAGGCCACGGGGATGCCCCGGGAGAACTTCTGCCTGGCCTGCTACACCGGGCAATACCCCTTGACGCCGCCGAAGTCACTCGGGAAATTCTGCTTCGAAAGAAGCGCCTCCTGAGGTCGAAGACGCAACGCCGGTCCTGCCAGTAGGCTTCTGTCAAAGTCAAAACAATTGCGACGGTCGTCACTGGGAAAGAGCTTTGAAAAAACCCTTTCTGTCGTTCCGGGCTTGACCCGGAATCAGGGGAATATCTGAAAATCCTGGATTCCTGCTTACACAGGAATGACGATTTGCCAAGCTTAAGGAGTAAGATAAAGCTCTCTGGGAGCGTATCGGCTACCGGGGGTCTTGCCGTCGTATAGCGCATTTTGCCTTTTTTTGCGCATACATCAGCCCGTCGGCCGATGACATGAGCTCGTCCAGGGAAAGCGGGGATTCGGGATCATAGACGGCGGTGCCCCAGCTCATCGAGAGCTTGAAAGGTCGGGTCCCCCCGGCATTGAACTTGTCAATGTTCCGTTGCAGGCGCTTCGAAAAGGATTCCGGATTCATGTCGGCAGCGTCAATGGAAAGCACGGCGAATTCATCCCCGCCGGTGCGGGCAAGGATGTCCGATTCCCGGAACGTCTGCCGGAGGACATTCGCCGTATCGATCAGGGCCCGGTCCCCTTCTTCATGACCCAGGGTGTCGTTGATCCCTTTGAGGCCGTCGCAATCGATGAAGGTGAGCCGCATCGGTCTTTTGGCCCTGTTGGCGGCCTTGAGCTGCTGCTCCGTAAGGGTCGTGAACCCGCGCCGGTTGTAGAGTTCCGTCATCTGGTCCCGGAAGGACATCTCTCGGATCTCCTCCTCCATACGCTTGCGGTCGGCGAAGAGCTGCGCGTTGGCGATCGCCCCGGCAATCTGCGCCCCTATCCTCTCCGCCAGCTGGAGGTCCTGCTCGGTGTAGGCGTTCGGTGTTTTCGACCGGAAGTGGAGGGCGCCGATCGCCTCATCCCGGGAGATCAGGGGGACACCCAGAAGCGAGCGCAGCCCAGCCTGAAATGTGGGTAAGAGAGCGGGGAACTGGGCGACGACCTCGTCAGCGTTTTGGGGATTGAGGATCAAGCCGGTCCTCGTGCGTATGACCTCCCCACTCACCGTCCCCGACAGGGAAAGAGAATCCCCCCGCATACGCCCGGAAACATCCGACCCGAAAACATAGGCGATACTGAGGGTGTCGTCATGAACACTGCACAGGTTAATGGCGAGCCTTTCAAAGGGAATGAGTTTTCGGACCTCGGCGGCAAACCGCTCGTACACCTCGTCGATGTCCAGCGAGGAGCCGATCACCCGGCCGATCTCGGCGATGACTGCCATCTCCTCGGCCAGCCGCTCGGCGTCCTCCCGGTCCCGGCACTGCTCCTCTTCGCTCTTCCGCAGGGCGTCGATGGTCTCGCGCAGCTGGGCTGTTTTCTGGGTTACTTTTCGGCGGAGAGTGTGGTTCCAGAGCAGGAGGATGACGCCCAGGATGGCGAACGCCCCTGTGACATAAAAGACGTATGGCAGATAATGGGGCAGGAAGATGGGCGCGCCGAGCCATCTCTTTTCGATCTGAGCGCGCTCCCGGCGGGAAATCTTCGCGAAGCCCTGCTCGACGACGGTCAGGAGGTCCTTTCTCCCTTTTGGAACCGCCCGGTGAAACTGGCCGGTGTACAGCGGAGCGGTCTGCCGGTAATCCTGTTCGAGGTTCAGTTTGTAGAGAAAGTAGAGGGCGGGCGGGCCGTCGATGCAGAACACCTTGATCTTATCCTCCTGGGCCGCCCGAACGATGCTTTCGTAGCTGGGGTATTCCTGCAGGGTGTCGATGCCGTGGCTCGTTAAAAAATCGATGGCGGCGTCGCCCGCCTTGACGCCGACGGTGAAGCCGTGCAGGGAGTTGACATCCTTGATCCCGCTGATATCCTTGTGAAAGAAGATAGGAACGTCGATTGAGGCATAGGGGGCGGAGTAATCGAGTTTCTTGGCCCTTTCTTCCGTAAAGAAGATCGTATCGATCACCTGGGCCTTGCCTTCGGTCATCGTCTTTTGGGCCTGGTCCCAGTCCATCCCCCGCAGGTCCACCCTGATCCCCGTTTTTTGTTCCCAGAGGCGCCATTCATCCACCAGAATGCCCTGAAGACGGCCAGTATGATCGCGAAAGATGTAAGGCGGGTAATTGTCGTCCGAGACGACCGTAATTTCCGTGAGCGGAGCGGCAGCCCGGGCTATGCCTGCAATTGCCGGAAGGCAGAAGACGCAGACCAGCAGAAGAAGGCGGAAGCCGGCCTTGAGGAGCCGGTTTTCCCGGGAGGTGATGGGATTCTTGATGACGGACATCCTTTACAAACCTCGATCCTTTGAAAAATAGTTTTCTTGCCCCCCTTCTTTTCCGCCGGCCGAATCACCTTTTTTCATCGGACATAAGGGTGCGGAGAATATCCTCCTTACCTACGATGCCGACCAGCCGGCCTTGATCCAAAACGGGCAGGGTGTGGATGCGGTTCTTCACCATCAGCGTGGCGATGTCTTCCAGCCCGGTTTCCGGGTCAATCGTAATGGGATCGGGGGTCATGGCTTCGCTCACTTTGAGGGCCGCCATTTTCGTCAATTCTTTCTCGATGTTTTTTGGGGAGGTTAAAGAGAACGTGCTGTCGAGCAGGACGAAGAAGGAAGGCAGAGGGATCTTTCTTTGCTGGGCCATCAGATCGGACTGGCAGATGATTCCCTTTAGATGTCCATCTTCGTCAACCACAGGCAGACCGCTGATGTGGCGATCGAGCAGCAATCTGGCGGCTTGAACGATTTCCGTCTCGGGATAAACCGTGATGACTTCCCTGGTCATGATGTCTTTGGCCTTGAGCATATCTCCTCCCTTGTTTATTAACTATCCCGCCGCTGACAATATGTCAAGAGGGGCGTTTTCCGTAATTATTCGGCGTGATTTCCGGCATCCTCCCTTGCGGGGATAAAACCCCGCCCATCCCCGGCATCGGGGGCTTGCAGGGGAGAGGCCGGCAGCGGTCTGCGGGAATGGCTATGCCCCGGAGTGGTCGCGGTGGCGGCGCCAGTTTTCAAGGTATGGACGGGCGAGTTCCTTGGACCGGATGATCAGAAGATTCTCCGCGTTCTTCTCCTCGGCGGCCTTGGTGAAGTTGAAGGAGCCGGTGATCACGACCTCGCGGTCGACGACGATGATCTTGCTGTGGGCGATGGCGTGCTTGTCGTCGATGTAGGTCGGGATGCGGGCGTTTGTCAGAAACGTAAGCGAAGAGTACTTCTGTGTCTTCTGGCTCTTGTCGAGGATCACCGCGACCTTGACCCCTCGCCTGTGGGCTTTCAGGAGCGCCTCGGCGATCGGGGCGGAGGTGAAGGAATAGGCCTGGACGAGGATCTCCGAGCGGGCGCGGTCGATCTCCCGGACGATGGCCTTCGTGCCGCCGTCGGAAAGCAACTCCGGCCGGCCGCCGCGTCGCGGCCGCAATGCCTGTATAGCACCTGTCTTTGTCAAGATTCGGCCAACCTTGAAACCAATCTGCTGCAAATCACACGGGAGGCCGTTTCCGGCCTTGCCTCTCTAAAAAATTGTGCTGCTGCGGAAAATGCGCTTTCCTTAACCTTTTTTACCGCCCCTGTCAAGGGGCGCAAAGCCCCCATTTTCCCCGCTGGCAGGGAAAAGCGGCACGCCATTATTGGGAAGCGGATCAATCTTCGCCCCGTTGGCGGTGATGAACTATTGCCCTTGACGACGTCCCTTGCCGATTGCCTCAGCGCAGGATCAGGCGCAGCGGCGCGGCGACAAGGAGCAGCAGCACCGGCACCAGGAGGGGCTCTTGGGAGAAGACTGGCGCGCCGCGGACGAGGGCATCGGCGACCCAGGTACTGGCCCCGCTGCCGGCAAGCGCGCGGGCCAGCGACAGCGAAGAGGCCATGACGAAAAAGTTGGCCCAGCCGAAGTTCTTCTCGAAATCCTGCCAGGTGAGGACCCCGATGCCCGGCATCATCAGGCAACCCCAGGCCAGGATCGCCGGCAGGGCGGGGTTCCAGTGATGCAGCGCGTCGGTAAGCCACAGAAGCGAGGCACCGAGCGTGATGACGAGTGTCCGGATCTCCTTTGGGGAGAGGGGCTTCCGTTCGGCGGCCGGAAGGCAGGCGAGGGGGTTTGCGAACCCTTTCCGATGAAACCGGAAGATGAGCAAGGCGCCGACGGCCAGCAGCGCCCCGTAGGGGACGATCATCAGCACCAGCCAGCGACTCCAGGAAATCCCGCCGATCAGCGAGGCCGCCAGGACCGGGGTGATCCCGCCCGTCAAAATGACGGTGGAGGCCAGCCGGTTGATCGAACCGAGCGCCAGCATGACCGCCTTGGCCAGGGGGGCGCCCCGGGGAACTCCGCCCAGATCGAGCGCGTGCTCGTAGACGTGGATGAGGATCCCCGTGCGGGTCGTTGCCGAGGGGAGCAGGAGCGTCAGCAGCGGAAAGGACAGCAGCATCTGCAGGTAAAGGGCCCGCGAGCGTCCGTTACAGCGCCGGAGAAAGAAGAGGGCGACTCTCTTGGCGAGGCCGCTTTGCGACACCGCCAGCCCGATCGTCAAGACCCCGATCAGGAAGTAGGCCACCGGCTCGGCGAAGCCGACCAGCGCCTCCCTTAGCCCCGGGACACCGCCGGAGAGGGTCAGCGAGATGACCACCACGATCCCAGTGACGGCCGCGGGGATCGCATCGGTGCACCACAGGCCGATCGCGAGGAACGCGACCGCCAGCACCCGCTGCCCGGCCGGCGTGAGCCCCGCCGGTCCCGGTAGGAGCATCAGGGCGACGGACACCCCGGCCAGCAGGAGGGTGATCCCCAGCGCCCGCCATTCCTTTACCCAGGCGTTTGTCACGCCGTTCCTTGTGGTTTTGTCCCCGCCACTTTGCGCTGGTTCCATTGAATCCGCCGTCGTCGAAGAAGTCGCCTATTTTTCAGGTTATGGATGTCAAAATAGCCGGGTTGGTGTAAAATGCGCACACTCTTTATCAGGAGGAAAAGAAGATGAAAAGAAAAACTTCACTGGCATTATTTCTGATGGTCTCGTAAAAAGTTAAAAAATCTCCTCCCCCTTGATGGGGGAGGGCAAGGGTTGGGGTGATAAGTGACCGTATTTCCGGATGTTATTTCCCCCTCCCCTTAATCCCCTCCCGCCGGGGGAGGGGGAAATTGACTTTTTACGAAGTCGTTAAGATCAGATAGCAGGAGGAGAAAATGGCAAATCTTTTTGAGGAAACACAAATCAATGGAATGGTTCTGGCAAACCGGTTCGTACGGTCGGCCACCTGGGAAGGGATGGCCGGCGATGACGGCAGCGCCACGCCCAGGCTGATTGATTATATGGTTGCTCTCGCCAGAGGCGGCATCGGACTGATCATCTCGGGCCACGCTTATGTTCACAGGGACGGACAGGCCGGACCCCGGCAATTAGGGGTCTACAGTGACGATCTGGTCCCTGGCCTGACCGCCATGGCCGATGCGGTTCATGAAAACAACGGCAAAACAGTACTGCAACTGGCCCACGCCGGCTTTTTTGCCAATGCCAGACTGACCGGGCACCCTCCCCTTGCGGTTTCCAACATTGAAGGAATCGCCAAATCTCCCCGTAAGGAGCTGACCGCAGAGGAGATCGGGCAGATCGTCCGGGCCTTCGCCGAGGGGGCGGAAAGGGCGAAAAAAGCCGGCTTTGACGGCGTTCAGATCCATTCGGCCCACGGGTATCTGTTGAGCCAGTTCCTCTCGCCGGCCTTCAACCGCCGCACCGATGACTACGGGGGGAGCATCGAAAACCGGGCCAGGGCCCTCATGGATGTGCTCCGGGCCGTCCGGGGCGCCGTGGGACCGGACTACCCGGTACTGGTCAAGCTGAACGGCCGTGATTTTATCGATAACGGCCTCGACCTTGAAGATTCCCTCCAGGTGGGGAGGATGCTGGCCAAAGGCGGCATAGACGCAATCGAGCTGAGCGGCGGGTTCTTGACCAGCGCCAAACTCAGCCCCAGCCGAACGGGGATCCATTCCGAGGAGAAGGAAGCCTATTTCCGGCAGGAGGCGAAAGCCTTCAGAGAGCAGACAGGCGTTCCGCTGATTCTGGTGGGGGGGAATCGTTCGTTTCAGATGGCCGAGAGAATCGTCGCCGAAGGCACGGCCGATTATATTTCCCTGTGCCGCCCCCTGATCCGGGAGCCCGGTCTGATCAACCGGTGGAAATCCGGGAACCTTGCAAAATCCGCCTGTATTTCGGACAACCAGTGCTTCGGCCCGGCCAGGGCCGGAGAAGGAATCTACTGCGTCACGGAGAAAAAGGAAAAGTCTTCGTGAAACGGGGAGGCGCTGAAATGTCGAGAGTAACGGCTAATGGTATTCAAATTGAGTATGAAACGTTCGGAAACCCATCAGGCCGACCGCTTCTTCTGATCATCGGGCTTGGCGGACAGATGATCCATTGGGATGATGACCTTTGCAAAGACCTTGCAGAACGCGGTCACTATGTCATCCGATTTGATAACCGGGATATCGGACTCTCGACCAAATTCGATGAAGCCGGCGTTCCGAACCTCATCGAAACCTTCGGGAAAATCATGCAGGGCGAGAAAATTAAGCCGCCTTACACCCTGGACGATATGGCTGACGATGGGGTAGGTCTCCTGGACGCTCTTGGAATCCGGAGGGCCCACATCTGCGGTATGTCCATGGGGGGAATGATCGCCCAGACAATCGCGATTCGGCACCCTTCCCGCGTCCTGAGTTTGATCTCAATTTATTCCAGTACGGGCAATCCTGAGCTTCCACAACTGAAGCCAGAGGTGCTGGGGGTTCTGCTCGCCCCCCCTCCCAAGGAGCGTGAGCCGAGCATCGAGCACATGGTCGGCGTCTTTAAAACCATTGCCGGCCCCGGTTTCCCGCTCGATGAAAAATGGACCCGCAGGATCATGGCCGAGAGCTTCGACCGCTGCTTTTACCCTCAAGGCATGGCTCGACAACTCGTTGCCATCCTAACGCAGGTCAACAGAAGGCCGTACCTTGCTTCAGTGAAGGCGCCTACACTGGTTATTCATGGAACCGATGATCCTCTGGTGCCGGTGGAGGGGGGGAAGGACACCGCCAAAGCCATCCCCGGAGCTCAACTGATGTTGATAGAGGGTATGGGCCACGATCTCCCACACGGTGGGGCGTGGCCCCGGATTGTCGAGACCATCGCAGCTCATACGCTGAAGGCAGAACTGTAAGGTCTTCGTGAAAAAACAAAACGTTGACGCTGCCTCCGATGACCTTCGCGTGTCATGGATCGCGCCTGAAGAGCGCAAAAGGCTTATCCGCTCCGTCGCCGTCCGGTGCGTTCAGCTTCTCCTTGGCCACGCCCGCCTGCCAGAGGAGGAGCCATCCCGTGACGACCTGCCCCATGAGCATCAGAAAGGGGGTGGCGTTGGCCACGGGGACGAGGAACTTCCCATAGGTGGGGCGGATGATTTGCGGAGTACAGAAAAGCATCAATTGCCGATTTCACCTACCTATACGTAAGTTCTGATTTGGTATTGAAGTGAGGATTACCAACTGGAATGATTGACCCAGAGCGACAGAACTAAGCCGCTTGGGTGATTTGTTAGGCATTTAATAGAACTGAGCCATTTCTTATGATCCCATTCGTCCTTCATAAGTAACTGCCGATGATCACTGCGGAGCAATCCTCTCAGCTTTGTAAAAGCCTAATCCGCGCATACTACGCTGATTTGCGAAATAAACGCCTTTGAGTTTTAGTTGCCAAACGATCTCCCCTTCGGCAGTGAATTCAATGATCTTTGTAGTGCCGGTAACTAGGGTATTGCCATTTGGCAATCTGTTGGCATCCCTTACGGGTGTGGCATCCCGTTCGAACCCTGGAGATTGCCAAACAATCTTACCCGTGTTGAGGTCAACCTCTATTGCTCGGTGAGGTTTTTGGTGATTTGCGACCAGGATGTTACCATGCGGGAGCATTACCGGGTCGTGTTGTCGATGAAAAATCCCTTCCCCGATTGTCCTCACAACTGCCCCCCGGGGGTCAACTTCAACCACAAAGTTGAAGTTCCTTAGGCTAATCAGTGTATTGTCATTCGGTAATCTGCTGACGGCATTTGTATGAGTCCAGCCCTCATCATAGATATCCTTATAGGGCGGCTTGTTGAAGTGATCTCTTGCATACCAGGCCCAAACAATCTCTCCTTTTGAATTGATTTCTTTGACTTGCGGGTCATTCATTCTATCCCCACCACCAAAAACAACAAGCGTATTGCCATTTGGCAAACGATCTGCATCATGGGAGACCTTGCTATCCATGTAGGACCAGACAATATCGCCGGATCGACTGATCTCATACACACCATTCAAAGGCAATACGAACAGAATGTTGTTGTTCGGTAGGCGTTTAACATCAAATCCGGGGTTTGTATACTGTTTCAAATATTCTGGAAGGTCATATTCCCAGACAATCTGCCCTTGCATATTCAACTCAATGATCCTCGACCGTTCCAGTCGATGGTTGTCAGCCAGCAAAGTAGTGCCCTGCCATGCCTTATCAGGATTATAAATATCAACATAGATATCTGGATCTGTGACAGGTTCTTTATAGGTAAACGCCTTGTTCCCTACAGTTGCGCCACATCCGATAACAATGACACTTGCAAGCACTATACAAGAAATCGAAAAAGTGTTGCTCTTATCTCCAAACATGATATCTCTTTTCTCGATGTATCGTTAATGTTGCTCCACGGTAGGAATGCCGGTTACCCGTCACACCGCACAGACCCGGACGTGCAGTTTTCCCGCATCCGGTTCCTCGGTTGTACTCGCTTACGCGCAAATTGATTGATAAGGCAATGCTTTTTCACGATGGGAGTATAGGAAGAATGATCATGTGTGTCAATTGAATTTTGGCCACAAAATATGGGTACGGTATCGGTGATGATGGAAGGTGTGTATCTGGTTGGTCAATCTTCCGGTTGAGCAACCCGATTTAGGCTGTTTCACCTGTTACGAGGGGCTTTTCGGCATAATTCAGACAGACCTTCTCTGCACGCCACAAATTAGCTTCGCTGATTCTTCAAATTCTCAAAGCGTTATGCCTGGATGTATTCGTTCCAGGAGTATTCAGGGTCCCGAGAAAGATGAACCTCATTCATTTCGGATCGAAAGGTTGGATGCCCACAAAAAACGCCGAATGCTGCATGGTAGGGGGAAGAAAGTGGGTAAACAGCTCGTCTTTGCCTTTGAAATGGTAATAGAGCAACGGTTTTGTGCCCCCGGCCTCTCCGGCGATCTTAAGCGTGGTGGTCCCCTCAAAACCCTGTGACGCAAACAGGCGGTTGTCGTGCATGCGTTGTCCTTACTATGCCAGATCGAAATAAATAGTCTATTGTCTCGACGGCTTATGAAAAAAAGCAAAGGATGCGGTGCAATGGGAGAAAACTTTCGGGTCGCGGTCGAGGCCGGCAGGGGGCAAAGGGCAGAGGGCGGTTTGAAAAGTTTTAGCGGGCGAATCGATTTGTCTGGATTTTTCGATCAAAATCAGGCAGGTTCAAATAAATTAAATTGAAAACAGGAGGAGTCACTTTGGATTTCAGCTTGTGTGAGAACATCATCGCCAATATGTCACGGGTGATCGTCGGCAAACGCGACTGCCTGGAGCTTCTTTTGGTGGCACTTCTGGCCGATGGTCATGTGTTGCTCGAAGATGTTCCGGGTGTCGGCAAGACTTTGATGGCCAAATCCCTGGCCAGAAGCATCAGCGGCCGCTTCAGGCGGGTTCAGTTCACGCCGGACCTGCTGCCGTCCGACATTACCGGATTTAACGTTTACAACCAGCAGGAGGGTCGATTTCAGTTCCAGCCGGGTCCCGTGATGACCAATATTCTGCTGGCCGATGAAATCAACCGGACGATTCCCAGGACCCAGGCGAGCCTGCTGGAAAGTATGGAGGAGCGCCAGGTGACCGTCGACGGGCAGACCATGCGGCTGCCCGTCCCGTTTTTGGTGATCGCGACACAAAACCCCATCGAACTGGAAGGGACCTTCCCATTGCCGGAAGCCCAGCTGGACCGCTTTCTGCTGCGGTTGTGCTTGGGATATCCGGACAGGCGCGAAGAAATCGCAATCCTCGAACGATTTCAGGAAAACGACCCGCTGCCGGAACTGGAAGCCGTCGCCACGCTGGAACAGCTCGGCGAGCTGCAGCGCGCGCGCGCAAGCATCCGGGTGTCCGCTGCCGTAAGGGAGTATATCGCGGATATCACCGGGGCCACCCGCCGCCACGATTCGCTGCGTTTCGGTGCCAGTCCCCGCGGCGCCCTGGCACTGATGCGGGCGGGACAGGCCCTGGCCGGTTTGAGGGGGAGGGATTACGTGCTGCCGGATGACATCAAGGCGATAGCGGTTCCCGCCCTGTCCCACCGGCTCATTTTAAAGGACGCCGAATTGCTGCGGGGGGAAACGGCGGATCGGTTCGTCGAGCAGATTCTGAAACAGATTCCCGTTCCACTGCCGGTGGAGTAATGCCGATGGCGGACAGTGACATTGAAAACCGGAGATCTTCGGTTTTTGTCGAGCCGATCATCCTGCTGCTCGTCGGCGTCGTGCTGTTTATTGCATTGCTGAATAATCAGACTTCGCTGACGGTTTTCTGTATGCTTGTGTTTGCCATGATCGCCGGCGCAAGGGGTTGGAGCCGATTGAGCCTTGCCGGCATTCGGTGCAGGTTGAAGGCCGACAAGAAAAAACTGTTTCCCGGCGAGGAAGTGCTGCTGACCGCCCGGATTGAAAACAACAAGTTCCTGCCCATCTGGCTCCAGGTAGCGCCCGTCATTGACGGTCGTCTGCGGG
>JAHJXP010000103.1 GCA_018827585.1 Pseudomonadota bacterium | reverse complement strand
TCTCATCATATTCTTCGGGGAGGTACTCGGCGTCATGGATGAGGAGATCCGCCCCGCGGGCAAACTCTCGGTAATCTTCGTAGTCCATACCGCCCGGATGACGGTAACCAAGCTCGTTGTCGGTCAGAAAGACGAAGGATTTTCCCGCTTCCTCGAACCGATACCCGATCCCCTGGTTGGGGTGGCTCAGCGGGATCGTGGCGATGGTCATTCCTCCGATCGTAAATGTCCCTTCACAGGATTCCTGATAGCGAATGTCCGCCGTGATTTCGTCGAAATGGACAGGGAAATTGGGAGGATTCATGATGCCGGAGATGATCTCGCGGACGGAGGCCTGCGCGAAGGAACATCCGAACATCGCGATGCGGGTCTTCGATAGGTAGATGGGTTTGAAGAAGGGGAATCCCATGATATGGTCCCAGTGGGCGTGGGTGAACAGCAGCGCATAGTCATGGCGCGACTCGGCGATGAGCCTGTTCCCCAGCTTGCGTATGCCCGTTCCGGCGTCGATGATCACGACGGCGTCGTTTCCGTTCCTGATTTCCATGCAGGGCGTATCCCCGCCGTAACGCAGGTATTCCCCTCCCGACACCGGTATTGATCCCCGCGCACCCCAGCAGCGGATAATCATATCGCCTCCCTCAGCAGTTCACAAAAGTACGGGACGCCTTGTCAGGCCTCCTTGACGAACTTGTCCTTCTTTGCGCCGCAGACGGGGCAGACCCAGTCCGCGGGGAGGTCCTCGAAGCGTGTTCCCGGTTCGATCTTCCCCTCCGTGTCGCCCTTTTGGGGGTCGTAGATGTAGCCGCAGATCGTACAGGTGTACCGAGCCGCCTTTGCGGCGGGCGCCGCCGTCTGCGCGGGCTCTTCCTTCAGGTAGGTGGGGGCGGTCTTTGGGGCCTTGCCCCCCTTGACCCTGCGATAGTAGGCGTAGGTCATCGGCTCTGCCTGGGAGTCGAGGATGTCGCACTCCACGACCTGGCCGAGAAAAATCGTATGGGTGCCGCAGTCCAGCTCGCCGACCACTTCCGCCTCGACGAAGGCGACTGCATGGTCGGTGACGACGGGGACGCCAGTCTTGCCCGTGCGGACGCTGATCCCTTCAAACTTGTTGATGTCCCGGCCGCACTTGAAGCCGAACCGGCCGATCATCGTCATCGGCGTCGTCTCGGAGAGGATGGAGGCAGCGAATTTCCGGCTCTCCCGGATGTGCTCATGGGTGAAGTTCTGTTTGTTGATGCTGACCGCCAGGGTGGGTGGCTCCGAGGTCACCTGAAAAACCGTATTGGCGATCTGGCCGTTGAATCTCCCTTCTTTGCCGGAGGTGACCACATAGAGGCCGTAACTGATTTTGCGAAACGCGGAGGTGTTCATCGCCGATTCTCCTTTGCAGGTTGAACGAGCGTTCTGTCCGGCATTTCCGTCTCCCGCCACGCGGGGACGGATGCCGTATGCCCTTAAACGGGTTGCGCAAGCCCCTGCGGGAGACGGCGGGGCCGGCAATCCCTCCGAAACCGGATCTTGGGTCAGCCGGCCTGGCGCTCGCCGAAGATCCCCCGGCCGATCCGGACGATGGTCGCCCCCTCCTCGATGGCGACGGCGAAATCCCCGGTCATCCCCATCGAGAGTTCCCGCATCTCCACGCGGGGGATCTTCTCCGCGATGATCCGGTCCCGGAGCTCGCGGAGCGCGCGGAAGAAGGGCCTTGCCTCTTCCGGATCGTTGAACCAGGGAGGCATCGTCATGAGTCCCTGAATCGAGAGGTTTTCCAGCGGCGCGACCGCGCGGACGAGGTCCGTGGCGCTTGCGAGCGGAATGCCGCTTTTTGTTTCTTCACCGCCGATATTGACCTCGATGAGGACCTTCATGACCCGTCCGGCGGCACTGGCGCGCCGGTCAAGCTCCTGGGCGAGCTCAAGCCGGTCGGAGGAGTGAATCATGTCGAAGAGCCGGACGGCGTACTTGGCCTTGTTCGTCTGGAGGCGGCCGATCAGGTGCCACTCGCATGGATTCCCCATCTTGTAGATCTTGCGCTTTGCCTCCTGGACGTAGTTCTCGCCGACGATATCAACGCCAGCACGGATCGCCTCGATAATGCGGTCGTCGTCCACCGTCTTGGTCACCGCCATCAGCCGCACCCGCGCGGGGTCGCGTCCCGACCGGCGGGACGCCTCCGCCATTGTCTCCCGGACCAGCCTGATGTTATCCACGACGCTCATGACCGTCTCCGTTGAAAGAAATGGCGCCCGCCCGCTTCAGGGCGTCGACAAGCTCGCAGAGGGGAAGGCCCATGACGTTCGTGTAGGAGCCGCGGATCTCCCGGATGAAGAAAGCGCCCATCCCCTGGACCGCGTAGGCGCCTGCCTTGTCGTATGGCTCCTCCGAGCCGGAGTACCACGCAAGCTCGTCGCTGGCGATTTCCCTGAAAAGGACCGAGGATTCGACGACCTCCCGGATCAGGACCCCTTTCTCCGGGCGCACGATGCTGAAGCCCGTGAAGACCTCGTGCTCCCGGCCGCTCAGTTTTTTCAACATCTCCCGGGCCTCGGCGACCGATCCCGGCTTTCCCAGGACCTCTCCGGCGACGATCACGATCGTGTCGGCGCCCAGCACCCAGGCGTCGGGGTGGCGGTGGCCGACGGCCAGGGCCTTCTCTTCGGCCAGCCGCAGGACATGTTCCCGGGGGGTCTCTCCCTTGCGGAACTGCTCGTCAACGCCGCTCGGCATGACCTCGAAGTCGAGTCCCATGAGCCTCAGGAGCTCGATCCGGCGGGGCGAGGCGGAGGCCAGAATAAATCTTTCCGAAAACGCGATTCCCATGCAGAATTCCCGTGTGACGCCTTGCCGACTTCCGGCAAGATTTTTCACTTTCCCGTAACCTGATTGTCTTATAGAGGAACGCCTTCCCGCTGTCAAGCACGGGGCAGGGCCTGTCAATTGCGCAATAATTGACGGACAATAAACATTGTCAGAAAGCATCCTCAAAACGGGGAAATCGCCGAAATGGTGTTGAAAAATTGCGGTGATTGACCTATGATCATCTCCGCATGGGAAATATTCCGGTCATTTCCTATAAGGAAAGCGTACTGATTCTGCCATAGTCGCGGCGCATCACTTGACGTTAAAGACAGCAACCCGGAAAAAAATCGCGGATTATGTCGGAAAATGTCAAGACGGTCTTCTTTGTTGTTACCCGTTTATCGTTTGCAAAAAGTAACACTTTCCGTTACCATCTGTCCATTGCAACGTTTAAGAGAGGTTATCGTTATGGCTCTGAAATTAAAAGATAATGAGGCGCTTGCCCTTAAAAGCCTAAAAGATGCCCTTTTACAGAAGTATGACGTTCTCGATTTCCGCGTCTTTGGTTCAAAAATCAAGGGTCTGGATAGGCCGGATTCAGATATTGATGTCATGATTGAACTGGCAGAATACAACTCGTCCATCGCTTCCGAGATTGATGATATCATCTTTGAGATCAACCTTGCCCATGATGCTTTTATCTCTGCCGTCATCTTCGGGAAAAAAGAAGTCGAGGAAGGCCCTTTATCGGAGTCCCCAATTTACAAAGTGTGCAAACGAGAGGGAGTGTCTCTATGACCGATAGGGCAAAGCAAAAAGCCTTATCCCTGTACCGGCTCACCCAAGCGGAGGAAAGCTTGGACGAAGCGCGTTATTTGCTGGCCGGAGGGAAAAGTCTGCGATCCGTGATCAACCGGGTTTATTACGGCATGTTCTACGCGATTCTGGGGCTTTTGATATATGAGCCTTATACCTCGTCCAAACATAGCGGTGTTCTCTCATATTTCAACAAACGTTTTATCGGCGAGAAAATTTTTCCGGAGCAGATGGGGCGCACAATCCATAAGGCTTTTGACCTGCGGCAAAGGGGAGACTATCGGGAATATCAAGAAATTGCATCGGAACAGGTCGGGCCGCTTTTAGAACAGGGAGATGCCTTCGTTCGTGCCGTTCGTCAATATCTAGAAAAGCACATCTTCATCAAGGAAGGATGAGAATCGATATTCTTGTGAGGTATCAAATGAAAACAACTTACAACCATTTTTTATTGGCATCCTTTGTTCATAGAAAGAAAGATTCTGAATATTATCATGATCTTAAAAAATGGCTTTCAGATGTATTGGATCAAACAAATCCTGATTTAATTGTTGGAATTGCGCGTAGCGCAATTCGCTTATTGCAAATAAAGCCTGTTCAATACTGTTTTAGTTTAATAAATACTATTACTTACAAATGTTAAAAAACGAAGTTAACT
>JAHJXP010000102.1 GCA_018827585.1 Pseudomonadota bacterium | reverse complement strand
TGTCCCTGACCACGCACCTGGAGGAGCTCAAGACGCGGCTGATCCGCATCCTGATCGCTGTCGGCATCGGTTTCGGCGTCTGCTACCTGTTCAAAGACTGGTCCTTCAAAGTGATCACCAAGCCTCTTATCGACGCCCTGCCGGCCCAAAGTTCCCTCATCTTTACAGGACTCCCGGAGGCCTTTTTCATCCATATGAAGATCGCCTTTTTCGCCTCCCTGCTGCTAACGGCCCCCTACACCCTCTTCGAGATCTGGAGATTCATCTCCCCAGGGCTTTACCGGGACGAGAAGAAATACTTCCTCCCCTTCGTCTTCTCCTCCACGATCCTGTTCGGCGGCGGCGTCCTGTTCGGCTATTTCATCGCCCTTCCCCCGGCGTTCGGTTTTTTCGTGAGCTTTTCCACGGATTTCCTAAAGCCGATGATCTCCTTCAGGGAATATCTCGATTTAACGCTCAAGTTCCTACTGGCCTTCGGCCTCTGCTTCGAGATGCCGGTCTTCATCTTCTTCCTGGCCAAGATAGGCGTCGTCAATGCAAAGATGCTCTCCAAACAGAGACGCTACGCGATACTGGTCATCTTCATCGTCGCCGCGATCCTGACCCCCTCTCCCGACGCCCTCAGCCAGATCCTGATGGCGGTCCCCCTCATGCTTCTTTACGAGGTGAGCATTTTTGTGGCAAAATTCGCCGGCAGAAAAAAGCCCGCCCCGGAAGAAACTCCAGAGACGCCGGAAGAGACAGAGGAAGACAGCCAATGACCGCAAGGAAGCCCTCATACCGGAGGAGAAGGAAACCCTCACGGCGCCCCCTTTGGGGGATCATCGCCGTCGTGGGCTTCCTTTTGTTATTTTCGATCTCCCTGGTGGGGGGCAGCATGGCCTATTATCTCTTCCTGAAGAAACTCCCGAGCATCGCCGCCCTGCGGGACTACCGCCCCAGCATCACCACGCGGGTCTACGCGGACAACAACGAACTGATCGACGAATTCTTCCTCGAAGACCGGAAGCTGATCAAATACGAGAACATCCCCAAAATCGCGATCCAGGCGTTCGTGGCCGCCGAGGACGCCCGCTTCTTCCAGCACCGGGGGTTCGACATGCAGAGCATGTTCCGGGCCTTCTTCAAGAATATCGAGGCGGGACGGATAGTCCAGGGGGGAAGCACCATCACCCAGCAGGTCGCCAAGACCCTCTATCTCTCTTCGGAAAAGAGCTACGTGAGGAAGATCAAGGAAGCGCTCCTGGCCTATAAGATCGACAAGTATCTGACGAAGGAAGAGATCCTCTCCCTCTATCTGAATCATATCTATCTCGGCCACGGGACCTACGGGATCGAGGCCGCCTCTCAGGGGTATTTCGGCAAGAGCGCAAGCGGCCTGACGCTTGCGGAAGCGGCCATGCTGGCCGGCCTCCCCAAGGCCCCCAGCAATTACTCCCCCTATCTCCACCCGGATAGGGCCTACCAGCGGCAGGCCTATGTCCTCACAAGGATGCTGGAGGACGGCTACATCACAAAAGCCCAAAAAGACCGGGCCCTTGCCACAAAGATCCAGTTCCGCTCCATCAAGCCCAAGGACAAGGTCGCCCCCTACTTCATCGAAAACATCCGCCGCTACATCCAGGAAAAATACGGCAGCGACGTCCTGTACAAGGAGGGGCTCGAGGTCCACACGACCCTCAACATCCAGATGCAGAAGGCCGCCCGCGACGCCGTCGAGCAGGGACTCAGGGAGCTCGAAGAGCGTCAGGGATACGAAAAAAGGAAGGTCCAGGGGGCACTGTTCGCCATGGACGCAAGAACCGGCGCCATCCAGGCGATGGTCGGCGGACGTGACTTCAACCGGAGTGAATTCAACCGGGCGACCCAGTCCCGGCGGCAGCCCGGCTCGGCCTTCAAACCGCTGATCTATACGGCGGCCTTCGACAAGGGGATGACCCCGGCGACGGTGATCGTGGATTCCCCCATCTTCTACCCCGATCCCGCGAAGCCCGACGGGGTCTGGAAGCCGCAGAACTTCGACGAAAAATTCCTCGGGCCGACCACGCTGCACAATGCCCTGATCCACTCCCGGAACATCATCACGATCAAGGTCCTCGAAGAGATCGGCGTGGATTACGCCACGTCCTACGCGGCCAACATGGGGATCGCCTCCCCCATCTCCCGGGATCTCTCGATCGCCCTGGGCACTTCGGGGGTCACCCTCCAGGAGCTGGTCCGGGCCTACGGGGTCCTGGCCAACGAGGGAAAGCGAGTTCAGCCGTTCTTCATCCGGAAGATCGTCGATCGGACCGGGCATGTCTTCGAGGAGACACAGCCGCGGATCGAGCAGGTGATCGATCCGCGGATCGCCTTCATGACGAGCTACATCATGCAGGATGTCGTCGAGAGCGGAACTGGACAGAGGGTGAAGAAACTGGGCCGGCCGGTCGCCGGCAAGACCGGTACGACCGACGACGTGCGCGACGCCTGGTTCCTCGGTTTTACGCCGTCGATGGTCGCCGGCGTTTGGGTGGGCTTCGACCAGGAGCGCACCCTCGGCAAACACGAGGTGGGCGGCCGCGCCGCGGCCCCGATCTGGCTATATTTCGCGGAAAAGGCCCTCCAGGGGCAGCCGGTCGAGGCCTTCACCGTCCCGGAGGGGATCGTCTTCGTCAAGGTGGATCCGAAGACCGGCGCGCCGGCCGGTCCCTCGACCCGGGGGGCGATCTTCGAGAGCTTCCTCGAAGGGACGACGCCCGAGAACGCCCAGACGGTGGATGCCGCCAACATCCCCGGCGGGGTGAAGAAGTTCGACATGGACCCCAACTTCTGAGGAAGACGGCCTTCGATCCTTCATGAAGACCGGGGCCCATCCCGCCTGGAAACAGAACACCGAAATGAGGAAAGCCATGCCAGGAAAGACCCCTTTATATGTCTGGTTCGACACGGAGTACTCCACTCTTGAACTCGATAAAGCGGGACTGCTGCAGGTTGCAGCCCTGATCACCGACGCCTCATTGCAGCGCGTGCTGCCGCCAGAGCGCGATGTGCGGCTCCCGATCCGGCTCCGGGAAGGGGAAACGCTCAGTCCGTGGGTGGAAGAGAATCTCCCTGAATTGGTGCAGGCCTGCCGGTCGCCGGAGGCGGTGGATCTTCTCGCGGCGGACACAAGCCTCGCCGCCTATGTGGACACCGCCGCCGGTCCTCCTGCCAAGCGGGAGGATCAACGCCCTGTGCTGGCCGGAAACAGCATCCATGAAGACTGGTGGCTTGTCCGGCGTTTCCTGCCCCGGTTCCTGAACCGTTTGCACTACCGACATCTTGATGTAACGGCCTTCAAGCTCGAATGGAAGCAAATCCGCCCCGCCGCAGAATTCGACAAGGAAAATCCGGAGATGATCCGCCGCTATTTCCCGGAGGCCGTACTGCCCGTTGCGGGCAAGCGCCATGACGCCTATTACGATCTTCAGGCGTCCATCGCCGAACTGGCGTTCTACCGCCGTAATCTTTTCCACTCGTCCGTGACAGAGTCCGCCTGAAATAGGGCTTGTTGCCTTCAGGATGATGATATCGGCCCCGGCGCGCAGGTGATTTCAGTGTCAACGCTCAACTTGAGCGCCAACCGAAAGCCCATCAACCATGCGCTTCGGAGCGTCTCGCGAGCGCCATGCCGTTACTGAGAAAGACGGAATCAAGGTCGTGCTCAATTTTCCCCGTTTCGGAACTATTGGTTCCTGCCTTCCCTTTATCGGCATCTGCGGTTCCGATTGTATAATCCATCTATTATTTCAATATATTGACACTGATACATACCGTTATTTTCCTGAAACGGGCCATATTACGTTTATGAATGAGAACTGGCGGTTCCTGTCAGGGGCGACCTCATGTGGTTATTCATCAATAATATCTGCTTGTTGTAATTACGGCACGGATCTTTCTTAGTAAAGGGGTGGAGGAAGAAGTTAGATGGCTCCTAAAAAGGCAAAGCCGGCCACCCTGACCGGGATCATCATCCCGGCTGACTGGAACGAGCGCCACGAACTGATCGCAGCGGCGCTGGCCACGGCGGACGAAAAAGAATATCGCATCGGCAGCAACAGGAAGGGAAAGGAACTCCTGAACCTGCTCCATCGCCAGGTGGAAGTGACCGGCCCCCTGGCAAAGGACGAGAACGGCAGGGAGACCGTCACCGTCAGGAGCTATATCGTCAAGTAAGGATTTGGCATTGACTATTCTGCTCAACAGGAGTAAAGCGACGGCGAAAATCAACCGGACCGAAGGGACAGCGGGCTTCGCGTACGGACGCAGCCCGCGGGGTTGATGATTTTTTCACAATGGAGGGCTGATCCCCCTTTTGAACTCTAAAAACAGTCTTTTAAGGAGGCACGAATAATGGATAGCGAGACGCTTTTCGTCGAGGAGGCGGAACCTCCAGGTCGTTTGACCGGCTCTGTCGGTCCGAAACAGTACAATAATGATTTTGACACACCCCTGAACACCCTTCAAACTCCCGCCCCGGTCCCGGTAAAGCCGGTCCCCGGGTTTGCCGTTCCCCGCAACAGCCGGGTGATGGCCTTCCGGAAGCGTTTTTTCCCGCGCACCACCCTCAAGGAATGGAACGACTGGCGCTGGCAGCTCCGCAACCGCATCTGCGATCTGGTGACCTTAGGCAGGATGATCCGCCTGTCGGAGGATGAGCGCCACGCGCTGAGCGGATCGGCCGCCGCCCTGCCGCTGGCGATCACCCCCTACTACATGAGCCTGCTCGATCCGTGGGACCCGCGCCATGCCCTGCGCCGGACGGTCGTCCCGACCGTGCACGAGCATTTCCGCGGCGGCGGCGAGGCGGACGACCCGCTTCACGAGGATGAAGACAGCCCGGTCCCCGGGATCGTCCATCGCTACCCGGACCGCGTCCTGTTTTTGGTGACGGGCATCTGCTCGACCTACTGCCGGTACTGCACCCGCTCAAGGATGGTCGGCCACCACGGCAACCATTGCCAGAGCGCCGCGCAGTGGGAAAACGGCCTCGCGTACATCGCGTCGCACCCGGAGATCAGAGACGTCCTCCTTTCCGGCGGCGACCCCCTGACCCTTTCCGACGACAGGCTCGAATGGCTGCTCGCACGCCTGCGGCGGATCCCCCATGTGGAGCTCATCCGGATCGGCACCAAAGCGCCGGTCGTCCTCCCGCAGCGGATCACCCCCGCCCTGGTCCGGATGTTCAAACGCTACCATCCCCTGTGGATCAGCATCCATGCGGCCCATCCCGACGAGCTGACCCCGGAGGCGGCCCGGGCCTGCGTGAGGCTGGCCGACGCGGGAATCCCTCTCGGCAGCCAGACGGTGCTCCTGGCCGGAATCAACGACGACGTGGAGACGATGAAACGCCTCGTCCACGGCCTGCTGAAGATCCGGGTCAAGCCCTACTATCTCTACCAGTGCGACCCGATCCCCGGCTCCTCCCACTTCCGGACCCCGGTCGCGAAGGGGCTGGAGGTGATCCGGGGACTCAGGGGATTCACCACCGGCTACGCGGTGCCCACCTATGTGATCGACGCCCCCGGCGGCGGCGGCAAGATCCCGCTCCTGCCCGAGTCCTTGGTGGGACAGGAGAACGGCGATCTGCTCCTGCGCAACTACGAGGGGAAACTATTCCGCTACCCGGATTCCCCGCCCGCGGACGGCGTCATCCACTAACCCCCATGCCCGGGGTGGGCACAACGAAGGATGAAAATCACCCCCACCCCTCCCTCCCCCGGCGAGGGGGAGGGATACAGGGAGGGGGTGATTTTCATACAAAATATCGGGAATGAACGTGAAGATCGGCATCACATACGACCTAAGGGATGACTACCTCGCCGAGGGGTACGGCGAGGTAGAGACGGCGGAGTTCGACCACCCGCGAACGATCGAGGCGATCGAAGAGGCGCTGCGGGAACTCGGGTACGAGACCGACCGGATCGGCCACATCCTGGCGCTGGCGAAGCGGCTGGTCGCAGGCGAGAGGTGGGACCTCGTCTTCAATATCGCCGAGGGGCTCAGGGGCTTCGGCCGCGAGGCGCAGGTTCCGGCTCTCCTGGACGCCTACGATATCCCTTATGCCTTTTCCGACCCGCTCGTCCTGGCGCTGGCCCTCCATAAGGGGATGACCAAGCGCGTGATCCGCGACCTCGGGATCCCGACGCCGGATTTCGTCGTCGTCGAATCGCCGGAGGAGATCGCGCGCGTCGGGCTTTCCTTCCCGCTTTTTGCCAAACCGGTCGCGGAAGGGACCGGCAAAGGGGTAACCGCCGCCTCGAAGATCGCGGATACGGCGGAACTGGAGCGCATCTGCCTTTCGCTGCTCGCGACTTTCCGCCAGCCGGTTCTCATCGAGGAATTTTTGCCCGGCCGGGAATTCACCGTCGGGATCATCGGGACCGGCACGGAGGCCTTTTCCCCGGGGGTGATCGAGGTCCGTCTCACACAGGAGGCCGAGCGGGGAGTCTACTCCTACGCCAACAAGGAGAACTGGCACGGGCGGATCGAATACCGCCTCGCCACGGACAAGACGGCGCGGCTGGCGCAAGAAACGGCGCTCGCCGCCTGGCGGGGCCTCGGCTGCCGCGACGGGGGGAGGATCGACCTGCGGGCCGACGCAAACGGGACGCCGCAGTTCATGGAGGTGAATCCCCTGGCGGGGCTCCGTCCCGAACACTCGGACCTCCCGATCCTCTGCGGGCTGGCGGGAATGCCCTATCAAGAACTGATCGCCGGGATCATGCGCTCCGCGCTGAAACGCGTTATATCCCGACTTCCGGACAAATGATAGCCTGAAAAGGGGGCGATGGTCACGTCGGCGCCGCCGGCGTAAGCAAGAAGGTGACGCACCCCATCGCTGGCGCTGATGTTATTCTCTATGACCAGCTCAGCGGCGGCTTCAATCTCGCCGGCCGCATAATCCCTGTAGAACATCAAACGGCAATGAAATCCTTGATGCCTTTTGTCTCCCCCTGTGCGCGGCAAAATCTCTCCAGCAGCGTGTGCAGGGCCTGAGACCAGCTCTTTCGCCATTGCCGAATGGGTCTTGCGCTGTTGAAAGCCATCGGGCGCTGCTGAATCAGTTCCAGATAATGATCCGGGTCGAGAATCCATTTATTGTTGCC
>JAHJXP010000101.1 GCA_018827585.1 Pseudomonadota bacterium | reverse complement strand
GGCGGGGTGGCCGAGTAGCGGATCGGGTGGCCGAGCTGCTTCACCTTGCCGCCCCCGGGCAGATCGATCTCCACGATCAGATCCCGCGCCGAGACATGCGGATCGCCGAGGGCCTCGCCAAGCGACAGCACCGGTTCCACGCAGGCGTCCACCTTCCCGAAGAGGGCCATCCATTCCTCCCGCGTCTTCCCCTTGAGGATCCGGCGAACCTCCTCCTTGACGCGGGGAAGATCCGGGGGGGCGACGCTGCCGGCAATCAGGTCGGGACGTCCGATGGTTTCACAGAAGGCGGCGAAAAACTGGGGCTCCAGGCCGCCGAAGCTCAGGTACGCGCCGTCCTTCGTTTCGTAAAAGTCGTAAAGCGAACCACCGTTCAAAAACCCCTCCTCCCGGCCGATCTCCGACCCGTCCGCGAGAAACGCCGTACCGGCGAAGGCGTTGAAGGCGATAACGCCGTCGGTCATCGAGACGTCAACGTGTTGTCCCTCGCTGGTTTGCCGCCGGTGGACGATGGCGGCCAGGATGCCGATGACGGCATGGTTCGACCCCGAGGCGACGTCGGCGATCTGCATCCCGGTGAGGCAGGGGCCGGAGTCCTTCCGCCCCGAGTAGGCCATGACCCCGGAGCGGGCGAGGTAGTTGATGTCGTGGCCCGCCCGGTCCTTCATGGGGCCGGTCTGGCCGTAGCCGGTGAGCGAGCAGTAGATCAGCGCGGGATTCGTTTCCCGGAGCGTTTCGTAGTCGAGGCCGAATTTGGCCATGACGCCGGGGCGGAACTGCTCGATGACGATGTCGTAAACCGCGACGAGCCTCCTGACTATCACGCCGGCCCGCGGGTCTTTGAGGTTCAGGGCCACGCAGCGCTTCCCCCGGCCGAGGTAGGCCGCAGCGCAGGAGAGATCGGTCCCCGGCAGGAAGGGGGGCATGAAGGCGGCCAGGTCCGGCCGGGAGCCGGAAATAACGCGCAAGACGTCCGCCCCGAGGTCCGCCAGCGTCATCGTCGCGTACGGCCCCGGCAGCAGCGTCGTGAAATCGAGGATCTTCAACCCCTTCAACGGTCCAGCCATCTTATCCCCTCTTTCCCCTCGGCAAGGGTTCCATGATTCCATGAACTCATATCAGCGACGCAGGAAACGGGTCTTCGTCGATGCTAACCCTCGCCACCGCCCCAAGATGAAGGGTGCGAATTACGGTTTGAAGGCTGCAAGCAACCCGGGTCACCGGGAGCCCCATTTATTAGCGAATCACTTATCTATTCGGAAGATGCGTAATTCGTGATTCCTTGGCAGTGTGCCAGACCATTCGCAACGTATACTTGCCTTGAAGGCTTCCCCTGCTTCTTTCTGGAAAGTTGCCGATTTGTTGTTGAAGAACAATTGATCAAGGTTTATTTGATTACCTGGTTTGAGATCGAAGATCTCAACCAAGTTGTTGCTTGGATTGCGCATATAGGAGGCCATTTCATCATCCGTAAGGTATATAAAGAGGCGCATGGCTGGCAAAGATGTTTTAAAGCTTAACAATCGATTAATGTCGTTGAAATGTTTGCCTGCTTTCTGGGGCCGGGGTGAATTCTTGCCGCTTGGTATCGCTCTATCGTACTTAAACTCAATAATGACTTCACGTCCGTCATAGTCTGGAAGGTAGGTGTCGATTTTTGCACCATCAAACGTATTATGAGGGCACTCCAAAACTATGTCATGTGTAGCAAGAGCCGTATGTTTCAAGAGACTTGCAAAGAAGGTGTAACGGACGGAATCCTCTGTGGTGAATGTATTCTTTTCGAGGCGAGTGAATAACTCATCATTAAAGGCTTTATAGATTTCTTGGTTCATCGTTTCTATTGCCAACACAAAAATCAGCCGCAAGTGCAACGAGTCGACTGTCTTGACTTTTACGCCATTGATTTCTCATATTTCCATATTTCGTGGTCCAATTCACGTAACGTGAGATTGGGATGTGCCTGTTGAAGGATTGGTAGCGCCAGCGACAACCAAGTTTGGGCATTTTGTGGACCTATTTGATTGCCGATGATTCGCCTCAGAAATCGTAGGATCATCCTATCTG
>JAHJXP010000100.1 GCA_018827585.1 Pseudomonadota bacterium | reverse complement strand
TGGGCAAGCGCCGAACTGATGACCATACCCGCGGCGAGGCGGCAGAACCCCCTCTCGCCGGCCGTCCGGTCCACCCGGCACCTCTGCGGGCAGAGGACGCACCGCTTCAGGATCCGCTTGAGATATTCGACCCGGCGGTCCGCATCGACGCCCTTCATGATAACACCCCTTCGCCCCCCTCTTACAACGGAGAACCGGCGGCGTCAACCGGGGATCGGATCGGGAAAAACGGGAGGACGGAATTCGATTTCCCCTGAGCAAAGGGAGAGAGTTTCACAACTTTTCCACGCGATCCTTCAGACGGCCGCTCGCGACCAGTTCCAGGAACTCCTCGCCCAGCGGCTCGGCCAATTCCACCGTCCGCCGCCAGTTTGCAATCCTCGTTGCCGGGTCGTCGATGAAGGTCTTGAAGTCGCCCCGGTCCGGTATCCGGCCGTCGGGAAGCCCCGCCACGAATTCCTCCGAAGGATAGACCATCACGACGGAATCGAGAAACTGCGCCGGCGGCCTCCGCCGCTTGAGTCTCTTATCCATCCAGCCGGGGATGATCCGCTCCTGGTGGTGGAAAAAAAGGATCAAGCCCCGGTCCCGGGTCGAATAGTCCTGGCTGATGTGGTAGTCGATGAGCCCCCCGTCGCGGTAGAGCCCGTATGGGGCGCCGAAGATGTCCCGGACGCCGGCGACCGCAACGGGGATCGCCCCGGAGGCGACGATGGCGGATTTGAAATTCACCTCGCTGAGCGCAAAAAAGCGGCCGCGGAACCCCTTCCGCAGGCAGAAATCGGGGGGGTGGGGACCGTAATAGAAGACGATCCGTTCGGCGAAGCGGTGGATGAGCGAGGGGCGGACGGCGTTGGCCAGGAAGCTCAGGAGGAAACCCGTCTTCTGCACCCACCGCCGTTCGGAAGCCGCCAGATTCCGGACCAGAGAGGTCAGGATCACCAGCCTGTACCTCTTGTGGGCCAGGGCGAAGGAAAGGGCGTCGTCCTCGATATAGGCGTTGACGATGGCGTTGAGAGACTGGAGGATCGTCCCGGGGGTGTCCTTCCTGCCGTAGGTGGTTTCGATGTAGGCGTCGATGAGGGCGCGGTAGCTCTTGACGGCCTCCGGCTGAAGCCAGGCGGCGAAACGCCACGCGCCGGCCGAGGCGCCGGTCAGCCACACCGGGCGCTTCTTGCCGAGGAGACCCTCGCCGAGCAGAGAGAGATCGAACCCGCTCGCAATGAGCCAGCGGGGGCCGCCCGCCGGTCCGAAATAGGTCGAAATCTCATCCAGGCTGAAACCGCCGGCCCTGATGAGGTCATAGGCCCTCTGCCCTGCCCTGATGCGGATGTTAACCATGCTCGTTTTCCTTACGCCCGCCGTGGTGAATGCCCCAGAAGGGAGACGCGCCGCAGGCCGGGAATCGGCGAGAATAGCGGCAAATGGCCTTGACACGGCCGGACGCGTCCTGTAAATTACGCTCGTCCGTCTTTGACGACACCGGTTTACACTGGAGTGACAGCTTTAGGGACTTTTCGCGAAGTTGTCATATCTGAATATCAGCGGATTTGTCAACGTCGATGATGACGGGGCCGGCAAGGGCAAACTCGCCCTCGCTGCCGGGGAAGGACTGGAAAGATGGCGGAAATCCGGTTGCAGATAGTGGAAATGGGCCAAAAGGCCAGGAGGGCTTCCGCCGCCCTGGCACGGCTCTCCTCGGAAGCCAAGACCAGGGCGCTCGTCGCGATGGCCGGCGCCCTGGTCGAGAACCGCGATATGATCATCCGGGAAAACGGGAGGGACCTGGAGAAGGCCCGCGAACTCGGTCTTTCCCCGGCGATGATCGACCGGCTTGCGCTGAACGAAGGGACGATCCGGGGGATTTCCGCGGGCCTCTCCGAGATCGCCGCCCTCCCCGATCCGGTGGGAAAAATCACGTCCATGTGGCGGCGGCCCAACGGTCTCGTCGTCGGCCGGATGCGTATCCCGCTCGGGGTGATCGGCATCATCTACGAATCCCGTCCGAACGTCACGGCGGACGCGGCCGCCCTCTGCCTCAAGTCGGGCAATGCCGTCATCCTCCGCGGCGGCTCCGAGGCGATCCAGTCCAATCTCGCCATCGCCAAGGTCCTTCAGGGGGTTCTCCTGAACCTCTCGCTCCCCGAGGCGGCGATCCAGGTCGTCCCCATAACCGACCGGGAGGCCGTCCATGAGATGCTCCAGTTGGAGGAGTTCATCGACGTGATCATCCCCAGGGGCGGAGAAGAACTGATCCGCGCCGTGGTCCGGGATTCGCGGATCCCTGTCATCAAACACTACAAGGGGGTCTGCCACGTCTTCGTAGACGCCGGCGCCGACCTTGACATGGCCGTCCGGATCTGCCTGAACGCCAAGACACAGCGGCCGGGGGTCTGCAACGCGATGGAAACGCTCTTGGTCCATGAGGACATAGCCGGTGGGTTCCTGCCGGCCGCGGCAGGCGAGCTGAGGAAGGCCGGCGTGGCCCTACGGGGCTGCGAAAAGACGCGGGAGATTCTGCCGGATGCGGAGGCGGCGACGGAGGCGGACTGGTATGCAGAATACCTCGATCTTGTCCTGGCTGTCCGTGTGGTCCGGGACATGGACGAGGCGGTCGCCCACATCGAAAAGTACGGCTCCCTCCATACCGAGGCGATCGTCACCCGCAGCTACGAACGGGCACAGCGCTTCCTTGCCGAGGTCAATTCCTCCACGGTCCTCGTCAACGCCTCCACCCGCTTCAGCGACGGGTTCGAGCTGGGGCTGGGGGCTGAGATCGGCATCAGCACGACGAAATTGCACGCCTTCGGGCCGATGGGACTTGAAGAGCTGACCACGACAAAATTCATCATATACGGAAACGGACAGGTGAGAACATGACGACTTCGGAAAAAGCCCGGATGCTGCGTTGCGCTTCATCCCTCCCCTGCTTTCGCAGGGGCAGGCTTATTGCGGCGTACGCCAAGGTACGCCTCATTCCTCGGGATTAGCTCCGCTGATTCTTCGAATTCGCGCGCCTTGCCTGCGGACTTTTTTACGAAGCCGTCCCATTTTCGAGACTTTTAAGACTTTCTACGAGGGCGTGAGAACATGAAATGGGGTTTGTTCGGGGGGACATTCGATCCGATTCACCTCGGCCATCTGCGGTGCGCCGAGGAAATGCTGGAAATCTTCGACCTCAACCGGATCGTCTTCGTTCCCGCATCGCGACCGCCGCATAAGATCGAAGCCGCCATCACCCCCTTCTACCACCGCGAGCAGATGATCCGCATGGCCATCGAAGGGAATCAGGCCTTCTCCTTCTCCGATGTGGAGAACCGGCGCGACGGCACATCCTACTCCGTCGAGACGGTGGAATACATCCTCGACAAGTACCGGCTGGAAAACCTCGCTCTCTACTTCATCCTCGGCCAGGACGCCTTTCATGCGATCCGGACCTGGAAGGAGTGGGAAAGGCTGCTCCTGCTGTGCCACTTCGCCGTCATGACCAGACCGGGCTACTCCAACCAGGGGCTGGAGACGATCATCGGGCCGGAGTTGGCCTCCCGTTTCGTCTACAACAAGCGGGAGCAGGGATTCCTCGGACCGACGGGACACACGATCTACTTCCGCGAGGTCACCTTCCTGGACATCTCCTCCAGCAACATCAGGCGGCGGGCGAAGGAATCGGCAGGCATCCGCTACCTGGTCACTGAAGATGTCCGCCACTACATCGTAAAGAACTCTCTCTACCGCGATGAGCGGCAATTGCCGGGCGGGCCGACGCCCTCGCAGTAAAGTCAGCAGAGATGCAAATAAATTCACCACCATCCGAAAGCCCACCTTTGCCGCCGCGGGAAGAAACCGACCTTTTCTGCCATGACTTGCCGTCCAGGCCGTTGACGGGAATGGGGAAGATCCTGGTGACCGGCGCCTCCGGCTATATCGGCGGGCGATTGGTCCCCGAACTTCTGGCCAGGGGATACAAGGTCAGGGTCATGGTCAGGGCCCCTTCCCCGGCATATCAGGAGTTGTGGCCCGACGTGGAGATCGTCGCCGCGGACGCCCTCAACCTGGATCAGCTTGAAGACGCTCTCAAGGACATCGATACGGCATATTATCTCATCCATTCCCTCCTTCTGGGACGCAGGGAATTTGCCGCCGCGGACATCCAGGCGGCCATCAACTTCCGGATCGCCGCCGAGAAAAACCGGATCAGGCGGATCATTTACCTCGGCGGTCTCGGCGACACCCGGTCGGAACTTTCTTCCCATCTGCAAAGCCGCATCCAGGTCGCTCAAGAGCTGAGTAAAGGGGAAGTTCCCGTCACTGCGCTGCGGGCGGCCGTCATTATCGGTTCAGGGAGCGCCTCCTACGAGATCATTCAGAATCTCGTCAGAAAACTCCCGGTAATCTTTATTCCCCGCTGGGCAATGACGAAATGCCAGCCCATCGCCATCCGCGACGTGATTAAATATCTCGTCGGCGTGCTGGAAATTACCGAAACCTCCGGGGCGTCCTTCGACATCGGGGGGAGCGACGTGTTGAGTTATTACGACATGTTGAAGATCAGAGCCGAATTGCTCAACCGGAAGAGACTCTTCATCCCCTTCTTCTCTTTTCTTCCGCTCTATTCCTACACCGGGGCTTTCTTCACTCCGGTGCCCGCGCCGATCACCCGGGCCCTGATAGAAGGACTGAAAAACGAGGTGGTATGTCAGGACAACACGATCCGGCAATACCTGCCTTTTACTCCATTGACCTACAAGGAGGCCATCATCCGGGCGATGAACCGGGAAGAACAGGACAGGATCCATACCCGCTGGTCCGACGCCTACCCGCCCGCTCATGAATTGGCGCTGAAGCTCTACGAACTCAAGGACGGCCCGCGCTATACGAACACCTATTCCCTGCCGACCCCGAAGGACGCCGCCGCACTTTTCAGGTGCATCTGCGCAATCGGCGGAAAAGAAGGCTGGTTTTCGAACAACTGGGTATGGCGACTGCGCGGCACGATCGACAAGCTCCTGCTGGGGGTCGGAGCAACGCGGGGGAGAAAGAGCCAATCCACCCTGAGAATCAATGACGTCATCGATTACTGGCGGGTTGAGGACCTGCAAAAAAATTGCCGCCTCCTCCTCCGCGCGGAAATGAAACTGCCGGGAAAGGCCTGGCTGGAATTCAAGATCCAGGACGAGGGTCGCCAAAGAAGGCTTTCCATCATTGCCTATTATCAGCCGCAAAACTTTTTCGGAAAGGTGTATTGGTACGCCTTTTTGCCTTTTCACCAGTTCCTTTTCAACGATCTTATAAGACAGATTGAAAAGAGAAGTCAGGATCAGGCAGAAATTCCCTGAAGAGCCCGTCTTTCCTGAAGAAATCTGCAGCGTCACATTTGACGAGAGCCTTATCTGAAATTCCGAAAAATGCGGTTTGACAAACCGCAGCTTCTTTTATAACTGTCCTTGTCATAAAAGATCGAGGTGGATGTGTGGAAGGGGGGTGAGATTCCCCCGCTGCCCCGCAGCCGTGAAGGGAACGAAAGCCCGAAAAGCCACTCTCGCGAGGGAATCGTGAGGGGAAGGCGGGCGAGTAGGCGGCCCGAAGCCGGAAGACCAATCCACCGGACGCATTCTCGCGGGAGGAAGATCTTGACCCATCCGGCGCCCCATCTGACCCTGATCAGAATATTCAGGGTTTGTCTTTTATTGCTGGCTTTTCTGGCCGGCGTTTCTGCCCTTTCACTTGTGGCGGGTCCCGCTCCGATCGGGATTGCCGTCGTCTTCAAGGGTATGCTCGCTGCCGTCCGTTTCCCCGGCGTATCCGATCCACTGACCGGGGCGGAGCGGACGATCCTTTTTTCGATCCGGATCCCCAGGATACTCCTGGCAGGCCTGGTCGGCGCAGCCCTGTCGTGCGCCGGGGTCGTCTTTCAGGCCCTGTTGCGCAACCCGCTGGCCGATCCCTATGTTCTCGGCGTTTCCGGCGGCGCCGCCGTGGGCGCCATCATCGCGATTGTCACCGGCCTCGGCTCCCTTCCCTTCGGCATCTCCGGTCTGGCCTTCGCCGGCGGGCTCCTCTCCATACTGCTCGTATGGGGGCTGGCTGGTGCGACCGGCGAACGGCTAAGGTCGAACCGCACCTTGCTGGCCGGTATCATCGTCAACGTCTTTTTCTCGGCGCTCATCATGTTTCTCGTCTCCATCACCAGTGGGGAGCAGATACACAGCGTCATCTTCTGGCTGATGGGGGATCTGGCAATGGCGGGGGAAAACGACATTCTCCTGGCGGCCGTGTTTCTGATCGCCGGTTTCGCCGTGATGTTCCTCC
>JAHJXP010000099.1 GCA_018827585.1 Pseudomonadota bacterium | reverse complement strand
CGGCGATTGCCCCCGCGATGAAAAAGGCGGGGATCAGGCAGGTGAGGACGTGTTGCCGGGCGTAGTCCTGAAACATCAGGAAGGCCTCCAGGCCGGAGCGGCGGATCACCTCGTGATCCCAGGGGATATAATAGGCGGCCAGAAACCCGGCCGCGATGATCAGCAGTTTGGTTTTTTCTTTCATGCTATCGGTATATTTCCTTTTTTCGGATACTCATGTTTTCTACTGTCGGACACCCTCTGCTCCGACCGCTGAGGTGGCTGTCTTGCAATATGGCGATCCGGCAATATGGAAAAATCAGTCCCGGGGGTGGCAGAGATCCTCCCGCCGGATGGCGTCGCTCCTCCCGAACAGGTCACGGATCTCCGGATCGTCATCCAACCAGTGCTTCAGGTTCCCCAGGAGACTCGCCGCATAGGGGCTGCGTCCTCCGTCGCTCAGGAAGTAGTTCACCCACAGGCCGTCTTTTTCCCGCCCCACGAGCCCCGCATCCTCCAGGATCTTCAGATGTTTGGAGACGGTCGGCTGGGCGATCCCCAGCGATGCCTGGACCTCGCAGACGCACATCATCCGCTTCTGAAGCATCTTCAGAAGCTTTACCCGGTTGGGGTCGGACAGCGCTTTCATGACCTTGATGAATTCCCTCATGGTCGATCCTCTTATATTGCTTTATGGCTATATAATCCCGGGGAGGAAGCTTGTCAATCCCATTTTCCCAACATATCCTTGGGGAATTTTCACAAAAAGGCATTGGAAAGGATGATAAAAACGGAATCGTATGTTCTGATCGGAAGAAAAACAACGGACTCGGAAGTAATCAGGATTCTTAAAGGTTGATCCGATTATGGATGACGTTCAGGAATTCGATCGCCTCGCTGAACATCTCCCGGACCTGCTCCTATCAAGAGTATCCTGGATCATTCTCCTTCTTGGACAACCGCTGTCCCAAAACCTGGGAAATGGTCCTTGATCCTCTCCTTCAGGCCGTCCAGAAGGTCGTGGCGGGTGAGATCGTAATAGATCGGGGTGATGGTGATCATCCCCCGCCTCAGGGCGCTGCCGTCCGAATCCTCGTCCTCGTTGGCGGGCAGCTCCGTCTCTCCGGCGAGCCAGTAATAGGCGTTCTCCCGCGGGTCCACGCGCTTGTCGAAGCTCTCCATCAGACGCGCCCGTCCCTGCTTCGCCACCACGACGCCCCGGATCTCCTCTTCCGGAACGGCCGGGACATTCACGTTCAAAGCCACATGCGGCAGGGGGTTCTCCAGAATGAAAACGGCCATCTTCCGGGCGAACCGGGCGGCCGCCGTGAAGTCCGCCTCCTGATGGGTGTCCAGGGAGATCGCCATGGAGGGGACCCCCAGGATCGCCGCCTCCGTCGCCGCCGAGACGGTCCCCGAGTAGAGGACGTTGATACCCACGTTGGCGCCGAGGTTGATCCCCGAGACGACCAGGTCCACCGGCCCCCCGGCCAGCTCACAGATGCCGATCTTGACGCAGTCCGCGGGCGTTCCCGAGACGGCATAGCCCAGGAAATTCCCGTTCTTCCGAGCCTTTCTGACCATAAGGGGACGGGCGATCGTGATCGCGTGGCCGACGGCGCTCTGCTCTATCTCGGGCGCCACAATAAGGCACTCCGCATCCTGGGAGAGCTCCCGGTAGAGGGCGGCAAGCCCCCGCGCATAGATCCCGTCGTCGTTTGTCAGTAAAATTCGCATTGCTGCCTCATTTAATCTGAATGATCCGGCCGTCTTTGACCGTCAGGACGAAGAGGTCCTTTTCCGCATCCCGCGAAGCCGGAAAGGCGGTTTTTCCCGTGACGCCAGGATAATCCTTCATCTGCGCAAGGCTGCCGCGCAACCCTTCCCTGCCCCCGCCGGTGTTTTGCAGAAGCAATTTTACCGCCATTCCCGCCGCGTCGAAGACGAGGGCCTCCATCGTGTCCGGTTCCCGCCCGTAGGCCGTATAAAATTCCTCGAGAAACTCGTTGACCTCGGGTCGAAAACTGTTCGCAAAAAAGCCGTTCACAAAGACGGCGCCCTGCATGTGTTTGGGGTTCATCTTGAGGAGTTCCGGGGAATCCCAACCGCTCGTCCCGAGAAGCCGGATCCCCGTGAGATCGTAATAGGCCAGCTGCGGGACGATCATCGCGACCCGGATGTGAGAATCGGGGATGAAGAGGGCCTCGAAGTCTGGAACCGCTTTCGGCGGGGCTTCCGTGATGACGTCCTCGCCGGGGCTGACCGGCGCCGTACCGCCGAGGGCCCGGATTTCTTCCCCGAAATCGGTCTGGTCGGTCCTGTAGGACTTCTCCTTGCCGATCTCGCCGCCGTTCCTCAGGACCTCCTCCCGGAACAGCCACGCCATTTCCCGACCGTAGGGATCGTCCGGATAGAGAACGGCAAACCGGCGGAGTCCCAACTCGGCCTGGGCATACCGGACCACTGTCCGGACCTGCATCGCCGCGGTCAGAAAATTCCGGAAGACATAATCCCCGATCGCGGTGATCCCCTCCCTCTGAGTAAGGAGCAGAATAGGGATTTTCAGCCGCTGGGCTTCCTTCGCCGCCTCCAGGGCCTCCTGACTCCCCAGCGGTCCGAGGATGCAAGCCGCCCCCGCGCGGGCCAGCTTCCCGACCGCCGCTTCGGCGGCGACCGGTTCACTCTGCGAATCTTCGATCAGTATCCGGATCGGGGTTTCTTTGGCCGAAAAGACGCCGGCCGCCAGCAATACGGCGTCGAGGGCCCGATCCCCGTAGGCCGCATGGCGTCCGGAAAGGGGAAGGATGCAGCCGAGGGCGTGGGGATCGACCTTAGACTCGGTTTCGGCAGCCGAAACCCCGCCCCCCCCCATAATAAAAAGACAGAGGATCAGCCCGGCCGTCGCCCCGCGCCCCCACCCCGCT
>JAHJXP010000098.1 GCA_018827585.1 Pseudomonadota bacterium | reverse complement strand
TTTTCTTTTATTGTGGAAACAATAAGAACTCGCTTTAGTTTAAACCAGTGTACGAAATACAAAATGATATGTCAAGACAGAAACAGCGGACTGTCAGTGACAAATGATATGTCCGGTTTATAGCACACGATCTGTCCGGTTTGTTATAGTCACCTAAGGAGGTGACGGATGAGGCGGACAGAGTATCTGGAGGAGAACCGGAAGATGCGATTTGAGGAGGTATATTTGGGATGGAACGAGAGCCGGTTGACGCAGGAGACAGCGGCCCTGGTCTTGGGGGTAAGTGATCGGACGTTTCGGCGGTACATTGATCGGTACGAGGAGGAGGGACTGGCGGGTTTGTCGGACAAGCGTCTGACTCAGGCTTCATTTCGTCGCGCGCCAGTGGATGAGGTGATGGCGGTTGCCGATGTTTACAGTAGTCGTTACCGGGGATGGAATGTGAAGCATTTTTACAGTCGGTATCGGCGGGAAGGGGGTACTCGCAGTTATACATGGGTGAAGAACACGCTTCAGTCGAGGGGCTTAGTTTTGAAGTCTTCTAAGCGGGGTGTTCATCGCAAGCGCAGAGAACGGGCGCCCTTGCCGGGGATGATGCTGCATCAGGACGGCAGCAATCATGAATGGGTTCCCGGCAAGAAGTGGGATTTAATCGTGACGATGGATGATGCGACCAACGAGCATTACTCGATGTTTTTTGTTGAGGAGGAAGGTACGGCCAGTAGTTTTCAAGGGGTAAGGGAGGTGATCGTTCAAAAGGGTCTGTTCAGTTCTTTGTACACCGACCGTGGGAGTCATTACTGGTACACGCCCAAGGAAGGGGGCAAGGTCAGCAAAACGCAACTGACTCAGTTTGGCCGAGCGATAAAACACCTTGGGATTCAGATGATCGCAGCTTACTCTCCTGAGGCGCGAGGGCGCAGCGAACGGGTTTTTGGGACTCACCAGGACCGGCTTGTCAAGGAGCTGGCTCTTTATGGGATCATTGAGATGAATGCTGCCAACCAATATTTAGCTCAGGTGTATCTACCGGCGTACAATGCCGAGTTCATGAATCCGGCCCTTGAAGACGGGTCAGCGTTTGTCCCTTGGATTGGACAAAATCTTGACGACATCCTTTGTGAACAAGAAGAGCGGACGGTCAGCGCCGACAACTGCGTCAGCTTCGAAGGAATGAAACTCCAAATTCCAGCGAACCCATACCGCTGTCATTACGTCAGAGTGAGAGTGCGGGTTCATCGGTATCTGGATGGGTCACTGGCCATCTTGCACGGTCCGAGAAAGCTGGCTGATTATGATCCACGGGGGAAGCTCAAGGAGATGAAAAAAGCGGCCTGACGGAGTTACCCACAACCATCTCCCGCCATGCTCTGCAAAGGCCGCGGGAGATTGGCTGTGGATAACTCCTTACCGCAAAGTGTTTGAGGAAAGCGCACGTCTGCCGCTCACCTCCTGTTCACAAAATAGGTCTCACTGCAAGAACTGAAAAAGCGGACAATTCATTTGCTACAAAACCGGACAATTCTATTTGCTCTTGACAGATTTTTTTGCTTGCCGGAGGAATCCGCCCTTCAACGCTTTGTTTCCAAGAGGCGAATACGGATAGAGTTCCCGTGACCGCCGAGACCTTCCATGCGGGCGAAGCGGGCGGTTTGTTCGCCATACCGGGCGAGGGCCTCCCGCGAAAAGTACAGGACGCTGGTCCGCTTGACAAAATCGTAAACGCCCAGGGGGGAGGAGAAGCGGGCCGTTCCCCCGGTCGGCAGGACATGGTTCGGCCCCGCCGTGTAGTCGCCCAGCGCCTCCGGGGTGTACGACCCTAAAAAGACCGCCCCGGCGTTGCGTATCTCTTTGAGGAGTTCCCGGGGATTATTCACCATCAGTTCGAGGTGCTCCGGCGCGAAACGGTTCGCCAGAGCGACCGCCTCGGCGAGGTCCCGCGTCACCACAGCGGCCCCGAAAGCCGCAAGCGACCGGGAGGCGATACCCTTGCGCGCCAGCTCAGCCAACTGGCGTTCGACCTCCGCCGCCACGGCGCGGGCGAAGGCCTCGTCCGGCGTCATCAGGAGGGAGCTCGCCGTCTCGTCATGCTCGGCCTGTGCCAAGAGATCCGCGGCGGCAAAGGACGCCTCTGCCGTTGCGTCGGCGATGACCAGCACTTCGCTGGGACCGGCAATCATGTCGATCGCCACCCGGCCGAAGACCATCTTCTTGGCCGCGGCGACATAGGCGTTCCCGGGGCCGACGATCTTGTCCACCTGGGGAATCGAGGCGGTGCCGAACGCCAGGGCTGCAATCGCCTGGGCGCCGCCGATCTTGAAGATCCTCTGCACGCCTCCGAGTTCCGCGGCGGCTGCGATAAGCGGATGGAGCCGCCCGTCGCGCGAAGGACTCGCCATGATGATCTCGCCGACCCCGGCGATCCGGGCGGGAATCGCCGTCATAAGGACGGTGGAGGGATAGCAGGCCTGTCCCCCCGGCGCATATATCCCGACCCGGGAGAGGGGGGTGATCATCTGCCCCAACTCCACACCCTCCTCGTCCGCAACCGACCACCCCTCCCGGCGCTGCCGCTCGTGGAACCTCATGATCCTCCCGGCCGCCAGCCGGAGGACCTCCAGGTCTTCCGGATCGATCCGGGCGACCGCGTCTTTTCTTTCCTCCGGCGATGCCTCGACTGAAGAGGCGCTCACGACATGGCCGTCCCACTTTGCCGTGTATTCGAAAAGGGCCTCGTCTCCGCGGAGGGCCACATCATCCACGATCCGTCCGACAGATGCCCAGAGTTCGGGATCGAAGACCCGGCCGCGTTCCCTGATCTGCCGGAAAAAACTCTCAAACTCCCCGTCGTCCGTCCGGATGATTTTCATGACGCCCCCTTGTCCTGTTTTCTGCAGTTGTTTCGGTGTGTTACGGCCAAGCCTTAACATACTCTACAGAGAGCTTTAATGTTGTGCCGGCGACTTGCGGGCATGGGGGTTACCCGGCAACCCGCCGGATATCGGCCCCCAGGGCCGACAACTTCTTCTCGATCCGCTGGTATCCCCGGTCGATGTGATAGACGCGGGAGAGAACGGTCGTTCCCTCCGCCGCGAGGCCCGCCAGGATGAGGGAGGCGGAGGCCCTGAGGTCCGTGGCCATCACCGGCGCCCCGCGGAGCTTCGGGACCCCCCGGACGACGGCGCTCTTCCCCTGGATGACAATGTCCGCCCCCATCCGGATCATCTCGCCGACATGCATGAAGCGGTTCTCGAACACCGTCTCCGTAATGATGCTCAGGCCGTCGGAGACCGCCATGAGGGCCATGATCTGGGCCTGCAGGTCCGTCGGAAAGCCGGGATAGGGAAGGGTCTTGACATCCACGCTCTTGAGGGTCCCGCCGCCCGCGGCCCGGATGCTGTCGTCGGCCACGTCGATCCTCATGCCGGCGTCCCTGAGCTTGGCGATCAGCGCCTCCAGATGCAGGGGGTTGCAGCCGACGATCCGGACATCCCCGCCGGTGATCCCGGCAGCGATTAGGAAGGTGCCGGCCTCGATTCGGTCCGGGATCACCGCCGCCTCCACGGGATGGAGACTCTCCACCCCTTCGATGACAATCGTATCCGTCCCCGCCCCGCTGATCCTGGCCCCCATGCCGGTGAGGACCTCCGCCAGATTGGCGATCTCCGGCTCGCGCGCGGCGTTGTTCAGGACGGTCGTTCCCTCGGCGAGGGTCGCGGCCATCATGATGTTCTCCGTCCCCGTGACCGTGGAAATGTCGAAATAGATGGAAGCCCCCTTCAGGCGCGAGGCCTTCGCCTCGACATAACCGTCCTTCAGCGTTACCTCTGCGCCCAGTTCCTGGAGGGCCTTGATATGGAGGTTGACCGGCCTTGCCCCGATGGCGCAGCCACCCGGCAGGGAGACCCGCGCCTCCCCCATCCTCGCCACGAGCGGCCCGAGCACGAGGATCGAGGCCCGCATTGTCCGGACCAGATCGTAGGAGGCCTCGCAGTTGGTGATCCTGCCGGCGTTGACCTGGAGAGTCTCCTCCCCCTCCATCTCCACGCCGAGGCTTCTGAGGAGTCTCTTGATCGTCCTGATGTCCGCGAGATCCGGGATGTTGTGAAAGGCGTTCCAGCCATCGACCAGGAGCGCGGAGGCCATAATCGGCAGCGCGGCGTTCTTGGCGCCGCTGATCCGGACATCCCCCGCAAGCCTCTCGCCGCCCACAATCACCATCTTGTCCATCGTTTAAACCTCGTATAATTAGGGACAGAGCCCCTA
>JAHJXP010000097.1 GCA_018827585.1 Pseudomonadota bacterium | reverse complement strand
CGTCCATTAGCAGACATGATTTCTATTACGCTGAGAGTCATGTTTTTATAGGTTCGTCCACGATGTCGTGAGCATTATTTCTGTCCACGATGTCTTGAACGTTGTCAAGTAAACTCTTGGCGGTCCAGAGCATCAAAACCCCTGAATTAAAGAAACTGCTTACTGAACGGGCTGCCCAGGGGTTCAAGGTTCCTGTCGAGGAGGGTCCGCAGGAGGTCAAGCCGAGATCATTTCTCAAAAAGTTCGGACGCGACCTGACCCTGCTTGCGGAGGAAGGCAAACTTGGTCCTTTTATTGGTAGGCGTCAGGAACTATTGCAGGTCATCCAGACTCTGGCCCGCAACACTAAGAGTAATCCTGTGCTGGTGGGTGAAGCGGGCGTGGGTAAAACTGCCATTGTGGAAGCCCTTGCAATGCGGTTGGTTGAGAATAAAGGACCTGACTTCCTCAAGGGGAGCCGGATCATCGAACTGAATATGGGCTTGCTGGTGGCTGGCACGTCGTACCGGGGTGAGTTTGAGGAGCGTTTGACCAAAATCATCCAAGAGGCGACGGCACAAAAAGAGGTTATCCTCTTCATTGACGAAATACATACGCTCATAGGCACAGGAAAAATCAGCGGTGGTATGGATGCCGCCCAGATACTAAAACCCGCCCTTTCCAGGGGCGATCTGCGCTGCATCGGTGCAACCACCATTGCCGAATATCGCCGACACATCGAAACCGATCCGGCCTTTGAACGGCGCTTTGAAAAGGTAATAGTGGAAGAGCCATCACGGGATGAATGTATTGAAATGCTAAAAGGTATCCGTGGCAAACTGGAAGAGCATCATGGCTGCCTGATAAACGATGATGCCATTACCAGCGCGGTTGACCTTTCTATCCGCTTTGACACCGACCATCGTTTGCCGGACAAGGCCATTGATTTGCTGGACCGAGCCGGTGCGCGTGAGCAAGCCCCACGACTGACCATGGTCGGGCATTCGGAAATTATCGGTACAATCACCGCAGAGTCTATTGCCGAAATGCTGGCTGTGAAGGTCAGAATTCCCAAGGATGTCATTTCCGGTCACCTCAGCGGAAACTTCAAGACGCATCTGCAAGGGCTTGGCAAACGATTAAAGCAACGCGTCATCGGCCAGGACGAGGCGATAGACACGGTCTCCCAGCGGCTGGTCATGGCATACAGCGGGATATCGGTCCGGAAAGGTCCGCTGGCAGTATTTCTTTTTCTTGGCCCTTCCGGAGTCGGCAAGACCGAGCTTGCCAAGTCATTGGCCAATGAACTATTCGGCAGCGATAACGCTATGATCCGCCTGGATATGTCTGAATATCGAGAGGAACACAGCACATCCAAATTGATTGGATCACCTCCCGGGTACGTCGGCTACGACGAGGAAGGTCAGCTTACCGGCAAGCTGCGAACGAAGCCCTATTCGATCCTGTTGCTTGATGAAGTGGAGAAGGCCCACCCCAAGGTCTTTGACCTATTTCTGCAACTTTTCGACGAAGGCCGGATAACCGATGCCAAGGGTAGAACAGTTGATGCAAGAAATTGCATTATTATTCTGACATCAAATATAAGGCCGCCTGAATACAAGCGGGTGGGGTTCGGCGCCCAGGACGAAACACCGCAGGTAGAAGATATCCCCGAACTGAAACGGATCTTTCGCCCTGAACTGCTCAATCGGCTTGACGAGCAAATACTATTCCGTGTTCTCGAAAAGGAAGACATCCAACGAATACTTGCGCCGATGTTGGATGTCATCTGCCAGCGACTCAAGGAACAGCACGGCATCACCCTGGAGATCGACAACCATGTCAAGGAGTTTCTATCCGAGGAGGGCTATAAGCCTGAATTCGGGGCGCGTGAGCTTCGCCGGACGGTTGAACGGTTGCTTGAGGCAAAGATTGCGGAGATGCTTTTAGAGCATGAAAAGAGAACATCACCCGTTTGCTGGAGAGCAACGTACGCGAACGATTCTATTACGATCGAAGTCAGGGAATAAGGAATGGTCTCAGTGAAGCTGATCCTTCTGAGTACTATGGGGAAGATTATACTTAACATGCTGCTGGTAGGAATGCGCAAAACCCGCGCGCCCCAAAGCAGCGGCGTTATGCATCCTAGGCGAGGGAAGTGAATATGGAATACTTTACGCTTTTAGTCTCCATTATTTCGGCCTTAATTGCAGTCGTCGCTATTCTCCGTGCAAATGAGGCCAACCGTATTGCGGCGGAGTCTAATAAGATCACAAAGCACTACAACCTAAGGCCCATGAGGCTGGACGCGTGCAATCTGGTTAGGGATTTTGTTCACTACTGTATGGCGTATCGGACGTTGTTCTTACAAAAAATGGTAAGCGGTACTAGAGAACTAATGGATCGTCGAGATGACTTTAAGTCAAAGTTCGAAGCATTTGGGCCGCTGGG
>JAHJXP010000096.1 GCA_018827585.1 Pseudomonadota bacterium | reverse complement strand
TTCACGGATCTCTGGCCATCTTTCATACCTCGCTTCATACGCCATAGCCGTTGACCACCATCGGAACCGCTCTAAAAAATGTATCGCCCTGACTTTGACGTGGCCGTGATTTTTACTTTCAGCTTAAAATCGAATTGGACCGGTCGAACCGCTATGAACAGCCCTTAACCCTCCTCCTGCTTGATCTCGACAATTTCAAACACTTCAACGACACTTACGGCCATATCGAGGGAGACCAGGTCTTATGGAGACTTGGCCAGGTGGTTAAAAGATGCCTGCGCGAGACGGATTTCGCTTGTCGTTATGGCGGCGAAGAATTCACCATTCTCCTGCCCATGACAACAAGCGCGGACGGCGCCGTTACAGCGGAAAGAATCCGGACGGAGTTCAAGAAGGAGACTTTCTCCCCGGTGCCGGGTCAAGACGTCCATGTGACGGTGAGCATCGGTCTTGCACAGTACAAGGCGCAGGAGGACATGAAGGTCTTCGTTCACCGGGTTGACCAACTCATGTACCAGGGGAAGAAGAACGGGAAAGACCGGGTTTGTGCTGAGCCATAGTTTCAAGCACAGTTCAAATGGAAATCCTCACCTCAATTCGATACCGTGCGTCGTGGCTTTGTAGGTGGCGTCATAACCGTTGATTTCCACTTTTCCCTTAATCACTCCCGTGCATTACGGAAAGAAAGCTACTACGCAACCACATCAGTCTGAAATCCTGACTTCAATAATCGACAAGCACCTGATATGTTCGATGGCGTCGATAAGGTGTTGTCAATTTATAGGAACCGGGAAGGCGGATTTCCGGACGAAGGGTGAGGTGGGAAGCGGCGCGGCGGGTCCGGTCTAACGGCCCGCCGGGGCCGATTCCGACCACGAAAATCCTTCCCGGGCCAGCGCGATCGTGATCCCGTTGAATGTTTTCTTTCGACAAATGAATCGGGTCCTCCTTCCCGCCAGCAGCGCCGCCGGTTCGGCGACGGCCGGCAGATTCACCTTTTCTTCCACGAAAGCCGAATGTGAAAATTCCCGCGAAGAGACCCGGATCTCCGCCGCGGAAAGGAAGCGGAGCGGAACGCCGAGCGCCTCCGCGGCTTCCATGAGCCCTGGCTCATCCGCTTTGACATCGGCCGAGGCGATCATGCGAACCTCGTCGAGGGCGACGCCTTCCTCGGCAAGGGCGCTTCGGACAGCCGCGACGATCTCCTCCGCCGGCGTCCCCCGCCGGCAGCCGATTCCGACGATCACCGATTTGAGCGCCTCGGTCGTCGTTGTGATGACTGGTTCCGCGCCGATGATATTCGCAACGAGGACGGCAAGTTCGTTCGCCCCCCCTTCATGGCCGGCCAGCAGGCTCACCGCCCAGCGTCCCCCCGCGTCGAGGACGACGACGGCGGGGTCCTCGAACTTGCTTTGGATAAGCGGGGCGATGGCCCGGACGACGACGCCGCAGGGGGCGGCGTAGACCAGCCCCCTGCAGACGGGGAAAAGCGCCGCCGTGAGATCGGCGATCTTTGTGAAGCGTTCCGCCTCCAGGAATCCCGGGGTCTCCCGGCCCGATTCGCGCCGAATTGAATCATGCCGGTCCGGATCGTGTTGGATTGAATCGTGTCTGCCGGACTCTATCCGGGTCGTCTCTTGTTGGGCTGGCCCGATCCGACCGGACTCCACCCGGACCGACTCATGGATGAAGAGCCGCGCATCCGGCAGGCGGGCGGTCAGTGGGGCGAGGAGCCTCGCCCCCGCGTCGGAGAGCGTGATGAGCGCGGTCTTCACGGCGTCTTCCCTTTCCGGTAGCCGTGGGAGAAGGCAGCGTCGTAGAGACGCGAGGCGGGAATCTCCCGCCCGAGCGCCTGTCCCACGACGATCAGCGCCGTCGAGCGGATTTCGGCCGCCTCCGTTTTCCGGGCGATGTCGCCGAGCGTCCCCCGGATCACCTTCTCCTCCGGCCAGGAGGCGCGGTAGACGACGGCCGCAGGGCAGTCCGGCCCGTAATGGGCGGCGAGGGTCTCGGCCACCTCCCGGATCTTTTCGATTGACAGGAAGATGCAGAGGGTCGCGCGCGTTCGGGCGATCCTCTCGATCTCCTGCTCCTCGGGGAGCGGCGTCCGACCCGAGGTCCGGGTGAGAACGACCGTCTGGGAGATCTCCGGAGCGGTGAGCTCCACGCAGAGGGCGGCCGCGGCGGCCTGAAAGGAACTCACCCCCGGACAGACATCATAGGGAATCCCCAGGGTGTCGAAGGCGTTCATCTGCTCCCGGGTCGCCCCGTAGATCGAGGGATCCCCGGAGTGGAGGCGGACGACGTCGATTCCCCGGTCGCGGGCGTCGCGGCAGACAGCGATCACCTCCTCCAGCGACATCCCCGCCGAGTCGTAGCGTTTGGCATCCGCCGGGAGAAGGGAAAGGACGCCGGGACTCACGAGTGACCCCGCGTAGATGCAGATTCGGCAGGTCTTGAGCAGCCGCTCCGCCTTGAGGGTGAGGAGCTCCGGGTCCCCCGGACCAGCGCCGACAAAATGGACGATCACGATTCTTCTCCTTTTTCGGCGTGAACCATGATTATGGAGAGGTAGCCCGCCTCCGGCCCCTCCGCCTTCAGGCGGCGGAGGTCCGTCTCGATCCGCTGCTCCGCCATCGTTGCGTGTGAAACGAAGACGCTCTTCTCCAGAAGCCCCTCGGCGTCGAGAAGGTCCAGGACCTCCGGGAGGCGCTTGCCGATCTTCATCAACACCGCCGTTCCCCCCTGGGCCAGCGCCCGCCGGACGGCGGTTAGATCGTCTGCCGCCGGGACGATCGTCACCGGCGTCCGCCCCTCCCCCACGGGAAACTCCGCCAGGGCCGCCGCCGCGCCGAAGGCCGTGATACCGGGGACGGTGACGGCTTTCAGGTCGGGGAGCCGCTTTCGCAGCGCCCGGAGGAGGTAGATGTAGGTCGAGTAGAGGAGCGGATCCCCAAGCGTGAGAAAACAGGTGTCCTCGCCGCTTTCCAGGACCGCGGCGACGCGGGCCGCCGCCTCGTCCCACCGCTTTGCGAGTTCAGAGCGGTCCGCCGTCATCGGGAAGACGAGCTCTTCGATCCGGGTCTCCCGGCCGACGAGGGGCCGGGCGATGGCCAGAGCGACGCTCTCCGAGGCCGTCCGCGCCTTGGGGACGAAGAGGTATCGGCAGGCGCTGATGAGCCGCGCCCCTTTAAGGGTGATCAGTTCCGGATCGCCGGGGCCGATCCCGATGCCGTAGAGTGCGCCCGTATTCATGATAGCAATTCCCCCCGGATGACAAGAATGATCGCCCGCGTCGAGACCGGCAGCCCGGCCAGCTCCCCGGCGCGGATCTCGCGGATCTTTTCTCCCGGAAGGGTGAGGTCTTCGCAGAGGAAGACGCGCCGGTCTTTCCCAAGCTGAGGGATCAGCCCGGCGGCCCAGCGGATCGCCCCGTCGCGCCCCCCGAGGATCGCCAGCTTTCCCGCCTCCCTGAGGTCGGCGGCCGCCAGCTCCGGGTCGCGGCTGTGCGCCGTGACGATGCGGACGTCCTTCCAGTCGAGGCCGAGCCTCGCGAAGGCGACCTGGATAGAGCTGATCCCGGGGATCACCTCGCAGTTTTCCCGGCCGAAGCGCCGGATCACCGGCTGCGCGAGGCTCGCGATCCCCGGATCGCCCGTGGCGAGGAGAACGACCTGCCGCCCGGCGTCGCGGCGGGAGGCGATGGTTTCGAGCGTCCCGGCGATGTCCGTCCCCGAATCGATCCGCTCCGCGGCGATCTCCGGAAAGAGGTCGTGCAGGCGTTTCGAGACGATCAGGACGTCGGCCTTCCCCGCGGCCGCCCTCGCCGCCGGCGTGATGTAATCCTCCGCGCCGGGACCGCAGCCGACGATGATGATCTTCTTTTTTTCTATTGCCATGATGTCAGATCTCCCGCCTCGCCAAGGATGCGGCCGCCGAGATCGATCAGGACCGCGGCGACGGCAAACTGCCCGCCGGTGCGTGTTTCGACGGCCTCTTTTACGGTCTTTGCCAGGGCGTTCCCCAGCGACCTCTTCCCCTCCGCGGGGAGGGCCGCAAAGAGCCCCTCGACCGTGAGGGGCGCCGCCGCCGGCCGTCCTATGATTTTTGCGTGTATTTCCGCCACAATGGGCAGCGCGCTTCCCGATCTGCCGGAGTGGGTGTCCCAGTCGCCCGCCGCGAGCTTGGCCAATTTCCCCGGATGGCCGACCGCGAGGAGCGCCGCGAAGGGATGCCGGGCGGCCTCGTCGAGGGCGTAGCCCCACTCGTTTCCGACCTCCACCACATGGTCTTCCGCGACCCGGAAATGTGCCCGCGCCGCCCGCTCGCCGATATGGCCGGGGACGAATACCGGCGTCCGGATGCCCGAAGCCGCGGCGACTCTGATCGCGCAGCGGATGGATTCGCGCAGGGCCGAACAGCTGAAGGGGCGGACGATCCCGGTCGTTCCCAGGATCGAAAGCCCGCCGACGACGCCGATCCGGGGATTGAAGGTCTTCCGGGCGATCTCCTCCCCGCCGGGGATGGCGATCGTCACCCGGACGCCCCGGGGGGTGACCTCCCGGACGGCCTTGGCGATCATCCGCCGCGGCGCGGGGTTGATCGCCGGCTCGCCTGCGGGGATCGCGAGGCCCGGTTTCGTCACGGTCCCCACTCCGTCTCCGGCCGCGTATTCCACTTCGTCTCCGCCGGTCCAGGAAACCGCGGCCGTGATCAGGGCGCCGTTCGTCACGTCGGGGTCGTCGCCCGAGTCTTTTCGCACCGCCGCCTCGGCCCCGTCCGCCGTGGCCCGCACGTAAACGAGCGGGAGGGAGATCCGCCGCCCGTCGGGCAACGGGATCTCCACGCTCTCCGCGGCGCGGTCCCCCGCGAGAAGGATCGCCGCCGCCTTCGCCGCCGCCGCGGCGCAGCTCCCGGTGGTGTATCCCGGGCGCGAACCGCTCATGGCCTTTTCTCCCCCATCCCCGCGATGATCAGCTCCTTCGGGATCAGCTCAAGGAGCTGCTCCCGCGCCTCGCCGATCGTCAGCGGCAGGCCGTCGATCGGGACGCCGTCGTGCCTCTTCATCTCATACATCAGACGGGAGATATAGGGAAGCCGGAGTTTCGCGCGGTCTATCATCTCCTGGTGGCAGAAGATCTCCTCGGACGGCCCCTCCTGGAGGACCCGCCCCTGGTCGAGGACGTAGATCCGGTTTGCGAACAGCGGGAGCATGTCCACCGAGTGGGTGGCGAGGATGACCGTCAGCCCTTCCTCGCGATTGAGTTTTTTCAGGAGCTGCATCATCTGAGCCTCGCCCGCCGGGTCGAGTCCCGCCGTCGGTTCGTCGAGGATCAGGACGGAGGGCCTCATCGCCATGACGCCGGCCAGGGAGACCCTTTTCTGCTCTCCGAAACTCAGGTGGTGGATCGCCCGGCCGCGCAGCGGCAGCGCCGCGACGGCCGAGAGCGATTCCGTGACTCGCTGCTGCACCTCCGCCTCCGGAAGGTTCAGGTTCCGGGGGCCGAAGGCGCAATCCTCCTCCACGGTAGCGGCGAAGAGCTGGTCGTTCGGGTTCTGGAAAACGAGGCCCACCCGCTGGTAGAGCTCTTCCGCCGAAAGCTCTCCGATGGCCTGTCCGCCGATCATGATCCGCCCCGCCCTGGCCTTGATCAGGCCGACGAGGAGGTTGATCAGCGTGGTCTTCCCGGAACCGTTGGAGCCCAGGATGGCGATGAACTCCCCCTCCTCGACGTGGAAGTCGATCCCGGAGAGCGCCTCGGTGCCGTCGTCGTAGGTGAAGTGAACACCGGTGGCAGAGATCGCCTTCATCGGCCCGCCCCCCATTCCAGAAGCCGGGCGGAGGCGATGCCGGCCAGGCAGAAGGCCAGGATCATCCGGTCCCTCCGCCCCAGCGCCGGGAGCGGCCCGAAGGGCATCACCCCCCGGTAGCCGCGCAGCCGCATCGCGTTGTGCGTCCGCTCAGCCTGCTCCAGCGAATGGACGATCGTCGCCCCGGCGAGCGCCGTGAATGATCTCAGGGCGCGTCCTTTTGTCGTGTATCCCAGGCGAAGTTTTTGGGCCGCGGCCAGATCCGCCGCGCTCTCCATCAGGACGAAGATGTAGCGGTACATGAGGACGGCGATCTCCAGCCAGTTCCGGGAGAGCCTGAACCAGCGGAGCGCCTGGAAGATCCGGTGCGCCGGCGTGACGACGCTCAGAAGAAAGACCACCGAGACGGCGCCGAGGACCCGCGCGCCCAGGAGCATCCCCTGGCGGAGCCCCTCCGCCTTCGCCGTGAACTCCCACCCGGCGAGGGTGAAGGCGAAAATAGGCGTCGCCCCCGTGAGGAACGTCTGGAGCACGACCAGGACCGCCACGATCGAAAGCGGCGCGGCGAGACGAACGGCGATGAGCTTCGCCGGAATCCGGAGGCCGACGACGGTCCCGAGGCAGAGGCCGAAGACGCAAAGCGGTAGGACGATCCGCTCGGCGGTCACGACCGCGACGAGCGCGGCCAGCGCGATGGCGAGTTTCGCCCGCGGATCGATCCTGGCGAGGGCGTTGTCCCTATAGGTGAAAATATCCGAAAACAGATCAAACATCATAGGTCCCGGTCAACTTTGCTGCTCCTGTAAAAAAGTGAATTTTCCCCTTTTCACCCCCACCCCCACCCTCCCCCATCGAGGGGGAGGGAAGATTATTTACCCCCATGGAGGGGGAGGAGATTTTGGACTTTTTACGCTATTGTCAATTTTCCCTCTGATATTTTTTCCTCTTCCCGGCGGCGCTTCGGCGGGAAGAGGACCCGGAAATTGTAGCCCCCGATGAACCCGCCGACGATCCCGGCGACGAGAAAGACGAACAGGAGCAAGTCTCCCTGATCGGTGTTGATGAACGGTTCACGCGCGGTCCGGCCGGCCTTCTCCGCGAATTTTTCGATCACCGTTTCGTCCACGCCGGACCAGGAGGCGGCCCGGCTGGCCGGGCACGCCGGCCCGGCGAGGAGAAATCCAGCTACCGTCAGAATCAATAATGTTTTCTTCATGCGGCACCTCCCGCCGCGGTCGCCCTGATCAGTTCTGGTTTGCGGCTTCGGACGAACTTGAGCGCCCCGGCGCAGATGAACCCCTCGAGGATGCCCAGGGGAAGCTGCGTGGGAACGAAGGCCAGGAGGATCAGCGAGAGCATCGCCGAAAACGACCCGTCGCCGTGGAGGGCGGCAGCGAGTTCGAGCGAGGTCATCGCGTAGGTGGCCCAGTCGGAAAGGAGCCCCGCCAGGAAGGCCGCCACGGCCCACGGGAGTCCCAGGTGCCTGGCAACCAGGTAAGCCCCGTAGCCCACGTAGGCCCCGGCCACCCCCATCGAGACGATGTTCGCCCCGAGGGTCGTGAGCCCCCCGTGGGCGAGGAAGAGGGCCTGGAGGGTGAGCGCGATGCTCGCGACGACGACGGTGAGCCCCGGGCCGATCAGGATTGCGGCGAGGCCGGTCCCGGCGGGATGGGAGCAGGTCCCGGCGGTCGGGACCGGGATGGGCATGCAGGAGATGAGGAAGACCGCCGCCCCCACGAGGCTGACGAACGGTTTGAACCAGAGAAGCTCCTCGCTCCGCCGCCGCAGATCCCTGAGGCCCCAGGCGACGAAGGGGAGGGCGACGGCGTACCAGAAAAGCGCCCAGGGCGCCGGCAGGATCCCCTCCGAGATGTGCATGGCGAAGGCCGGGGCGGGCAGGGCGGTCAGGATCCCCGCGGTTGCGATAACGGCCGCCACCCGGCGGATGCGGGCACTTTTTTTCCTGCGGTGCATGATCATGGTCACTCTCCTTTCGTATCAAGATGAAGATCGGCTTTCTCCCGTCCGGGACGGCGGTCGAGCGGCGTCGGCGGGAGCTCTCGGATGTCGCAGAGTCCCTCCGACTCCGCGAGCCGCTTTTCGACGAGCGAGACGAGGGCGTCGTCGTAGCCCAGGTGCGGGCCGAGAACCATGCGGACCTCCGGGCGCCCGGCGACCGCTTCCCGGAGCATCGCCGGGAGGTCCTGGCGCAGGTGGACGCCGAAATGGAGGAAATAGGGGATCACGATGACCGTCGTCGCCCCCTCTCCGACGCATTTCTCGAAGACCTCGGCGAAAGGGGTCCCCCGTCCCGACATCCGGCAGACCTCGACGGTCCCGTTTCCGGCCGCCCGCAGCCGTTGGGCGATCCGCTCCATGTCCTCGTCGGCGCCTGCGGCGCGGCTCCCGTGGCCAATGAGGATCACGGCCCGCTTCCCGTTTCCCCCTTTTTTGTGATCGACGCACTTCCCTGTCATATGCTTCTTCTCTTTTTTCCTTCTTCCACCCCCGCCGCCAGGCCGCAGAGGGCATGGACGACGCTGACCGCGAGAGGGCTTCCCCCGCGGCGGCCCGCTGTGGCGATATAGGGGACCCCGAGCGACATCAGCTCCTCCTTGCTCTCCGCGACGTGGACGAAACCCACCGGCAGCGCGACGACGAGCGCCGGCCTGAGCCCCTCCTCGCTGATCATCCGGCTGATCTCCATCAGGGCGATAGGGGCGTTCCCGATCACCGCGATCGCCCCGTCCAGGAGCGGTTTCGCCTTCTGCACGGCGTGCAGGGAGCGGGGGAGGCCGGACCGCCTGGCCTTGCGCGCCACATCCTCGTCGGCGACATGGCAGATAATGCTCTCCCGCCTGTAGAACCCGCAGACCGCCCGCAGGCGGGCGAGGGAAATCCCCGAGCGGATCATGTTCGCGTCGGTATAGATCGTCCGGCAGCCCCTGAGGGCGCCTATCCCGGCCTCGACTGCGTCCGGCGAGAAACGGACCGCCTCCATGATCCCGAAATCGCCGGCGGTATGGATCATCCGCCTGACGATCTGCCACTCGTCCGGTGCAAACGGGTGCGCGGGCGCCTCCCGGTCGATGATCTCCATCGATCGCGCCTCGATCTCCGGACCGCTCAGGGGCGCATCCAGAAAGGCCCGCATCAGCGTCCGGCGGGTTGTCTCGTTCATGATTCGCCTCCGCATCGGTTCAAAAAATGTTCGATCGCGGCCGGCCGGGAGGCATAGTAGAGGTGCGTGTATGAGGCCAGGACCGCCCCTTTCTGGAATCCTTCGGCTTCGACCGCATCGGAGCGTTGCCGGCGCAGCGCATAGACCGTACGCCAGGCCGGGTCGGCGAACGGGTCTCCGCTCAGCTCCGAGTAGTGGAACTCGTGACCCCGGAAGAGATCGCCGCGACGTCCCCAGAGGGAATCCTCCGTGAGGGCGACCTCCACGTAGCCGAGCGCCTTCTTCCCGCTGCACATCCGCGTCCGGGCGGGGAGTATCCCCAGGAAAGGATGGAGCCGGCCGTCGGCCAACAACCCCTCCGAGAGGTACATCAGCCCCCCGCATTCGGCGTAGAGAGGCAGGCCGGAATCCGCGTACGCCCGGATCGAGGCGAGCATCTCCCCGTTTGCCGCGAGGGCCGCCGCATGGGCCTCGGGATAGCCCCCGCCGAGATAGAGGCCGGAGACCCCTTCCGGCAGCCGCCGGTCGGAAAGCGGCGAGAAAAAAACGGTCTCGCATCCCGCCGCGGCGAGCGCGTCGAAGAGGTCCCGGTAGTAGAAGTGGAATGCGGCGTCTTGCGCCACGCCGATCTTTAGCCGGGCGGGCGGGCATTCCGGCGCCCTTTCCCCGTTTGCGGGGGAGCGGACGGACGGGGCGGTTGTTTTCTCTTCGGACGATTCCGGGAAGATCATGGCCTGACGGGGACGGCGCTTCGCAGTCTCCGCCGGCATATTCACCCCTGAGTCTTGTCGCCTGCCCGCCGCATGAGGGATCGGCGGGGACGCCGATTTTGCATGCAGTTCCGGAAAGAGCGTCTCCGGGGAGAGGTGTCGTTCCAGGGCGTCCGCGAGGGAGTCCAGGACGGCCTCCGGCAGCAGCCGTTCATCGGCGGTTACGAGACCCAGGTGGCGGCTGGCGAGTTCGGGAAAGGCCCCGCGGGGAAGCGCTCCCAAAAGCGGCGGCAGGCCGGCTGCCTTAAGGGAGGCGGAAAGCCATGCGGCATGGCGCTCCGAGCCCGAGTGGTTCGCGACGACGCCCATGATCCTGAGTGCAGGATCGAAGCCGACGAATCCCTTGACGAGTGCGGCGAGGCTCCGGGCCATCCCGTGAACGCCCACGACCAGGACGAGCGGGGCGCCCAGCCAGCGGGCGATCTCGGCCGTGCTTCCCTCGTCGCTTTCGGCGTCCGCCCCGTCGAAGAGACCCATCACCCCCTCGACGAGGGCGCAGTCGGCGTCCGCCGTCGCCCGTTCAAAGAGGCGGCAGACGTGCTCTCGCCCGGCCATCCAGCCGTCCAGGTTGTAGCAGGGCCGTCCGGAGGCGAGGGCGAGGTAGGTAGGGTCGAGGAAATCGGGGCCCACCTTGAATGTGCTGACCTTCAGTCCCCGGCGGGCGAGTGCACGGGTCAGGGCGAGCGCGAGGGAGGTCTTCCCCGCGCCGCTGTGCACGCCGGCGATGACGAGCGTCGGACAACGGGTCATCAGAATTCCACCCCCTTTTGGGCCTTTTTGCCGCTATCGAACCCGTGTTTCACGCAGCGGATCTCCGAAACCGTGTCGGCGGCGGCGATCAGCCCTTCCGTGGCGCCCCGTCCGGTCAGGACGATGGCGACGCCGGGGGCCGCTTCCTTCAGGAGACGAAGAACGGGCTCCTCGGCGACTAGGTCCCGGGCGACGGCGTAACATAGTTCGTCCAAAATCACGAGGCCGAAGCGTCCCGAACAGACCTCCTCCGAGGCGATGCGGAGTCCTTCCTCCGCCGCCCGGCGGTGGTCCGCAAAGCAAGGATCGGTCTTGGGCGGCACGAAGCCGAGACCCGCCACGACGATCTCGACGCCTGCCATTCCTTTCAGGGCGGCGAACTCGCCGGTTTGAGCATCGGACTTGACGAACTGGATCACTGCGACGGGGATGTCGTGGCCGTGGGCCCGGAGGGCCATCCCCAGGGCGGCCGTCGTCTTTCCCTTCCCGTCGCCGGTAAAAACCAGAATCCGTCCTTCCTGTGTTCCGGGGACACGTTCCGACCCCTCCGGGCTTCCGGAACATGTCTCCGATTCCTCCTCGTACATGGGCCGCGGCCTCCTTTTCCCAAGTCGGTTGCTTTCACCCTCCCCCTCCCCCTCTTCCCTGCGTCCCTCCCCCTCGACGGGGGAGGGAAGGGTGGGGGTGATGGCCTTTATCCAATCCCCAGGACCGTCACGGCAGCCCAGCGCACGCCGAGGAAAACCGCCGCCGCGATCACCGTTGCCGTGAACATCAGGCGGTTCGCCTCCATGATGTGTTTGCGAGCGAGCCGCTCCAGCGGATCGCCGATCTCGGGCAGGTTTACCGGCCGACCCCGCCGTTCCATGACCCCTCCGAGGCGAACCCCGAGGGCCCCGGCGACGGCCGCCTCCGCGATCCCCGCATTCGGGCTCTCGTGCTTCTTCCCGTCGCGCCGGGCGATGCGCCAGGCGTCGGAGGAGCGGAAACCGAGGAGGGCGGCGGCCGCGGTCAGGACCGGCGCCGAAATCCTGGCGGGGAGGTAATTTGCCCCGTCATCGATCCGGGCGGCGGCCTTGCCGAAATCGAGGTAGCGTTCGCTCTTGTACCCGATCATCGAGTCGAGAGTGTTGATCGCCTTATAGGCCATCGCCGCGACTGGCCCCCCGAGCGCGGCGAAGAAAAGCGGGGCGATGATCCCGTCCACGGTATTTTCGGCAACGCTCTCCACGGCGGCGCGGACGATCTCCCTCTCGTTCAGGCGCTCCGTGTCGCGTCCGACGAGCCAGGAGACGCGCCGCCTCGCCTCCGCCAGGTCGAATTTTACCAGCGCCCGGTAAACCGCGAGGCTGTGGCGGGCGAGGTCATGGGCGGCGAACGTCGTGTAGAGGACGACGATCCCGATGATGTCCCCGAGCAGGGGGTGGATCTGCCCTGCGATTCCGACGAGGAGGGCCGTCGCAAGGGTGGCGGCCAGGATGACGGTGAGGGCCGTTACCGCCCCGGCAACGCGGGCGTCCGATATCGCCTTCCGTGCCGGGCCTTCCAGAGCGGTGATCAGGCGGCCGAGGAGACGGACCGGGTGGGGAAACCACCGGGGGTCCCCGAAGGCCAAATCGAGCGTGATTGCTATCAGGATCATGTACTCCAGTCTCATTTTCGTCGGCCCCTCAATTTGAAAATCATGATCCCTCCCCTTATATCCCCATAATACGGTAGATCTCGTCCATCCGGAGACTTCTCCGGACCGTTGCGGCCAGCCGCTCGAAGGCCGGCTCCAGGTCGTAGACGGCGGCGATCCGGCCGAGCGGGGCGAGGCCCCTCCGCACCCGGAGATGGTCGATGAACCAGCGGCGGAAGCCGTCCGCGTCGAAGATCCCGTGGAGATAGGTCCCCCACAGGAGGCCGTCCTCCATCCCGACGCCGATCGCTTCTCCGTCTTCCCGCCGGATCAGCGGGGCAAGATGGCCGCCGTCGGTGAGGCCGTGGTGGATCTCATAGCCGTACACCTCGCAGCCGGAATTCAGGTGCCGGGCGGCGACACGCTTCAGCGTTTTCTCCCGGGCGAGCGTCGTCCGACCGGGGAGAAGCCCCAGGCCGGGAAGACTCCGTCCGCCGGCGGATTCGATTCCAAAAGGATCGCCGATCTCCCGCCCCATAATCTGGAGGCCGCCGCAAATCCCGATGATCTCGGTTCGGCTCCCCCGCGCCAGCGCCATGATCCTCTCCGCCATGCCGCTCGCCTGCAGGCCGGCGAGGTCGCCGATCACGTTCTTGCTCCCCGGGAGGATCACGGCGTCGGGCGTCCCTAACTCCGCGGGGTTCCGGACAACCCGGAGACGGACATCCGGCTCGATCCGGAGCGGGTCGAAGTCGGTGAAGTTAGAGATGTGGGCGAGGTCGATGATGGCAACATCCACATGATCGCCCGCCGGGATGCGGCCGTCGATCAGGCCGTCCTTGAAGCTGACGGAGTCCTCCTCGGGGAGACCCAGGTCACGAAGATAGGGGACGACGCCCAAAACCGGCCGTTCCGTGTGGCTGAGGACGTATTCGTGGGCCTCCGCGAGGAACTCCTCCCGGCCGCGGAAGCGGTTCACGACGAAGCCCTTTACCAATGCCCTTTCCCGCTCGGAGAGCACCTCCATCGTTCCGATGAAGGAGGCGTAGATGCCGCCCCGGTCGATGTCGCCGACGATCAGGACCGGCGCGTCCGCGTAGATGGCCATGTTCATGTTCACGATGTCGCGCTTCTTCAAATTGACCTCGCCGGGGCTCCCCGCCCCTTCCATGACGATTGCGTCGTATTCGGCGGCGAGCGAGTCGAAGGCCCCTTTGGCCGCCGAGAAGGGAGGCGTCCGGTCGCGGGTGTATTCCCAGAAATCCATGTTCCCTACGGGCTTTCCAAGGACGATAACTTGGGAGCCGGTGTCGCTGTTGGGCTTCAGAAGAACGGGATTCATCCGGACGTCGGGATCGATTTTGCAGGCCTGGGCCTGGACGACCTGCGCCCGCCCCATCTCGCCGCCGTCGCGGGTGACGTAGGAGTTCAGCGACATGTTCTGCGCCTTGAACGGGGCGACCCGGCAGCCGTCCTGGAGAAGGATGCGGCACAGGGCGGCGGCGAGAATGCTCTTCCCCGCATTCGAGCCGGTCCCCTGGAACATGATCACCGGCGTCCGCCGCCGGACCGGGGTTTTGCTTGCAATTCCCAGGGCCTTGCAGAGGGAGCGGCAGAGGCGGCCGTTTTCTCCGGCCGTCCGGACGGCGACGCGGAAGAACCGGCGGTCGAGGCCGGCGAAGTTGTCGCAGACCCGCACGGCGATCCCGTCGGCAAGGAGGCGTCCGGCCAGTTCCGGGGCGGCGATGTCCCCGCGGTCGATGCGGATCAGGAGGAAGTTCGCCGTCCCCGGATAGACAGTGAGCCCCGGGATGGCTTCTAACTCCGCGACAAGCTCCGCGCGCCGCTCGCCGACGAACTGGCGCGTCTCTTCCGCATAGCCGGCGTCCCGCAGCGCCGCCGCGCCTACGGCCTGGGCGAGGGTGTTGACGGACCAGGGGGGGAGGATTGCGCGGAGCCGCCGGATGATTTCCCGGTCGGCGACGACGGCGCCCAGGCGGAGGCCCGGGATGGCGTAGAATTTGGTGAGCGACCGCAAGACGACGAGGTTCGCCGGCCGGGGCCCTGCGAGGAGACTCTCCCCGGAGACGAAGTCGGCGAAGGCCTCGTCCACGACGAAGGCCGTTTCCGGCCGGCGAAGGGCGATCTCCCGGAGGGCGTCGGCGGGGAGGAAGATGCCGGTCGGATTGTTCGGCCGGCCAAGGAAGGCGATCTCGTCCCCCCGGAGGGCGGCTTCGATCTCCCCGAGATCGGGATAGAAATCCATCTCCTCGCGGAGGGGTATCGTTGCGATCGCCATTCCGGCCTGCTCGGCGGCGGCGGCGTAGTCGACGTAGGCGGGGACGGGGATCACGGCGCGCGCCTTCCCGAGGACGCGCGGCAGGAGGTAGAGGAGTTCCGTTTCGCCGTTTCCCATGAGGATCTCGTCCGGGCATACGTCGTGATGTTCCGCGAAGGCCCGCACGAGGTCGGTGCAGTCCGGATCAGGATAGTGGACGAGGGCGCCCACCCGCGAGCTGATCAGGGGGCGGAGCCATTCCGGCAGCCCCAGCGGGTTGATGTTGGCCGAAAAATCGAGGATCTCCCCGGCGGGTTTCCCCGCGGCCGCGGCGAGTTTCGCGATGTTCCCTCCGTGCCTTTCCGTCATGCGCCGCCTCCGTGGAGCATGGTTGCCGTGACGAGCGCGGGGACGAGTTCGGTCAGTTCGCAGGCCGCCCCCAGGGTGTCGCCGGTCAGCCCGCCGATCCGGCGGAAACTGTAGGCGGCAAAGAGGAGGCCGGCGATGAAGGCGCACCCCCCGGCGATCATCCCCGGAACGCGACCGGCGAGACCGCCGGCGGCAAGAAGAACCGCGAGCGCCCAGAGGACGTGGAGACGAGACCGTCTTTGGTGAAATACCCCGACGAGCCCCCCTTCCGGCCGGGCATAGGGGAGGAGGGCGATGTTCGTGAGCAGGGCGCAGCGACCGGCCAGCGGGGTGAGGAGGAGGACCCACCAGCGCCAGGGGCCGGCGACCGAAGCGACCAGCGCGATCTTGAACGCCACCGTGCAGACGATGGCGATGACCCCCATCGGACCGGTCCGGCTGTCTCTCATGATCGCGAGGATCCGGTCGCGGGGGCGGGAGCTGAAAAAGCCGTCCGCCGTGTCGGCGAGGCCGTCTATGTGGAGGGCGCCGGATATGGCGATCATCATGATGACGGCCAAAACGCTCGTCACCCCCACCGGTAGGAGACGGCCCAGGCCCCAATCCGCGAGGGCAACCGCCGCTCCGGTCAGGAGCCCGACGACGGGGAAGAAGGGGAGAGACCCGCCCAGCGCCCGCTCGTCGGGGTGCAATCCCGCGGGCAGCGGAACGATCGTCAGGAACTGGAGGGCCGCCAGAAACCGTTTCATGAGTTCGCCTTCGATACCATCGCCTCGTCGAACGTGGCCACTTCCGTCAGGATGCGGACGGCGGCCTCCAGAAAATTCATTGCCAGCGCCGCGCCCGTTCCCTCGCCGAGGCGGAGGTCGAGGTCGATCAAGGGCTTCTTGCCCAGGATCTCCAGGGCGACGCGGTGACCCTTCTCCACGCTCCGGTGGGCGGCGATCATGTAGTCCGCGGCCGTGGGGCAGAGGGCGTGGGCGATCAGCGCCCCCGCGGTGGAGATGAAGCCGTCCACGACGACGGGCTTTTTCAGCGTGGCGGCCCCAAGGATCAGGCCGGCGATTCCCCCGATTTCGAAGCCCCCGACCTTGGCCAGGACGTCGAGACCGTCCTTCGGGTCGGGGCGGTTGATCTGCAGGCTTCTTTCGATGACGCGCACCTTGCGGGCGAACTGCTCCACGTCTATCCCGGTGCCGTGGCCGGTGACCTCGGCGGCCTGGCAGCCGCTGAGGGAGGCCACGATCGCGCTGCTGGGCGTCGTGTTGCCGATCCCCATGTCGCCGGTGCCGAAGACGTCAACCGCATCCGCCGCCTTCCGGGCGATGTCGATGCCGGCTTCAACGGCTCGGACCGCCTCTTCCCGGCTCATCGCCGGGCCCTGCGCCATGTTCTTTGTGCCGGGGCCGATCCGCGCGGAGATGATCTTACCCGCGGCGGCCAGTTCGCCGAGGTCGACGGCGACCCCCATATCCACCACTGTGACCGTGGCGCCCGCCTGGCGGGCCAGGGCATTGATCCCCGCCCCGCCGGCGACGAAGTTGTAAACCATCTGGGGCGTCACCTCCTGGGGATACTTGCTGACCCCTTCGGCGACGACGCCATGGTCCCCGGCCATCGTGAAGATAGCCTTGCGGGCGATGGGCGGCCGCAGGGAGCGGGTGATACCCGCCAGATCCTCGGCGAGATCGAGAAGACGTCCGAGGGCCCAGTAGGGCATGGTCAGCGCCTCGAGACGGCTGTGGGCCTGTGCCCGGACGCCGGCGTCCGCGGGAACGATCCGGGAAACGGTATCCTGCAGTAAACTCATTTTCACTCCTTTAATTCTTGATGGTCATTTTCCTGCCTTCAGCAGGAGGGGAAGCCCGGAAACGATCAGGGTGACCGTTTCGGCCGCTGCCGCCATCATCTGATTGCAGCGCCCGGCGCAGTCGCGGAAGAGCCGCGCCTGTTCGTTGTCGGGAACGATCCCCATGCCCAGTTCATTGGTGACGAAGACGACCGTGCCGGGAAACGCCCCGCAGGCGTCGATCAGCTCCCGGCAGCGTTCGGCCATCGCCTCCTCCGTGAAAATTTCCCCCTTCTTCTGGGCCGCGTAGAGGAGGTTATTCGCCCAGAGGGTGAGACAGTCGACGAGGAGGACCCGGCATGCCCCCGCCCGCTGGACGGCGCCGGCGAGATCGACGCCCTCTTCGATCGTCTCCCAGGCCGTCGCACGTCTCGCCTCACGATGCTTCCGGATCCGCTCCGCCGTCTCCTGGTCGATGACGGGGCAGGTTGCCACGTACGCGCGCGGCCCGGTGAGGGACTCCGCCAGCTTTTGCGCGTAGGCGCTCTTGCCGCTCCGGCTGCCGCCGGTGATGAGGTGGATCTCCGCCATGCGTCAATAGTCCCCCGTCAAGTCGCTCGAAGCCGTCATCAATAATCCTCGAACGAAGATGGTGCGTATCGTTCACCCGCGTCAGTACGCCTTTCCCGTCGTCGAGGGAAAGCTCGGTGATGGAGGCCGGACGAACCTCGAAAAGGAGAGTGTGGCGTACGTCCAGCCCCAAAAAAAGGCAGATCAGGAGGCGGATGACGCCCCCGTGGGTGATGGCGACGACTTCATCGGCGGAATCGGTGGCGATCCTGTCGGCTGCCGCCCGGATCCGTTCGCGGAAGTCCCGGATGCCCTCACCGCCGGGGAAGGCGAAATCGTCGGCAAGGGCCGCCCAGCGGTCTACGGCGGCGGGATCGGCGGCGGCGATCTCCGCAAAGGTCATCCCTTCCCATCGGCCGAAGTCGATCTCCCGGAAGTTGGCGTCGATTGCGAAGCCCCCGCCGGCGCCCAGTGCGATGCGGGCCGTCTCGCGGGCCCTCTGCAGCGGGCTGCACAGGATGAGCGCGCCGTTGAGCCGGTCGAACTCCCCGGCCAGGGCCGCCGCCTGGCTCCTCCCCACAGCGGACAGCGGCGCATCCGTCCGGCCGATGTAACGGCCGCGGCAGTTTTCTCCCAGGTCCCCGTGACGGATGAGAATCAATCGTCGGGCCATGCGTCATCTCGCAAAATAAAAAATCCCCGCGCCTTTCGACGTGGGGATGCCGTATTTCATCCTCAATCCGGTTCCGATCCGCGACCCCTCTCCTCGAGGGTCATAACAAGCGGGACGGCCTGCGGGCAGGTCTTCTGGCTTCCGGATCAGCCTCCGGCCGCGCCTTCCCGTTCTCGCGAACAGTGACTTCGAGCGGCCTTTGTCCCCGGTTACAGCGGCGGGACCGCGACGGAATCGCACCGTCTTCCCTGTCACCCGGAGGGGCGACCCGCAGGGAGATATTCCACCCCTATTACAGCCGGCAGCGGCTGTCAAGGATTAATTTCCGGGATTAATTTCCGGGGTGACCCGCATCGAAGTCAGGCAATCAGAACTCGATCAGATGATCAATCAGGCAGGTTCTCGGGTGGGGGTGCAATTTGCCTTATTTTTATAAAACGAGAGGGGTTCTGGTTATGGAGTCCCTCTCGCTCAAGATAATTTATTGTAGTCAGTGAATGAGACTGACGCGCTTGTGTAGCAGCTTTCCTTCTGTAATGTACGGGCACAGTAACAGAAAATGGTGAGCGAAATGTTGTTTCTTGCTTCAATCCAGTTTTGTTTATTTTTATCTGTCATAATTTCATTTTTCTAACATTCGCTTTGTTTTACTGACTTTTCCGTTTCCTCTTCTTCTGAAATCAAGAAATCAATGATCTTTCTTTTTTCTGTATGCGGCTCGAAGAGATCCCGAAGAGCATACAGTGCCTCATAACCGTCCGGATTGGTAGCATAGTAAAATTCTTGAGCCAGCTCAGTAAATGCTTCCAGGTTATCTTGATTCACACAAGCCCTTGTGTAATAGTAGATCAGAATGGTCAATATATTTTCAAATTCATGAAAATAGGTTAAATCAGATAATAGATCGATCCTGCCAGGGTAATGATCAAGGCCATATATGATCAGCGCCTTGAGTTTTTGGTTTGCCTTTTTGAAATACTTCCTTATCAGTGGAAGATTGGGACGTTTTGCATACCGCTCAGTGATGAAGGTGGCAAATATTATCTCTGATGAGTCTTCCTGCCCTTCGAAATATGTGACCAATTTCCGTTGGTTCTTATTTTTCGGTTTAGCTTTCCTTTCTTCTTCTACTTCTTCTTCATCGGTTTCTTCATGGTACTCGAAACCAATTTCTTCCAGAGCCGCGATGTAATTGTCAGGGCGAGAACGAAAAATGTCATTGACTTTATCGATGATGATTTCATCCTTTAGCTTCTTGTAATCATTAAGGGTATCATCTTTATCTTTTTTACACATTTATCGTATTTTTCTATAATCGATGGTACTTCAAACGAACTATGCCCATTCACTTTTGCGATACAATTTATCTATCATAATTATTGAAAAGATGCCCATCAATTATTGCCTTTCGAAAGCCAGCATAATTGATAGAGGTTGACGATTTGCTGGTTAAAGAACAGAGACATCCTATGCGAATAAAAAGGAGGTGTCAAAAAGCGTATGTTTCGATCCGTATTCAACAAAATGTTCTGGAGATCCATTATCAATATTATTATTAGAAACTTTTACCTATTATCGAACATGGCCAGCTGTCGAGAAATCTAAAAATCGGCCATACTATTGAGTCTCCTGGTCAGGCGGTTCGGTGGCTTTCTCAAGAAGTCTTCGACAAACTATTTCCAGCAGACCCAGTTTGTTTTGAACCACATCCCATACAATTGGCAAATTGATGCCGAAATACTCATGAATGAGAATGTTGCGTAACCCTGTAATCTTGCGCCAATCGATCTCCGGCTCACCCTTTTGTATTTGCTCGGGCAGATTTCCTGCAGCCTCACCGATGATCTCAAGATTTCGGATGACGGCGTCCTGGGTTTTCCGGTCCTTTGTAAAAGCCTCTTCGTCCTGGTCCGCCAAGTATGTTCGGATTTGGTGGATGGCTTCCAAAATGTCATCGAGATAGATCCTGAAATCCCTATGCATAGGCCGCCTCGCGGGTGATGATCGGTTTGAGGCGCGGCTTCAAGGAATCGGCCAACACGAGGTCTACGGGCCTTCCCAATTTATCCTCGAGGAAGAACTTCAGATCCATATACTGATCGAAGGTGGGATGAGCCAGTTCGACCAGAATGTCGACGTCGCTCCCATCACTGGCGGAACCGCGAAGGACAGACCCGAACAAGCCGATGCGTCTCACGGAAAACCGTGCTTCGAGGTCTTGCTTGTGTTGTTTGAGGAAATCGAGAATCTCATCGCTTTTCAACATAATCTGCCTCCTTTCCACTTTTAACAGCGGCAATTCGATCATCCAACTAAAATAATAGTATTTCGGCTATTAGTGGAAGCAATATTGCATACTTTTCAAGATCAGTCAATTAACGCATTCAATTAGATAGCGTACATTACGAACCGAAGCAATGAACACAACTGAAGTGTTATGGTGTATACTTGTATTTCAACCTAAGATTATCGGCCACTAAGGATTCAGTAATTCTCGAAGATTCAGTTAACAGAAAAAAGCGCCCACACATAATACAAGAAGGAAGACATCACAATCTTTTTTACGAAGCCGTCAGCCCTGTTTCGCCGAGACATCCAGGATCCTGGCCGGCAGGTCGAGGGTCTTCCAGCCGTGAATCGCGCCGGCGGGGATGAAATAGGTTTCCATCGCTCCGAGGACGCGACGCTCGTCCCCGATGAACATCTCGATTTTACCTTCGACGATGATGCCGCATTGTTCGAAAGGGTGCTGATGTCCGGTGTCTTCCTTGCCCGGGGCGATCTCCATGCAGGCCATGACCAGTCTGTCGCCGAACTCCGCCCTGCTTTGGATGCCCGGCCTGAAATCCTGCAGATCCAGCCGGTTTAGGTGATTCCAGAACCCCATTCCTGCCTCCTTCTATTCCAGCCCGTACTCCTGGATGGCGATCTCCCTCATCCTGAACTTCTGGACCTTTCCCAGAAGAGTCATAGGGAACCCCGTGACGAATTTGATGTAGCGGGGCAGATGGGTTTCGGGAAGTCTCTCGCGGCAATATTGAAGAATTTCCTCCTCGGCGGCCGATGTGCCCTCTTCGAGTTTGATCCAGACGGCCACGTCCTCTCCAGTCGGCTTCCCGGGGACACCGAACGCCTGAACGTTTGAGATCTTCGGATGGCTGAAGAGGACCTCCTCGATCTCGGCGGGATAGATCGTTTCAGCGCCTCTGACGATCACCTCCTTCAGTCTTCCTGTTGTCCTGACGTAACCCTCCTTGTCCATGGTTCCGAGGTCCCCGGTGTGGAGCCACCCCTCGGAATCGATGGCATTGGCGGTGGCGGCCGGCATCTTGTAGTAGCCCTTCATATTGAATCCCTTGGCGCAGATCTCGCCGACGGCGCCCGTGGGGACCTCATGACCGCTAAGTGGGTCGATCAGTTTGACCTCGACATTGGGAAGCGGTCTTCCGACGGTCGACACCCTTAATTCCAGAGGATCGTCCGGCCGGGTCATGGTGATCCAGGAGGAGGCCTCCGTCTGGCCGTAACCGATGACGATCTCTCTCGCCCCCATCTCCTCTGTCACCCTTTTCATTACCTCGAGGGGGCACTGGGCCCCTCCCATGATCCCGGTCCGCAGGGAACCAAGATCGAATTTCCCGTATTCCGGATCCTCCATCAGGGCGATGAAGGCGGCGGGGGATCCGTAAATCGTCGTGCAGCTCTCCCCGGCGATCGCCTCCAGAACCTTCCGCGGAGCGAAGGTCTCGGACGGAATCACTATGGCGGCCCCCTTGACCACTCCCGCCAGCGTGACGCAGATGCAGCCGAACATATGGGATAGGGGGACCGACAGGCAGAGCCTGTCGCTTTGAGTCAATTTCTGATTCTCCGCGGCGGCCAGGGTGGTGTTGATGATCCCGAAGTGCGTCGACATCACCCCTTTGGGCGCCCCGGTGGTTCCGGAGGTGTAAAGGAGGGTGACGCAATCATCTTCACTGCAGGAGTTCTGACGTTCGGAAAGCAGGGCGTCGGGAACATCGTGCCCCGCCTGAAGGATCTCTTGCCAGGTCATCATCCCCGGGTGGGTCCGGTCCGATATCGCGATGATCCGCCTAAGCTCCGGCAGGGCGCGACAGTTCAGCTTTCCCGGCTCTGAAGTATCAACCTCCGGGCAGAGCCGGCGGATGATCTCGATATGTTCCGTCCCGGCTGTTCCTTCAGACATGATGAGCGTCCGGGAATCGGACTGTCGGAGGAGATATTCAAGCTGCTGGGGCTGGGCGTTCGTATCCACGCTCATCAGAACGGCGCCGATCTTGGCGGCGGCAAACTCGGTGATGATCGCTTCGGTGAGATTGGGCGTCCAGAGGGCCAGGTGTTCCCCCTTCTTGATGCCTAACTTTAGGAATCCCTTGGCCGACCGGTTGACGATCTCCAGGAATTCCCGATAAGAGAATCTCCTGCCTGCGGGGATGTCGATTAGCGCCTCCCTGTCGGGAAACCGCAAGGCCACCTCATCCAGAAGATCGCCGACGGTTGTTCTCAGCAATTCGACCATGATCGCCTCCGATGAATGATGAACACGTAAAAAGTCCGAGATCTCCTCCCCCTCCCCTTAATCCCCTCCCGCCTGGGGAGGGGAAAATTTACTTTTTACGAGAGCGTCATTCATGTCTTCCGCAGCTTCTGCATCACGATCACCAGGACAAACAGCGCGATCCCAATGAAATCGAACAGCGGTTTGGGATAGACCAGCAGCAGGCCCGCCAGGATGAGCGTACAACGTTCGAACAGGTTCGTTTTCTTGAACAGCCAGTTTTGCATCCCGCCGGCAAGCGCCCCGATCCCGATCATCGCGGTGACGCTCACGATCGCGATTTCGCCCCAGTTGGCGTGGGCAAGGGTCTTGAACGAACCGGTCAGCAGCAGGCCCTGGCCGGAGGGGTCGAGAACGAACATGAACGGCACGAGGAACGCCGGCATGGTGTACTTCCAGGACTGCAGCGTCGTCTTGTAGGGATCGCCGCCCGTGATCGCGGCCGCGGCGAACGGGGAGAGAGCGGTAGGCGGCGATACTTCGGAGAGTACCGCGTAGTAGAAGATGAACATGTGCGCCGCAAAATCGGGGACGCCGAGCTGGATCAGGGCGGGCGCGGCGATGACCGCGCAGATGATGTAGCTTGCCGTCACCGGCACGGCGAGGCCGACGATCCACACGATGCCCGAAGTGAATATCGCGGTGAGCAGGAGTTTGAGGTCGTGCAGGAGGGCGGGCGTATTTGCGGCGCCGAACATGACGAAAAGATTGACAAAAAAACGGCTTCCCGAATCCGCATAGTCGAGCACGATCGAGCTGAATTTGAGACCGAGGCCCGTGAGCGTGACCACGCCTACGATGATCCCCGCTGCGGCGCAGGTGGCCGCGACGTTGAGCATGCCGACCGAGCCGCCCTCGAGGGCTTTGATGAGCTTCGACTGGAAGAAGCCCCGGATGACCGGCTCGCGGCCGCGGAAAAGGTCGTAGGAGATCAGCGCGCAATCCCGATGCAGAAAGCTCGTCACGAACGCGACCACGGTCGCCCAGAAAACCGCCATCATCGGCGAATAACCGAGCAGCATGAAAAAGATGATCGAAACCAGCGAGAGGAAGTGAAAGCCGAAATTGCGGGTGAGATACCAGAGTTTCTGCTGCTTCTCCGGCGGCGCCCCATGCGTACCGAACTTGCGCGTATCGATCTCGACCATCAGGAAAATCGCGAAGTAGTACAGGATGGTCGGGATCGTCGCCATCAGGATGACGTCGAGGTAGGAGATCTTGAGGAATTCGGCGATCAGGAAGGCCGCGGCCCCGAGGACCGGCGGCGAGAGGATCGCGCCCAGTCCGCCGGCGGCCAGAAGGCCGCCCGCCGGGTCCTTGGCGTACCCTGCCTTGGCGAGCATCGGATAGGCGACCGCGCCCAGCGTCACCGTCGTGGCGACCCCGGAACCAGACGGCCCGCCGAGCAGAAACGAGGCCAGCACCACGGTGCGCCCCGCGCTGCTGTGTTTGCCCCCCATCGCGGCGAAGGAAAAGTCGATGTAGAACTTGCCGGCGCCTGAAAACTGGAGGAAGGCGCCGTAGATCGTAAACAGGATGATCAGCGATGAGGACACATCGATGGCCACGCCGAAGATGCCTTCGAGCGTCATGTACATGTGGCCGGTGAGCCTTGAGATGTCATAGCCGCGGTGTGTCCACGGCTCCGGAAGATACGGCCCGACCATCGCGTAGACGATGAACAGCACCACGACGAATGGCATGACCCAGCCCGAGGTCCGGCGCGCCGCTTCCAGAATCAGCACGATAAGCGCCACGCCCAAAATCTGGTCCAACAGCAGCGGCGCCGTCGCCCGATCGCCGAAATCGTCGCCCTCGTGGATCATGTAGGCGATGATCACCACGCCGAGGAAGGCGGCGATAACGTCCCACCACATGATACGGTGGCGAAAACGCCGCAGCATCGGGAACAGCAGAAACGCCAGGAACAGGACAAAGCCCACGTGCACCGGGCGCAGCACCTGCGCCGAGACGATCCCGTATGCCGTATACAGGTGAAACAGCGACATGACCACGGCGATGGCCGTGAGGACCGCCGCAAGCCAGCCGCTGAACTTGTGGGTTTTCCCCTCTTCCTCTTCGATGAATTCCGCGGCCTTTTTCAGCGCCTCTTCGCTGACGACGACTTCTTCGGTCGCCCGTTCATGATTTTCCGTCATCTTCTTACTTCCTATTGATGGACCAGAGGTGAATCAGGTGCGCAATGCCCCGCGTCCCCGACCCCCCCTTCGGGGGTGCGGGAACGCGGGGACATGGGTGTCTGCCTGTGCTGTGATTAGGCTTCGCGTTGCTACTTCAGCTTGATCCCCTTCTCCGCGAAATACTTGATCGCGCCTGGGTGGTACGGGATCGGCGAATGGCTGTTGGTCTGGAACTTGTAGTCGAAGTTCAGCGCTTCCTTGTGGACGTTGACCAAATCGGCCTTCTTGTCAAAGATGGTCTTGACGATGTTGTAAGCGACCTGGTCGGACATCTTTTCGTGCACGACGAGGATATTCCACACGGTCGCGACGTGATTGGGGGCGTCCTGCCCCGGGTAGCTTTTCGCCGGGATGGCGTCCTGGACATACAGCGGCCCGTATTTCCTGTTCATCGCGTCTACAACTTCCGAATGGTCGATCATCTGGATCTTGACTCCGGGGGTCGCGCCAAGGTCGGTGACGGCGGCCGTCGGAATTCCCCCGACCCAGAAGAAGGCGTCGATCTTGCCGTCTTTGACGGCGTTGACCGATTCGGCGACGCCGAGTCTTTCTCGCTTGAGGTCCTTGTCCCAGTCGAGACCGGCCGCTTCGATCACGCGGAATGCCATGACCTCGGTGGCGCTGCCCGGTGAACCCGTCGACACGCGCTTGCCCTTGAGATCGGAGATCTTCTTGATACCGGTGCTCTCGATCGACACCATGTGCATGCGATTCGGATAAAGCACCATCAGCGTACGGATCGGGATTTTCCCGCTCTTGAACTTATCATTACCCTGGAGGGCATCCAGGGCCGCGTCTACCATCGAAAGTCCGACCTCCGATTTGCCCGTACCGATCAATTGAAGGTTTGCGACAGAGCCGCCGGTCACTTCGGCTGTCGCCTGCATTCCCGGCACATGCTTGGATAGGACGTTGGCGATGCCGCCCCCCATCGGATAGTAAACGCCGCCGGTGCCGCCGGTGCCGATTGAAATGTTGATCTTCTCCTGCGCCGAAGCTACGCCCGCCAGCAGCGCAAAAAACAGTACCGCCACGCTTCCGATCACTCGCTTCATGTTTCCCTCCTTGTGTACTGCGTTTTTTTTCTTGAACCCAGATTCAGTTCAATTGATTGAACCGTTATGCGACCAATAACCTGACATTCGGTAAAGATACGTTACGCAGAATGTCCGGGCAAGTCAACATTTTTTTGCTTCGGGCGAATTTTCCCCGGGACGCTACTGGATCTTTTTCTCTCTGTCCCGCCAATACGCATCCCGCAGTTTTTTCTTCTCGATTTTCCCCGAGCCGGTCTTGGGCAGCGCGGAGATGAAATCGATGGACTTCGGTGCCTTGTACCTGGCTATCCTCTCCTTGCAGAAACCGATCAGTTCCTCTTCCGTGGCCTTGTGATCCGGTTTCAGGACCACGATTCCCTTGACCGCCTCCCCCCATTTGTCGTCGGGAATTCCCACGACGGCGCATTCCAGGACGGCCGGATGCATGTAGAGGACATTTTCCACTTCGGTGGAATAGACGTTTTCGCCGCCGGTGAGGATCATGTCTTTCTTGCGGTCTACTATGGTCACGTAGCCTTCGCCATCGATTACGGCCATGTCTCCTGTGTAGAGCCAGCCGTCCCTGATCGACTTGGCCGTCTCTTCCGGGAGCTTCCAGTATCCTGCCGTGACGGTGTCGCCCCGGACGATGATCTCCCCCACCTCTTTTTCGTCCTGCCTGACCTCTTCCCCGCGGTCGTTTACGACCTTGAGCTCTACGGCGATGAACTCCCTCCCCGTTTTGGCCTTGAAGCGGAGCTGTTCCTCGTGAGACAGGGACTGCAGATGCCCCTTGAGGAGAGAGAGGGTCAGGTAGGGGCTCGTCTCCGTCATTCCGTAGGTCTGGATGTAATCGCATTTGAAGGTTTCCACGATCCTGCGGACCACTTCCGGGGCGATGGGCGCCCCGCCGCTCAACAGCGCCCGGAGGCTGCTGTAATCGAATCGGCCGGCCTCCGGATGGTTGACCATCATGTTGAGCATTGTGGGGATCAGGTTGGTGATGGTGGCCTTCTCCTTTTCGAAAATCCGGAGGACCGCTTGGGCGTTGAACTCCCGGACCAGGACATGGGTTCCGCCGACCAGGGTGATCGCCCAGGTGGCCCAGGCGTCTGCCAGGTGAAAGAGGGGCGCCGCATGGACCCAGACGTCCCGGTCGGTCAGATTCAGCTCGGCCACGGTTCCGAGGGCATGGAGATAGACATTCTTGTGGGAGAGCATCACCCCTTTCGGCCGTCCGGTGGTGCCGCTCGTGTAGTAGATCTGGGCGACATCCTCCGGCTGGGCGGGGGATTCGATATGGTCAATCCCGGCCTGTTGGGCGATGAGGTCTTCATAGGCCAGGTCGGCGCTTGAGCCCGCCATGCCCGGCTGGCCTGTCCAGACGACCTTGATTGATTGTTCGCCCCCCTCCCGGAGCTCGCTGACCTGGCCGGCGAACATCGGATCCGCGATCAGGATTCGGGCCTCCGAATCGGTCAGGATGAAGGTAATTTCCCGGGCGGAAAGACGGAAATTCAGGGGGACGCAGACGGCGCCGAGCCCGGCGACGGCGAAGTATGCCTCTAAAAAGCAATGGCAATTGGGCAGGAGAACGGCCACCTTGTCCCCTTTTCCAATCCCCTGATGTTTCAGGGCGTGGGCGAGGCCGTTGATCCGCCCGGCGAATTCCCGATAGGTGAAGACATGGTCCCCGCAGCGGATGGCTTCCTTGCGGGGAAACAATCTGGCCGCCTTGTTGAGCGTCTCTGATAGAATCATAATGTCCCCATTGATTAATTTTGCTGATAGTCGATTCGGGAATTAAATGCAATACTTTTTGCGTTACCTCCCCTCAACCCGCCAGCGCCCCGATTCTTGTCCTGGCTTCCTCAGTCAGGAAATCCCACAGACCGACCTGCTTCAGGGTGGCGGGGGTCGGGATGCCGGAAGGGCTCCAGCCCCGCTCCCGATAGTAGGCATGGATCAGTTTGCGCAGTTCTTCCTTGCGGCGCTTCATCAGTAATTCGCGCTTTTCCCCGGTGGGCATCGCCCGGATCTCGTCGGGGGACTTCCCCAGGAGCCGGGCAAGTTCCCCGTCGTTATACGCGCCCTCCGCCTCGTAGAGTGCGTCGTCGAGCGGCCCGATGGCCCGCTCGGGGATCCAGTCGTTCTTGCCTGTTTCCGCCCCGTAGACCATGACGTTCATGACCCGCTGCAGGTTGATGTCCCGGTCCGTCTGGGCGAAGATCTGCTCCCAGGTCAGGTCCGTCCCCAGCATCCCGTTGTAGAATTCCGCATAGAGAACCTGCGAGGCGGGATTGATGAACCTGTCCTGATCCTTGACCTTTTCCGAGTCGGGGTTGAAGACGTCCACCCAGGGGAGCTTGCAGAGGCCGAGGTTGTCGTTCCCCAGGCGGACCCGCGGGTAGGTGACGAGCGCCCGGGCCTTGTCCCGGAGCGTGGGGAAGGCGCCCATCAGGTCCGCCTTGATCAGCCAGGCGGCGGCGTGGTGCGCACCGATGTCGCTCGCGGCGGCGTAGGACCCCTGCATGGAGAGCGACCGGTGGGTCCGGTAGAGGGAGAAGGGGAGCCCCTTGGTCTGCATGGCGAACTTGATGAGCTCCGGCCGCGGATCGGCATGGCCTGTTCTCCGGACATGCCGATCCGCGATCCAATCGATCAGAGGCAGCATGCCCGCTCCCGCCGTGCGGGCAAATTCCGTCTTCCGGCGGGCGAGCCGGTGGATGAAGGCAAAGACCGCCTCCTGATCCCCCCATGTCAATGCGAGGCCGTCCGTGTCCTCTTTGGTCAGATACCCCCGCTGGAAGCATTCCATGACGAAGGCGATCAGGACGGCCGTGGTGATCGTATCGATCCCGAAGTTGTCGCAGTGCCAGTTGGCCTCCATGATGGATTCGGCGTTCCAGATACCCAGATTGGAACCGAAACCGGCGGCGGTTTCGTACTCGGGGCCGTCCACCCACACCCGGCGGCCCCTGTGCTCCCCGAAGGTGAGGGTTACCCAGCCTCCCTTGGTGCAGCGAAGGTTGCAGCCGGGAAAACAACCGTCCATCCCCCGGTGGTCGAACAGGTGCTCGGCGTAGAATTTTCCCGTGATCTGATCCGCCCGAGGGTCGGAGCCCAACTGGTAGTTGTTCACGGGGAGCGACTGGTATTCCTGCTTGTTCATGAAGGAGATCAGCCCCGCGCTGCCCTTGCGGTACATCTTGAGCGACTGGGGATCGACCTCCCGGACGACCTTCCCGAGTTTGGCCCCCGCCTGCCTGACCTTCTCCCAGTCGGCGGCGCCGTAGGGATTTCCCCCCCGCGGAAACTCCGCCAGGACGACTACGGCCCTGATGTTCTTGCCCATCATAACGGTCCCCAGCCCCGTCCGCCCGGCCTGTTTTGTCCGGAAGAAACCCTTGGTCCCGTCGCTGTGCTTGGTGGGATCGAAATAATGGCTGTTGATGCAGCCGTAGGCGGTACTGGCGGCGCCGATGCCGGTCGTCAAAAAGACGATGTCCTTCCGGTCACGGCCCGCCTGGATGAACCTCTCGGCGATGGCCATCTCCAGAGCGAACACCTCGTCGATGAGAGGCGCTTCTTCTATCGATATTTCTTTACGGAAGCCGTCGATGACCAGGATTGCATCCGTTGCGGACTTTCCCGTTATCTCAAGGGCGTCGAAACCGGCGTACTTGAGATAGGCGCCGAAGTGTCCCCCGAAGTTGGAGACCCCGGGAATCCCGGTCAGCGGCGAGAGGGAAACGGCCATACATTTGCTCGTCCCCGGAAACTGGGGAATGCCGGCCAGCGGGCCGGGCGAAAAGATCAGGGGGTTTCCCGGATCGCAGGGCGAGGTCTGCGAAGTGATTCGTCTGTGCAGAAGATACAGCCCCAAGGCCCTGCCGCCGAGGAAATAATCCCGGAGCCGCGGTTCCAGTTCCGAGATCCCGGCGGCGCGGCCTCCCAGATCGGTGGTGAGGATTCTGTTGGTATATCCGTGTGTGAGCGGTGATCCTGTAAATCTCATTTTCCGTTCCCTTCCGGCAGCCCGCATTGCGGGTCGTCCATCGCTGTCATTTCGTCGGCTTTTTCGCCCTCGTAAAAAAAGTGAAATTCCCCCTCCCCTGGCGGGCGGGGATGAAGGGGAGGGGGAAATAACATACGGCAATACAGTTACTTGCCACCCACACCCTTAACCCTCCCCCGTCGAGGGGGAGAAGATTTTGGACTTTTCAAGGTGTCGTCAGCTTTGGCTTTTTCCCTGTAAGGAGATGCTCTTGGCGGGGCGAGTGTATGGAAATGATGCCTGTGTGTCAAGATAATTAAGCCGCCGGTAGGCTTGCCGACATTTCACAGCGGGGGCAGATCGTCGCTGATCCTGTCGTGAATGAACTGGGATGATGCGGCATCCCCGATCAATCCGACCCTGACGCCGATCGTGGTCACGTTTATCCCCTTATACGTAAGGAAAATCCTAACTTTGTGCGTGTCTACGGCCGCCTCTATCGAGCCTTTGCTGATTCCCCGGTGCGATATGACATCGACCCCTTTCATTTCGGTCACCGCGTTGTTGCAGGCCGACCAGGCCTGGTCGAAAGGGTGGTAATAGTCCGTGGCCAATTCCCCATCGACGTAGAATTTGGTTCCCGTGGCGATGATTGACGCGCAACCGCCCAGCAGCAACGCAAATCCCAAGACAATCAATGTCAATCTCATTCCTGCCGACGCATATCCTGCTCTCATCTTCAAGAAGGTATCCTCTGCGGACTTTTTACGAAGCCGTCCCATTTTCGCGACTTTTAAGACTTTTTACGAGATCGTCATTTTATGCGACGCGGATTTTACCACAATCCGGGCCGGAGTACCGCACATTATTGTGCGGCTAATGGCTGCGGTAAGAAATGGCCGATCCTGCCGGGCGGCCCCGTCTATCTTTTCCGCCGGGTTTCGACGGTGAAGAAGTAGAGCACCAGGGTCAGAAGCAGGCACGCGGCACAGAAAAAGAACGCCGCCCTGAAGGCGGGGGCGCTCAGCGATTCATCCGGATAAAGGTATTGCATGAGGTTCCCTATCCCTTGCAGAAAGGCCACAACCCCTACCATGGTAAAGAAGTTGACCCCGGTCATGGCCGTTCCGGCGCGTTCGGCAGGCATCCTTTCCTTGATGTGGGCGTACATCACCTGCCCGGAACCGGCAAAAAAGCCGAAAGAGAAAAACAGTGCGGACAGCACGGTCGGATCGGCGCCCTGGGAAAGGCGGGCAAGGACGACAAGCACAAGGATCATCCCGATCAATCCCGCGATAATCACCCCTTTCCGGGTTTCGAACAGGGAGTCGGAAAACCAGCCGCAAACCGGAGAACCGATGATCATGCCGACGCCCATCGACAGCAGCACATTGCCGGCCTCGACCGGCGAAATCCCGCACACCGTGATCAGAAAGGGGCCGGCCCACAGGGCTTGCACCGCGGCGAATATTCCGTACCGGCAAAAGGTCCCCAGGGAAATGATCCAGTAATCTTTTTCTCTCATGAGGTCGCGGAGGTTCGCCAGGATTTCCCGCAGCTCGGCGGAGACGGGCGGAGGGACTCCGCCGTTTGGCGCTTCCTGCGGCCGATCCCTGACCACGGCGAAAAACAAGGTCGTCAACAGAAGATTGATCCCGGCGAAGACGATGAAGGTCATCCGCCAGCCCAGGGACTGAACCATCAATGCCAGGGGGGTGGCCGCCGTCATGTTTCCCAGGGTGCCGAAGGAAAGGACCAGGGCCGACAGGGTGGCGAACCTCAGCGGTCCGAACCATAAGGTGATCAGTTTCAGGGTACCCATCAGATTACAGGCCATCCCGGCGCCGAGGAGAAGTCTCCCGGCCACCAGCGCGCCGGCCGAATCCCCGCCGGCAAAAACCAACGCCCCGGCGACCCCTAAAAGCGACAGGACGGTCATGGCAATCCTCGGCCCGATGGCATCGAGGTACATGCCGATGGGAATCTGTATGATAGCGAAGGTGTAGAAAAACGCCGCGGAAACGAGGCTGAGCCCCCGGGTGTCCAGTGCGAGGTCCCGGATAAGATCGGGGGTAATCACCGCGATCGAGGCGCGGTAAAACTGGGAGAGCACGAACAACATACAGGCCGCAAAGAAGATGATCCAGCGGCGGGATATTGTGTGTTTCATGAGATTCCTTACAGGTGCTTTGCCTTACGCCTTTTTCCGTCCGGCGATCCACCGCCGGAGAGCCTCCAGCGCGGTCGTCATCTCCGGGATCTTCAGGAGGCAGGCCGCCGCGAAGAAGACGGCAGCGCCCCCGGTCATGCTCAGGAGGAGATGGATCAGTCTGACGGCGAAAGGCCCGGCGATGCGCCAGGGATAGACCAGGCCGATCAGAAAGATCGCCCCCCACATGGCGAGGGCGGCGGCGAGAGTCCTCCCGGCGGACCGGTAGAATTCCGCCTCCAGTATGGCGCCGACGCGCCGCCTCAGGATGACCCAGAGCATTCCCACGTTCACGGCAGAGGCGATGGAGGTGGCCAGCGCGATCCCCCCGTGCTTCAGAGGGAACATCAGTAAGATGCTGAAGGAGACATTGACGACCAGGGCGACGATCGCGGCCTTCATGGGGGACCGCGTGTCCTGAAGCGAATAGAAGGCCGCGACGATGATCCGGATGACGGAGAAGGCCCAGAGGCCGGCGGAATAGAAGAGCAGGGCCTGCGCCGTGAGCAGCGTGGCCTGCTCGCCGAAGGCGCCCCGCTGGAAAAGAACGGAGAGGATCGGGACCCTGAGCGCGATCAGGGCGACGGTCGCCGGGATGGTGATAAAGAGGATCAGCCTGAGCGAGAAAGAGATCGTCCGTTTCCATTCGTCCATTTTTCCCAGGGCGACCTGTTCCGAGAAGCTCGGGAGCGTTGCCGTCCCCACGGCGATGGCAAAGACGCCCAGGGGGAGTTCCACGATCCGGTCGGCGTAGTAGAGATAAGAGACGCTGCCCGTCGGCAGCAGCGAAGCCAGGATCGTCCCGATGAAGACGTTGATCTGGTAGATCGCCGCCCCGAAGGCCGCGGGGAGCATGAGGCCGCCGATCCTTTTGAGCCCCGGATGGCGGATGCCAAAGTCCGGCTTCAGGCGGACCCCCATCTTGACCAGGAAGGGCCACTGCATGGCCAACTGGAGGATTCCGCCGGCCATGACCCCGACGGCCAGAGCGACGATCGGTTCCCGGAAAAAGCCCCGGAGCGTCAGGGCGGCCAGGATCATCGCCAGGTTGAGGATGACAGGGGAGAGGGCCGGGGCGGCGAAATGCCTGAGCGAGTTGAGGATCCCCATGCAGAGGGCGACGAGCGAGATGAAGAAGATGTAGGGGAACATCAACCGGGTGAGGAAGACGGCCAGTTCGTACTGGTCAGGCGTTTTGGTGAAGCCGGGCGCCATGATCGTCACGATGAGCGGGGAGAAAAGGACCCCGAGGAGAGAAACGGCGGCCAGAAGGATCGAGAGGGCCGTAAAGACGACATTGGCGAGATCCAGCGCCTCCTCGCGGGTCTTGTTCCGCAGGTATTCGGTAAAGACGGGGACGAAAGAGATGGTCAGGGAGCCCTCCGCGAGGAGCCGCCGTAGGAGGTTTGGTATCCGGAAGGCGACGAAGAAGGCGTCTGTGGCGAGGCCGGCGCCGAAGAAGCCGGCGACGACCATGTCCCTGAGAAAGCCGAAGATGCGGGAGAGCAGGGTGGCGACGCCTACGACCCCTGCTGCCCGGACGACCCGCGAGCTTTCCGAGTGCGGCATGTCACCCATAGCGGACGGTCTCCTGAAACGCTGTGTTGACGGCTTCGTAAAAAGTCGTAAATCTCCCTCCCCCTTGACGGGGGAGGGTCAGGGTGGGGGTGTTAATGGGCCGCATCTTTATGCATGATGTCCCCCTCCCCTTCGTCCCCTCCCGCCAGGGGAGGGGAAATTTTGCTTTTGCGACTTTTTATGAGATCGCCGGTGTTCATGTTTGCTAAAGCCCCCCGGCTGTCACAAAAAGGCCGGGAGCCTTGCGGCGATTTCTCCCGCCGTGCGTCCCGAGACGGCGACGGTCTTGGTCCGGGAGGCATGGCCGGCGATGATCGTCACCTGGGTCTTTTTCACGCCGAGGAGTTCCGCCAGCAGGCGGATGCACTCCTCGTTCGCCTTACCCTCCACCGGGGGCGCGGTGATCCTGAGCTTCAGCGCGTCGTCCCGGATTCCCGCCGCCTCGCACCGCGACGCCCGCGGGACGACCCGGATGCGGAAGACGGCCCCGGCGGCGGTTTCGCGGATGGGTATCATGAGGTTCTCATCCCCGTTACCGGAAGTCATGAGAAAGCTGGAGCAGGCTCCTGACCAGGAAGCTCTGCAGAAAGACAATCGCCAGCAGGATGATCAGCGGCGAAAGGTCGATCCCCATCCCCCGAAGGGGTATCCAGCGCCGGACAACGGCCATGACCGGTTCCGTGACCTGGTAGAGCAGGCGGACGATCGGGTTGTAGGGATCGGGATTCACCCAGGAGAGGATCGCCCGGATGATGATGATCCACATGTAGGCGCTCAGCGCGATATCCATGATATGGGCCACGGCGGCGATGAAATTTCCAAGGACGAACATGGTTTTTTCAGTCTCCCTTCAATGACGCTCTCGTAAAAAATAAATTTCCCCCTCCCCAGGCGGGAGGGCAATAATAACTTTCTTCCTCTTACCCTCCCCCACTTGCTGGGGGAGGCAGGAGGGGGCAAGGGGAGGGGAAAATCACATATGGGAATCCTGTCACTTACCACCCCCACCCTAACCCTCCCCCGTCGAGGGGGAGGAAATTTCGGACTTTTTACGAAGTCGTCCCATTTTCGCGACTGATAAGACGACCGACCCCATAGGGTTCATGCCGGCAGCGAATTCACGAAATCCGTCAGGGCCGCGTTGAAGGCCTCCGGATCCTCCAGCATGACGAAATGCCCTGTCCCTCCGATCAGCTCAAGCCTGGCCCCGGCGATTCGGTCCCGGAGGAACTCCGACAGGGCGGGCGGCGTCATCTTGTCTTCCGCGCCGCAGATCACCAGGGCTGGCAGCCGGATCCCCGCGACGTCTTCCGTGAGGTCCAGGTGGCTGCAGGCGGAAAAATCGCCGTGAATGATCCCGGGGTCGACCCCGGAGAGGACCTCCGTGATGAGGCCGCAGAGCCTCTCCCGGTTTGCCTTCGCGACGGATAACTTGGCGGCCATGCCGATGACGAGGGCCGGATCCTCTTTCAACCCTTCCAGGATGGCGGGGTTGACGGGCATCCGGACCCCCCCGCCCACGGGGACGACCGCGGAGGCCGCCTCCCTGTAGCGGATGACGAAGCTCAGGCAGATGGCGGCGCCGAGCGAGTGGCCGATCAGGACGGGCTTTTTGATTTCAAGTTTATCGAGAATCTTCTTCACCCATTCCACATAGGCCGGCACCGCCTGTTCGCCCGGGCCTTCCGACCGGCCGTGGCCGGGCAGATCGAGCGCGACAATATTGAAGACGCTTTTCAGGGGTGTGCACTGCCGGATCCAGTTCGTGTGATCCCCGCCGGAGCCGTGGATGAAGACCAGCGTCTTGCGGCCGGGCAGAAAGTTCCTGTTGTTGACCCAGCAGGCGATCCTGCGTCCGCCGATTTCCCGAAAACGGATCATGGCGTTTCTCCTTCACCTTGCGAGAGGAGTTTTTTACTATCACAATCGGCCCTGGCCGTGCAATTAAAGATTGAACAAAAACCGCGGCCTGATGTAAAGGATGCCGGAGAGGGACGGAATTCTCCGGCGACTTGCGGGTCTTGCGGGGGATGTTGGCGTTCGATTTTCAAGGGACGACATCAACAGGGTGTTGCGGAGAGGAATGGAGGAAGAGAAGCGTATGCTCAAAGGAAAAAGGATCGCGGTGATCGGGGGCGGGAAGATGGGGGGCGCCCTCATCGGGGGGTTGATTTCCGGCGGCCTGGTGGAGACGAAGGCCCTGAAGGTCGCGGACAATGACGAGAAACAGCGCGGCGAGATCGTCCGTGCATTCGGGGTGGAGGCGGTTGCCGACAACCGGGAGGCGGTGCGGGAGGCCGACGTGGTCATCCTCGCCGTCAAGCCGCAGAACATGACGGAGGTGCTTGCGGAACTCGCTGCGGTTGTAATGCCGTCGGCGCTTGTCATCTCGATTGCAGCCGGGATTTCCACGGCGTTCATCGAGGAGCGACTCGGGAAGGGGGCAAGGGTCGTCCGGGTCATGCCGAACATGCCCGCCCTGATCGGCGAGGGGGCGGCCGCCATCGCTGCCGGCGCCTCCGCGACGGAGGCCGATGCGAAGCTGGTCCGCAGCATATTTGATGCCGTCGGGATCACCGTGGAAGTGAAAGAGACGCTCATGGACGCCATTACGGGCTTGAGCGGGAGCGGGCCCGGTTACGCCTTCTTCATCATCGAGGCCTTCACGGACGCCGGCGTCCAGGTGGGCCTCGACCGCGAGACGGCCCTAAGGCTCTCCGCGCAGAGCTTCTTTGGGGCGGCGAAACTCTGCCTTCTGGGAGAGAAGCCGCCCGCGGAGCTGCGGGCGATGGTCACCTCCCCCGGGGGGACGACGCTCGCCGGTCTTAAGGTCCTGGAGGAGGGGCGTCTCCGGGAGACGCTGATCTCGGCTGTCGAGGCGGCGACGCGCCGCTCCGCGGAACTGGGCGGCAGGAAGTAGCCTCCTGCGTCAATCCTCAATCGATCAGGCTTTCAAAGACCTTCTTCAGCCGGCGCAGCGGGTCCTCGTGGTTCCCGCTTTTCTTTCCCTGGTTTTCCGGCGCCGCCTGATTTTGAGGCGGTTCCGGGGGGTGAACCGCCCCGTTTTGAGGGGGGGCGGATGCGCCCGCCGCGGGCGCGGGTGTGATCCGGATCGGTTCTTGCGGCGGCGCCTCCGGCGGTTTTTTCGTTTTCGCAACCGCCGGGACGGGAATCGTCGGAGTCACGGCCGGGGTTCCCTCTGCCGGCTTTTCTCCCGGTTTCTTCCTCCGGTGGCGGGTCCGTCGGTGTGATCTCTTCTTTGCCGGTTCGCGGGCCGGCTCCTGTTTTTCAGTTGGAACAGCCCCCTCTTTCCTCGTCTCTTCAACCGCTCTGGACGCCAATACCGCTCCGGGTTCAGCGGCCGCTTCGGATTCCTCCGGCTCAGACGTTTCCGCCTCTTCGGCTTCCTTTTCCTCCTGAGGCTCCGCAACGCTCCGGACATGGCTGGGCTGCTCGGGCGCTGCCGGGACCTCTCGTTTCGTCGTTTCGATCTTCCATTCGTCCCAAGCCATGTCTGGTTTCCCGGAGATGTGGATGGACATGTCGTAGGCGCTCTCCAGCCGGCTGATCTCCGCCCTTTTCTGGTTCAGGAGGTAGTCGGCCACCTCATAGGGGAGGTTCAGCGTGATCTGGGAGGAGAGCCCTTTGACGGCTTGGGACTCGATCTTCCGGTAGGCGTTGAGCGCCGTATACTCGAGGGACGGTCTCACCCCCCGCCCCCGGCAGAAGGGGCAGGTCGTGTAGCTGATCTCCTGGATGGTCGACTGTTTCTTCTGGCGCGAAAGCTCCAGGATGCCGAACTTGGAGATGTGGGAAAGCTGGATCCGGGACCGGTCGAGGCTCAGGGCCTTCTTGAAGGTCTTTTCCACCTCTGCGTTGTGCTTGCTGTCCATCATGTCGATGAAATCGATGACGATCAGCCCCCCGAGGTCGCGGAGGCGAAGCTGCCGGGCGATTTCCTCGGCCGCCTCCAGGTTCGTCTTGTAGGCCGTCTCCTCGACGTTCCGCTTGTGGGAGCCGCGACCCGAGTTGACGTCGATGGTGATCATCGCCTCCGTCGGGTTGATGATGAGGTAGCCGCCCGACTTCAGGTCCACGCGGTCCTGGTAGATCGCGCGGATCTGGTCCTCCAACTGGTACTTGTCGAAGAGAGGGGTCTTCTCCTTGTCCAGCTTGATCATTTTTACGTTCCGGGGAGCGACGGCCTTGCAGTAGGCCCGGACCTGGCGGAAGGTTTCCGGGTCGTCGACGAGGATCTCCTCGATGTCCGGGGTGAAGTAGTCCCGGAGCGAGCGGACGCCGAAGTCGCTCTCCTGATAGATCAGGGCGGGCGCCGCCATTTCGGAGGCCCGCTTCTTGATCTCCTTCCAGAGCCGGGAGAGGTGCTGGTAGTCCCGGGCCAGCTCCTGCTTGGTCCGGTTCATTCCCGCCGTCCGGACGATGAAACCGATCCCGTCTTCGGCCTTTATCTGCTCGACGAGTTCCTTGAGACGTTTGCGGTCCGTCTCGTCCTCGATCTTCCGGGAGATGCCGCTGCTTTCCTTGTTGGGGAGGAGGACCAGGTACCGTCCCGGCAGGGAGATGTACGAGGTGAGAAGGGCGCCCTTGCGCTCGCTGACCTCGCGGAGGACCTGGACGAGGACCGTCTGGCCGGCTTTGAGCGTCGATCTCGCGCCCTCCTTGCCGCCGTTGGCCTCGGTGAAATAGTTGGAACCGACGTCGCGCAGGGGAAGAAACCCGTCCTTCTTGCCTCCGTAATTCACGAAGGCAGCCTGGAGGCCCCTCTCCACCTTCATCACGATCCCCTTGAAGATGTTTCCCGTGATGGGCTCCCGCATGGCCATCTGGATGTTGAATTCGACCAGCTTGCCGTCTTCCACGATCGCCATGCGCTTCTGCTCGAGGTGAACGGCATTGATCAGCATCTGTTTTTTCATTGGCTGTCCTTTCTATAAAAAGGCGGATAGATCGCCTTTCCCTTCTCTTATAATCTCTGGCCCTTCCTCGAGGAGGCTGACCACGCTGGACGGCGCCGCCGCGATGATGCCGCCGTCGATGATCATGTCCACCCGCTTGCCGAAGAGCTCCGCGATCACCGTCGGGTCGCTCAGGAGTTCGCCTGCCTCGTCTTTGACGCTGGTACTGATCACGGGCGATCCCAGTTCGGCGACCAGGGCCTGGCAGATCCGGTTGTTGGGGATCCGGATGCCGGTGGTCTGGCGTTTGGGGAGGATGATCTTGGGGACGATCCGGGAGGCCTCGAGGACAAAGGTATAGGGCCCCGGGAGGAGGCGCTTCATGATCTTGTAGGCTTCATCGGAGACCCTGGCGTAGCGGCTGATATCCTTGAGGTCGGAGCAGATGAAGCTGAGAGGCTGTTTCCGGTTGCGGCGCTGGATCTCGTAGATCCTCTCGATCCCCCGTTTGTTGAACAGATCGCACCCCATCCCGTAGACCGTATCGGTGGGGTAGATCACGATCCCCCCGCTCTTGAGGATCTCCACCGCCCTGCGGATCAGCCGCATCTGGGGGTTCTGATTGTTGATGGCCACCAGCATGTCGTCCCTGTCTGACGCCGGGAAAAGCCCCGGATTTGGAATGATTGCTAATCTATCAGAAGCAGAGGCGATTATCAATGACGACTTCGTAAAAAGTCCGGATGCTGCGTTGCGCTTCACCCGGAGCTTGTTCCGAGCGAAGCGAGGAATCTCCGGGTTTGATTCGGCTAAAGCCTCACAACCATTGCAGCGTACGCCAAAGTACGCCTTCCTCAGGGTTCGCGCGCCTTGCCGGAGCCTGCCCCGGCGAAGGCCGGGGGAGCTTTTTAAGAAGCCGTCCCCAATTCAAGGTTTTTGCGACTTTTTACGAGAGCGTTATCAATGACGAAAGATCTTTCACGCATCGGATCTTCAGGCGTCTCTGTTTTTGTTGAGCTTGTCCCTGCTGAGTTTGTACTGGATGCTGTCCACCAGGGCCTGCCAACTCGCCTCGATGATATTCTCGGAAACGCCGATGGTGCTCCACACCTCTTGCGCGTCCCGGGAATCCAGGAGCACCTTGACCCGCGCGGCGGTCCCCTCGCTCCCCTCCACGATGCGGACCTTGAAATCGACCAGGTGCATCTCGCTGATCTGGGGGTAGAACTTCGTCAGGGCCTTCCTGAGGGCGTGGTCGAGGGCGTTGACCGGGCCGTTTCCCTCCGCCGCGGTGAGCTCCTCCTCGTCGCCCACCGAGATCTTGATCGTCGCCTGGCAAAGGGAAGGGTTGTTTCCGGTCTTTGCATTCGTAATGTTGAAGCACTGGAGCGTGAAGGGTTCCTTGAAGGCGCCGGTGATCTTCTTCATCAGCAGCGAAAGCGACCCGTCGGCCGCGTCGAACTGGAACCCGTGGTCCTCCAGGCGTTTGATCTCATGGAGGATCTTCCGGCTCACGGCTTCATTGTCGCCGAGATCGACGCCGAGCTCCTTCGCCTTGAGGACGATGCTGCCCTTCCCGGCGAGGTCGGAGACGAGTACCCGCTGGCGGTTTCCCACCCACTCCGGCCGGATGTGTTCGTAGGCCTGGGGGTTCTTGGCGACCGCGCTCGCATGGACGCCGCCCTTGTGGGCGAAGGCGCTCGTCCCGACGAAAGGCCGGAAAGGGATCGGTCGCACGTTCGCGATGTCGCTTACGTAAAAGGAGAGGTTCGCGAGCTGCCGGAGGGAGTCCTCCGGGAGGCATCTTCTGCCCATCTTGAGCTGTAGATTGCCGATGACGGAGGTCAAATCGGCATTGCCGCACCTCTCCCCGTAGCCGTTGATCGTCCCCTGGACCATGGCCGCTCCGGCATGCACGGCGGCGATGGTGTTGGCGACGGCCAGGCCGCAGTCGTTGTGGACATGGATACCGAGACGCTCGAAAGGGACGATCTTTGCCACCTCCCGGACGGCCGCGGTCAGATCGTGGGGCATGGCGCCGCCGTTCGTGTCGCAAAGAACGATCCAGTCCGCTCCGGCGTCGAGGGCGGCCTTGATCGTCTCCAGGGCGTAGGCGGGGTTGCACCGCCAGCCGTCGAAGAAGTGTTCCGCATCGTAGATCACCTCTTTTTTCCGGGCCTTCAGAAAGACGACGGAATCGCGGATCATCTCTAAATTTTCCTCCAGGGAAATTCCCAGGATCTCCGTAGCGTGCAGGTCCCAGCTCTTCCCGAAGATCGCGACGGCCGGCGTGTCCGCCCGGAGGAGTGCCCGTAGGTTCCGGCATTTTTCTGGCCGGACGCCCGGTTTCCGCGTGCTCCCGAAGGCGGTCAGGCGGGCGTTCCGGAAGGCGATCCCCTTGGCCATCTCGAAGAAGCGGACGTCCTTGGGATTGGAGCCCGGCCAGCCCCCCTCGATGTAGTGGAACCCCATGTCGTCCAGCCGCTGGGCGATCCGCAGCTTCTCCTCGGCGGAGAAATTGATCTTTTCCCCCTGCGTGCCGTCCCTCAGGGTGGTGTCGTAGATGAAGATATTCTGCTTGTCCATGCTGGTCTCCTTCCCATGCCTTGCGGCATGAAAACAGGCCAAAAAAATCCGTTATCGGTTCGACCTGATAACGGATTCCGTCGCTTCCAGCTATATTTACCGAAACACTACCCTCCGCTCAGGCCCGTATATGTAGGCCCGATAATTATGCCCGCGATGATGGCGACGGCTGTAATCTTTTGGGTGGCGTATTTTGCCATGATCTCACGTTGCCCCGGATTCGATTATTATGGCAGATAATAAGTGTTTCCTGTGAATTTGTCAAATGTAAAATGAGAAAAAATTGGTGTGGACGCCTCCTTCTCAAAGCCTCCGGTTCAGTGGGCTATGCCGTGACGGGCCTATAGGTTTTGCTCCGGGATTTGCGCCACTGAGTCGCAAGGACGATGGCGAACAGGGAGAGCCCGACGATATCCGTGAGCCAGCCCGGCTTGATCAGGGCAAGCGCCGCGACGAACAGGACAACCCGCTCCCAGTGCGCCATGTGAGTCAGGTAATACTTATGCAGCGAGCCGGCGAGGCAGGTGACCCCGAGCAGCGCGGTGACTATGGCCAAGCCCACCCTCGCCCACGAGCCAATCATGAGCAGCGACGGCGAAAACACGAACATGAACGGCACGATGTAGCCGGTGGCGCCCAGCTTTACAGCAGCCCATCCGGTTTGCCACAGCTCTGACCGGGAGATTCCCGTGGCGGCGTAGACCGCCAAGGCAACCGGCGGCGTGATGGCCGACAGGATGGCAAAATAGAAAACGAACAAGTGGGCGGCTGCCGGCACGATGCCCAGCTTTATCAGAGCCGGCACCAGCAGGGCCACCTGGATGATATAGGCGGGGGTAGTAGGCAGCCCCATGCCGAGGAAGATGCCGGCGGTCATGGTGAGGATCAGGGCCGAGATCAGATGGTCCTGGGCAACGGTCAATACGAGGCCGGTAAACGACAGGCCAAGCCCGGTCTGTGCAATGGCGCCGATAACGATCCCCGCGCAGGCGCAGGCCATCGCGATCGCCAGTGTGTTCAAGGCGCCGGCCTCCAGCGCCGAGATCAACATTTTGATGGTGATCTCAGGCCGAGTGCTCTTGCGCATCATAGCCACGGGCACCACCGAGGCGATGCCTAAAAGCGCGGCGTAGGGTGCACTGTAGCCGGCGATCAGCACACCGATAATGATAAACAGCGGGATGAATAAATGGCCGCGCTCTTTGAGCACCGCGCTAAGCTTTGGGAGATCTTCCCGGGGAAGCCCCACCATGCCCGTGCGTTTGGCCTCGAAGTGCACCGCTGCGTAGACGGCGACATAGTAGAGCAGTGCCGGAAGCAGCGCATAGCCGGCAACCGAAATGTAGCTGATGCCAAGGAACTCCGCCATCACGAATGCCGCGGCGCCCATAATGGGCGGCAGGATCTGGCCACCGGTCGACGCCACTGCCTCGACGGCGCCGGCGAACGCAGGGCGGTAGCCGAGGCGCATCATCATCGGGATGGTGAACGTGCCGGTCGTCATCACGTTGGCGACCGCGCTGCCGGAAATTGTGCCGAACATGCCGCTGGTGATGACCGCCACCTTGGCCGGACCGCCGACCGCATGCCCGGTGATGCTTAACGCAAAATCCATGAACAGCTTGCCGGTGCCGCTGCGCTCCACGAACGCCCCGAAGAGGATGAACAGGATGACGTAGGTCGCCGAGACGTTCAAAGGAATACCGAAGATCCCCTCGGAGGTCAGGTAGTTGATCTCAATCACCGATTCGGGGCGCACCTTGGCGATGAACAGGGCATAGGCGACGAAACACAGGGCGGTGATCGGCAACGCCAATCCGATCACGCGGCGCGTGGCCTCCAGCACCAGCACGATGAAGATGGCGCCGAAAACAAGGTCAGTGGTCCTCAGATCATCGACGAAAACAAAACGGTCGTAGATATAGCCGACATTGAGCCACAGATAGCCAATGGTCACGAGTGACAGCGCCACCAGGAGGTAGTCGAAGAGAGATGGTTGTTCGGCGCCGCGCCGCCCGAATCGGGGATGGATCAGAAACGTCAGCACCAATGCGAGCAGAAGGTGGGTGCCGCGAAAGAAAAAAGCCTCGGGCGGTCCGATATAGGCAACCACGAGGTGATAGGATGACATGCCGACCGCGAGCACGAGGAGGCTCGTCTTGAGGATACGCTCAAAGGACATAAGATTCACCACAGCGCTGAAGTAAACGGGTGCACGCCGAGCCATAGCAGGCGTATGCCCGCTGCGGCTCGGCGCGCGGAAATTACTGGATGACGACTTCGTAAAAAGTCCGGATGCTGCGTTGCGCTTCACCCTTCGTCATTGCGGCGTACGTTTCTGTACGCCTCATTCCTCAGGGTTCGCGCGCCTTGCCTGCGGAACTTTTTACGAAGCCGTCCAACATACAAGGCTTTTGCGACTTTTTAAGAGAGCGTCACTGAATCACTTTGGCTTCTTTGTAATACTTCAGGGCGCCCGGGTGATAGGGCACGCCGACGTCGGTGGCCATATCCTTGACGGTGAGGCCTTTGACCGCCATTACCACGTCGCCGAGGTTGACGACGTTTTCGGCCAGGGCCTTGGTGATTTTGTAGACCGTTTCTTCAGGCATCTTGCTGCTGACGATCAAGTGCGTCCAGGTGCCGATGGTCTGGACATCCCTGTTCTGCTTCGGATAGCTGCCGGCCTTGATGATGCGCTTGTCATAGCCGCCGTTTAACTTCTGTAACGCTTTGAACTTGTCGTCCGGGATCTCCAGGACAATAATGTCGCGCGCGCTCGCCAGATCCATGACCGAGGAGGCCGGCACGGTCGTGATAAGCGTGTAGACATGGGCCTGACCGTCCTTCATCTGCGCCACCGAATCGTTATAGGAACCGTGGCTGACCTTGGCCATTTTGTCGTAACCCAGGCCATAGACCTGCAGCGTTTCACGCGTCATCTGTTCGCCGGTGTTGCCCTTCTGCTGCGTCGTCAATCCCTTGCCCCGAAGATCGGCAGGCGTCTTGATCCCCGCATCTGCCAGGGCCACCATATGGAAATACTGGAAGTACAGCGTGGCGAGTTGGCGAACGCCGTCGGTTTTTTCCTGGAATGGGGCGCGCCCGTGGACACCGTCCACCGTGGATACCGAATTGCCGAAACCAAGATCGGCTTTGCCGGTCTGCACACCCATGACGTTGGAAATACCGGCGCCGGGCAATACCATCATGCTCGTGCCGGGAACGTTTTTCTCAATGATGTTCTGAATAGCCCCGCCCAGCGGATACCATGATCCGCCCTGCGGGCCGGTCATCATCTTGAGCGGTTCCGCCGCCGACACAACGCCGGCGCCCAGCAGACCGACGGCCACCGCCGCCGCTAAAACCTTCATCGTGAATCGCATCTTCATCGCTTCCTCCTTTTTGATTTTGGGTGGTAAGTCTTTTCTTTTATGGACGCCACCTACCGGTTTCGGCAGCTTCCCCAGAACCGGTCACGCGGAACCCCGAGCTTTTTCCATCCTGTGCGTCCTGCGTAATTACGCCGCAGACTTAGCCCCTAACTGACGATAAACGCGCCGCGGGCATCGAGAAAAACCCCACAAACCGGCTGGTTCATTGTCCCTATATCAGAACTCAATCTCTGTCAACCTTTATATGAAAATGCCCCCTCCCTGTATCCCTCCCCCTCGACGGGGGAGGGAGGGGTGGGGGTGATTTTCATCCTTCGTTGTGCCCACCCCGGGCATGGCGGTTAATTGTTAAAACGGCCTCTTTCCCGAACCTCCGGCGGTAAATCAGTATGCGATCCGGGGGAAGAATGCGCTGAGACCCGCGAAAATAGCGCGTTCTCCTGCCCATTGGTAGATGAGGAGGTGGATGTTGAGCCGCTTCAGCTTTTCCCGGAGGGGGGTTTCCGGGGGGGTGGGCAGGGCCAGGATGAGCAGCGGACTGCCGGGCGTATCCGGGGCGTTAAGGAGGAGCTGGGCGGCCCCCTCGTGGAGGCCGGGGAGGGTCGTTTCCGTCAGGACCTGAAAAAAAGCCCGGACGCGGCCCCCGTGGTCCACCGCCATCAGATCCAGGCGGCCGTCGTTGCCGGTCTGCAGGCCGCTTTTTTTCAGGTCCTCGGCCAGATCGCGGACGATCAGGCCGTGATCGCATTCGGCGCCCGGTTCGCGCACCGGTCCGCCGTACCGGGCGCCGAGCAGGTCTTCGCGCACGAAAAGGTCGTCAAAGGTCAGTTCGGCCTGGGAGGAGCGGGCGACGGCCGCCTCCTTGACGAGGGCGATCTTCCGGACGAACTGGGCGACCTGTCTGGCAAAGCGCGGGGATTGGAGGACCCCGATGACGGCGACCGGCGTTTCCTCGCTGCCGTCGTCGATGACCTCCCAGACCCCCCGGTAGCGGTTTTTGAAGAGGGATTTCCCGATCCCTTTTCTGCCGCCGCCCAACTTTCCCCGGTGGACGACGCAAATCCTGCCTTCGCGGTCCTCGGCAAAGGCGCCGCCGGTCCGCCGGTCGATGCCGCAGAGAGGGAAATTGATCTCGCAGGTGATCGCGATGACGGCGCCGCCCTCCGGCCGGCCGACGCCGAAGGCGTTCCAGTGGCGGCTCCCGGCGATCTTTCGGGAGAAGAACCAGATCCCCAGCCTCTCCGACCAGGCGACCTTTGCCTTCTCGCTGGCGCCCGGATGGCCGAGCTTGACGGGGATCGTCTCGTCGGCCGCGGCCTTGAGGGCCCTGGCAAACTGCCGCTGATACCTCCGGACGGATGACTCGTTTTCCACGACCTTCAGCATGGCATGTCCTCTCTGTCAATCCAGCCGTTTCCGGAAACGCCCCACCGCACCGGCAAAGACCGCGATGCCGAGGACGGCCAGGGCGGCATACTGGGGCCAGAGGATCGTCGGCCCCACCCCCTTGAGGAAGATGCCGCGGATGATGACGAGAAAATAGCGCAAAGGATTGAGATATGTCAACCACTGGACCACCGTTGGCATGTTCGCGATGGGAAAAACGAAGCCGGAGAGCATGAAGAAGGGGAGGATGAAGAAGAAGGTGGTCATCATCGCCTGCTGCTGCGTCTTCGATATTGTCGAGATGAAAAGGCCCGTGCCCAGGGTGCTCAGGAGAAAGAGGCAGGTCGCGAAAAAGAGGGCCGGAATGCTCCCCGCCAGCGGCACGTCGAACCAGTGCAGGGCGAACAGCATGACGAGGACCATCTGGCCGATCGCGATGAGCGTATAGGGGATCGTCTTGCCGATAATCAGCTCAAGCGGCTTTAACGGCGTCACGATGAGCTGCTCTATCGTTCCGTTCTCCCGCTCCTTGATGATGGCAATCGAGGTCAGCAGCAGCGAGATCAGCATGACCACGAACGCGACGATCCCCGGGACGAAGAAGTTCTGGCTGTCGAGGTTCGGATTGTACCAGGTCCTGATCCTGCCGTCGATCCTGCCGTATTTAAGCTCGCGCCCATAGAGCTCCTTGATCAGCTCCGCGTTGAGGCGGTCGAGGACCGCCGTCGTGTAGGCGATCCGGACGGAGGCCATGTTGCTCATCCCGCCGTCGGCGAGGATCTGGACGGCGGCTGTCTCCCCCCGGCGGATGCGGCTGCTGAAGTCGGGGGGGATCTTGATCCCCAGGTCGACCGTCCCCTTGAGAAACAGGTCCTCTAACTCGCGGTCGTCCGCGGGCAGGTGTGTGATCCGGAAGATCCGGCCGGCGGTGAAGGAGTCGGCCAACAGCCTGCTCTCCCGGCTCACCGACTGATCGATGAGGGCGACGCGGATGTCCTTGATGTCGTAGTTGACGACATAACCGAAGACGAGGATCTGGATGAGGGGCGCCAGGATCAGGACGGGGCGGTTCCTCCTGTCACGGAAGAGCTGGATGAATTCCTTGCGGACCATTTCCCGGATTCTAAGCCAGCTCATCGTCAGAGTCCCTCCCGTTTGAGTACAAGGCAGTTGGCGATCGTAAGGGCGAGAAACATCACCGCCAGGATTGCGAAATCTCTCCAGAGGTAGGCGAAGCCCAGGTCCTTCAGATAGATCCCGGAGAGGATGTCGATGTAGTAGGTCGCCGGGACGATGTAGGTGATGATCTGGAGGACCTTCGGCATGTTGATGATGGGGAAGACGAAGTTCGAAAGCAGCAGCGACGGAAGATAGGTGATCAAAACGGCCATCTGGTTGGCCACCATCTGGGATTTCGTGACCGACGAGATCAGCAGTCCCAGCGTGAGGGCGACCAGCAGGTAGAGTGAAGAGGCCAGGATCATCAGCCAGAAGCTTGACTTCATGACGACGCCGAAAAGGACCTGTCCCATGAGGACGGCGATCAGGACGTCGGTGAGCCCGATCAGAAAATAGGGGATCGCCTTTCCTGTGAGCAGTTCCCCGGCGCGGATGGGGAGCGACCGGAGCGTCTCCATCGTCCCGTTTTCATATTCGCGGGCGATGACGAGCGACGTCAGCATCGCCCCGACGATCATGATGATGATAGCAATAATCCCTGGGATGATGAAGTTCCGGCTCTCCAGGTCCTCGTTGAACCAGACCCGGATCCGACCCTCCACGGGTGGCCGGATTTTCTCCATCCCCTGGCGGTTGAGAAACTCGCCGAGCAGTTTCCGGTTGTAGCTTTCGATGAAACCGGTGATGTACGCCCGGGAGATCCCGGCGAAGTTGGGATCGCTCCCGTCCAGCAGGATCTGAACGGCGACTTCGCGGTCGGCCCGGAGGTCGGCGGTCCAGCCGGGGGGGATGATCACGGCCATCGTTGCCCTGCCGTGGTCGAGCGCCTCCGTCACGGCCGCCGCGTCGGGAAGGCGGGCGGAGATGCGGAAGTAGGGAGAGGCGCCCAATCGGTCGATGAAGTCGCGGCTCAGATCCGTCCGATCCTGATCGACGACGAGGGTCTCGATGTGCTCCACGTCGAGGCTGAGCGCGTAGCCGAACAGGAGGATCAGCAGCAAAGGGACGGCAAAGGCCAGGTAGAGGCTCCGGAAGTCCCTCAGCAGGTGGTAGATCTCCTTGCGGGCGATCGCCCTGATATTACGGAGATTCACCGTAGACTCCTCCTTGCATCGCGGCGACTCAAACCACATAAGGCCAATAGCGTCAAAGCGGACATTTCATTCTGTTGTGCGAGCGGTAGCCCCAAGTTCGATAATATTTTCTGAGCCTCCTCCAGATTAGCCATATTAAACGGTCTCCATCATGTGTTCCGGCGGAATGAAAGCAAGAACTTCTTCAATTAGGGCATCGATATTTTCTACGGTAGATGCCGTTGAAAGCCACATCTTTCCGATTTCCATGATCGCGTCCAGCGGGGGAAGCGGTAAAGCCCGAAGCTCTGTAGCGCTGACC
>JAHJXP010000095.1 GCA_018827585.1 Pseudomonadota bacterium | reverse complement strand
GGCCATGATTTTCTTGCTCCTTTGCTCAGGTTGTCAAAACCCTCCCGTTTCATACCCCTGAATCCGGACACGGGTTTATAATTCCCATGGGTAAGCCGGTTATCCCCTATCCAAGCCCTGCCGCGTTGTCAAGACCTTTTCCCGGGCAACCTTGACGGCTTTGTAAAAAGTCCGGATGCTGCGTTGCGCTGCATCCGGAGCTTGTTCCGAGCGACGCGAGGAATCTCCGGGTTTGATTCGGCTAAAGCCTCACAACCACTGCGGCGTACGCTAAAGTACGCCTCATTCCTCAGGATTTGCGCGCCTTGCCTGCGAACTTTTTACAAAGCCGTCCCCAATTCAAGGCTTTTGTCACTTTTTACGAGTTCGTCAACCTCGGAGTTCATGATATCCGGGCCTGCTCGATTTCCGTCCGGTCAGCGGGAATAGCCCCGGAAGGCCTCCGGCCGGAGCAGCCCTGTCCAACCGCTTATCAGGGTTGTGCCGTAGGAAAAGGCCGCCAGGATCATCACCCAGACAAAACCCAGCTCCACGGCAATAACCGCGGCGAGGACCGTGCCGACGACTGACAGACAGCCGTTGATCCCCCAGGCCCAGGGGATTTCCTGATCGGCTTTTCCCGCAAGCAGGCGGATGCCCATGGGAAAGGGCATGCCCATGACCAGGGCGGCGGGGGCGATGAGGATCAGGGAGAAGGCGAGCTTGGCGGCCGGCGGCAGGGTGATGGTGGCCTGGAGGACCGGCGTCAGGAGCAGGGCGTACAGGAGGATGAGAAGGACAATCAGGACGAGGACGGTCAGCGCGTGCGCCCTTTTTGTTATCACGCGCCGCGAGAGGAGGCTGCCGATCCCCGAGCAGACCAGCATGCCGCTGATCACCGCGGCCGCTGCATGGACGGTATTTCCGAAATAGAGGAGAAAACGCTGGATCAGGACGATCTCCACGAACATGTAGCCGAGGCCGAGGCCGCCGAAATAGAGGAGGGTGCCCATCCGGCATCCCCCCTCGCGGCGGAGGAAACGGAGGGGCAGGATGATCAGGACCGCGGCAATGATCGCGACCTGGAGCAGGGTGAGCAGGACGAGCAGATAACCCGCTTCGAGAAAGGGGAAGGTCCCGGTCCCGTAAACCCCGGCCAGATCCGGGATGCGCGGCAAGCGGAGGAACTGGGAAAAGTAAGGGCGGTCATCGGTGGCCGGGCGGATGTTGAACGCGTAATCGGCGTAGAAGAGCTCCCGTTGCGGGGAGAGGATCTTGTCCAGGTAGAGGAAAAAACGCCCGTCCTGCAGGCCGTTGAACCGCATCCGCTCCTCTTCCCGCAGATCGGGAAGGAGGGCTGGATCGAAGAGGAGATCTTCGCAGAAGCGTCTGATTTTATCGGTCTCGGCGGCAGTTAGAGGCGATTTCTTCGCCAGGATCGTGACCGTTCCCCAGCCGCGGACGGCGGCCAAATGGGCGCGGACATCTGTGATCCCCTCCTCTTCGAGGACCTCCGCCAGCGTGGAGATGATCTTCAGGGGATGGCGGAGCGGATAATCCATCCAGGCGGTGACGCCGACGGCCCCCTGGGGGGTCAGTTTCCGCCAGATCTGCCGGAAGGCCTCCCGGGTCAGGAGGTACTGTTCGCGGAGCGCCTGTAGTCCGGAAGCGCCGCCGAAAGCGTCCACGGTGGGCAGGAGGATCAGATCGTACTGGGACCGATCCAGGAAGAGAAAGGTCCGGGAAGAGAGGTTGCGGATCGAGACGGCAGGGTGAGCGAGGAGGTTTCCCGTCTCCCGGGCCAGCTCCTCCCGGAGGAAGGATAGGATCACGGGATGGGGTTCCACCGCCGTGACCTCCTGTGCGCCCCGGCTGAGGGCCTGGGAAATGAGGCTGCCCGTGCCCGCGTCGAGGATCAGGACGCGGCGGCGGGTTCCCAAGGCGTAGGGGAGGGCGCCCGTCGTATGGTCCAGAAAAGTATCCGGCGCCTCTTCCGGCCCGGGAACGATCGCCCCGAACCACTCCCCGTTGTTGAAGACGGCCTTTCTCACCGGGATCCGTTCCTGATAAACGAGGCTCAGACCCGGCGCATACCGCAGCGCCGGCGACGAGTAGATCTGCATGAGACCGTAAGGGCTGCCCCGCTCATGGGTTATCCGGGCCTCAGGCAGGTGCATGGCCCTGCTCAAGCCCTTGAATTCGGAGAGGACCAGGGCCGGGGGATGGATCAGGGAGAAAACGGCGGCCAGGCCGGAAAGGACGGCGGCGGCGCCGAGCGCCATCCGCCATCGTCCCCGGCTATGCCTCCCCGGCGCTCCGGCGCTCTGCCCGGCCGCGATTCTTTCCGGGGACGGCAGGGCGCCCGCCCCGCTGCCCCGATCCCGTGGGAGGTCGGCCATACGCAGGCCTTCGGGGAGGACCAGCGTGGCCGCGGCAACGGCCGCCAGGGCGACGAGGCCGGGAAGCAGGGGCGGAGGGAAGAGCCAGAGCAGGCCGGTCATGGCTAAAGCCCCCGCGCCGGAGCCGGTCAGGTTCCAGAAGTAGAGCCTGCCGATGTCGCCGGCGGCATGCACGAAGATCATGCCGATGGCCAGCGCCGCCAGGAAGAAGGGGAGGAAATAGAGGCCATAGGTGACAAGGAGCCTGAGAAACTGGGAGAGGCCGGTAAACAGAAGCAGGGAATCGAAACGCGCCCACGAACTCTGGGCGACGACCGTCATCACGGCCATCATCGCCCCGGAGAGGCACAGGGCAAGGGGCAGCAATGCGGAAAAACGCCTCATCAGCCAGGGCCTCGTGAGCGAGATGCAGGCGCCGGCGGCGCCGAAACCGAGGAGGGCGACGGTGATGATCATATAGGCGAAATGATGCCACTGGACCACAGAGAGGATCTGCATGAGCGCCAGTTGATAGGCGATCACGGCGGCCGAGATCATGGCGAGGGCAAGATGGAGACGAAGCCTGGGGAGGTTAACGGCCATCAGGGGCCTCTCCGGAACGGGACGAACCGGACCGGCATGAGCTGGTTAGTCGTGATCCGCCCTCCCTTTTTTTCCACGAGCGTCAGAGTCTGGACGAGAAAAGGCGAACCGACGGGGATGATCATCCGGCCTCCGTCTTTGAGTTGTTTGAGCAAGGGCGGGGGGACATGCTCGGCGGCGGCGGTGACGACGATGGCATCGAAGGGCGCCTGCTCAGGCCAGCCGTCATAGCCGTCGGCAATCCTCACCTCCACGTTTTGGCAGCCCAGTTTTCGGAGGCGCTCCCGGGCCGCGTTGCCCAGCTCGGGAATGATCTCGATCGTGCAGACCTTCTGAACGATTTCGGCGAGGATGGCCGCCTGATAGCCGGAACCGGCGCCGATCTCCAGGACCCGGTGTTCGTTCCGGGGGCGGATGATTTCCGTCATATAGGCCACGATATAAGGCTGGGAGATCGTCTGGCCGTAACCGATGGGGAGCGGCCTGTCGCCGTAGGCGTCGGCGAGATAGGCTTCCGGGACGAAAAGATGGCGCTTTACGGTTGCCATGGCGCGCAGGACGGCCGGGTCGGTCACGCCCCGCGCCGCGATCTGGGACTTGACCATGGCCTCGCGCCGGGCGTCGTAGTGCACATCCTCGGGGGCGGCGGCGACGAGGAGCAGGGCGGCCCCGAGGATAAGACAGGGGGACTTCATGGCAACCTCCCTTAATGAAAACTCCATTGAACTTTCCCGTTCGCCCGGGCGAGGTCTTGACACTGACGGCAAACGACAAAAATTGATCCTAAGCATTGTTGGTTATGAATTCGTGGATTGCCGGGTGGGTGCACACTTCATAGTATTTTCGGGACGTCTTGCCGATCACTTCCATGGTTTCGGGTTTGACCTCAAGAATGTCTGCTTCCCGAACAATTAGGCGCTGATATTTGCCCGTCAATGTCGGCACCGTGCCCGTATAAAGCTGGACCTCTTCGTTGTCGTCGGTTTTATACGTGACGCCTTTCAGGTTGATTTCTCTGGCGAGCTTGGCAAAACCCTCCGGGTTGAGCTCAATCCCGTTGACATTATACCGCAGGGAAAGGTCGTCCGTCGTGGCTCCGATCTCTTCCGCTGCAACGTTTTGAAACACGAACAGATTGAACAGCCGCTGCTGATCCTTGAAGCGCCGGCGCAGCATTTTGTTGCAGCCCGACAGCCGGTCGGCCATATTGATCGCCGGGGAGATGATGATCTTGGAATCGCCGTCGAACAGGAACGTCGGAGGGCCCTCGTTGTAGCAGATGCCGATCCCGAATTCGAGAATCGGCAGATTATGCTTCTGGCTCTTCGCGTTGTATTGCCGGACGATATTAAGCATCCTGGTTGCAAGTCCGCACGCGCGGGCGACGCCGTACCATCCCTGCGGCGTGTCTTCGTGTTCGAAGATCGACAGGATGATGGCATCCCCTTCAATGAATTCCTTGGACCCGCCGTAGTCGATAAGAATTTCGGAGATCGGGTCGAAGAAATTGAGGCTGAAATAGGAGGCAGGGTTGAGCCCCCGGGCCCTCATCAGGTAGGTGATATCCATCGAGCCGCGAATGTCCGCTTTGATGATGACGTGATCGAGGATGGGTTTTTCTTCCTTGACCCGTTCGTCGGGCAGCAGAAACTCGTGCAGCGACCGGTTTTCCCTTGACAGGATCAAGATCTTTTCTTCTTTTATGAGGTTGATGGCGTCCATCGACCCTTTCAGAAGCCGGCAATTGTTCAGGTCCCGGTGATATCGGGAAAAATCCTTGAGGAAACACACCAGGTGTTGTTTCTTCTGTAGGCCGGAACTCTTTTTTATCTGGCGGATCGTTTCCTCAAGGGGAACAAGAGAGGATGATTTCCGGCTTTTCAGTTGTCGGGCCGTATATTTTCTGGACCTGGGAGCAATGAGATACTCCCGCACCTGACGAGGCCGCAGAGGGGGGCAGTAGTTGCCGTAAACCGAGCGCATTTCATAGGCCGCCGCCACCCGTCGCATCAGTTGCGATTTCCTGAATTTCCGGTAACAGAGGTCCAGCAGCTTCTCCTGGATCATAATCCGCGCTTCCAGTTCGCGGAGGCGGGCGTCGGACCCTTGTTTCTGCCGCTGTCTGTCGTACTGTTCCTTGGAATCAAAACAGTTGAACATCCGGTCGATATTGTCGATTTCCATTATCCAGGGATCCAGGGCGCTCCCCTCGGCGGGGGAAGCGTCTTCTTCCCGTTTTTCTCCTTTGCCACTTAGGGCGGCCGAATCTTCGTCACCGGCGCCCCCCTGGCCAAGCTCCGTTTCGCCAAGCAGGTCATAGATGATGGATTTTAGGCTCTGGTAATTATCCGGATCTTCGGAACGCTGGCCGAAAAGCGCATAGATCTCGACCAGAAAAAAATCGTCCAAGGGGTTGTCCGTATGGAGCATCGGGTTGAGGAAAAAATGATCGGGGAGGATGTCCCCGGGAGGAAAATTCGACTCCCGGATGCTTCGTAGGCCGGCGGGGTTGAGATCGGCAATGACTTGAAACAGCTCCATCCCCGCGTGCAGGAGGATTTGCTTCCGATTTTGCCTGACTTCAGTCAGTTTCCCCTTGAGCTTGAAACCTTCGGACGGGTCATGGCCTGGAGATAATTCATAAGTCCTGAGGAGGTCTTCAACATTTGCTATCAATTTTTCATACTGGATTTTGATTTCCTCGAGAAACAGCTTTACCAGGGAAGCCTGTCCCAGGAAATCTATTTGCACTTCCGCTTCGGATTTGGCCCTGTTTATCCCTTCCAGGAGCGCATTCGCGCAGAGATCCCTCAAGGTTCTCTTTTCATTTTCACAGTGCTCTCTCTTGTAATCCTCGAAGAAGTTCTCGGTCCGGCTGTGTTTGATCAGCAACAGGGAGGCTGCCTGTTTGACGGTGTTGTGGACTTGAGGGCTGATGAGGACATCGATGTGGATGTTGTCCACCCCCGGCGCCAGCCTGTTTAAAGAAAAGTCGACGAGATAGCGCTTGAGCGGAAGCTGTTTGAGGCTGGGCGGCTTTGAAAAGAAACGGAGGAAGCTCAACATGGCGTCATAGTCCGTGTTTGAGTCGTTTTCCCCTTATCCGGGCACAGGTTGCATTTCCAGAAACTGGCAGCGGAGACAATTCTAATGGAGTAATCCCAATAAATCAAGCTAAACAGCCCAATTGAATTTGCCGCGATCCTGCCCAAGGCCGCTTTTGTCTTGACAACCGGCAGGCGGTTCAAGATAATCACACCCTGTCTGGCAGGGGATCAAGAATTTATAATTCCGGGGAAGGAGAAAAGGGCATCATGGCAAAAGAAATCCGTGCAGCGAAATTGAATGCGGAGCAGTTCATCTCAGAAAAAGTGAGTGAAATCAGAAAAATCGTCGGGAAAGGCATAGCCATCAACGCCCTCTCCGGAGGGGTGGATTCGTCTGTTGTGACCGCCTTGGGTTACCGCGCTCTGGGAGACCGACTCAAAACCTGCTTTATCGACAACGGCCTCATGCGGCAGAATGAACCGAAACAGGTGAAATCCCTCTTCCAGTCACTCGGCATTCCCGTAGAGATCATTGACGCCAGGAAGGCCTTCTTCAAGGCCCTGAAAGGAGTGACAGACCCCGAGGAAAAACGGGAGGCGATTACCCAGACGTTCTATAAAAAAGTGTTCGGTGATCTGGTCGTGCAGAGCAGAGCGAAGTATCTCCTCCAGGGAACGATCCTGACGGATATTGACGAAACCGTGGCGGGGATCAAGCGGCAGCACAATGTCTTTGAGCAGCTCGGCATCGATCCCCAGAAGGCATTCGGTTATAAGATTATCGAGCCCCTGATCCAGCTGCGCAAGGACGGGGTACGCAAAGTGGGGGCCGCTCTGGGCCTGCCGGCATCGCTTTTTGACCGGATTCCTTTCCCCGGACCGGCCCTGGCGGCGCGGGTATTGGGTGAAGTGACACCGGATCGCGTGAGGATCGTCAGGAAAGCCACGGCCATTGTGGAAAAAGAGCTGTCGGAGATGAAAGTTTTTCAGTATCTGGCGATCCTGCACGAGGACCGCGTCACGGGCATGCGGGATGGGAAAAGGGATTTCGGTCTCCAGATCGAGGTCCGTTGCTGGGACAGTGTCGATGCCCGATCTGCCGCTGCGACGAGATTGCCTTATGAAACCCTGGAGCGAATCGCCGGGAAGATCGTCAAAGACGTCCCCGGCGTGGTCAGCGTGACCTATAACATCACACCGAAACCGCCTTCAACCATTGAAGCGGTATAACCGGGAATCGCTGCAGGGTCACAACCTGCCTGCTGAAAAGAAAGAACCTCTTCCAATCGCTGGACGGGGCTTCTTGAAATGAATATTCTATAAGGGCGGGTTGGGACAATTGCTGTTAGGCCAGGAACAGATCCTTGGTGGAAAAATTGGGTTCACTGGTGAGATTGACACTCAGGCGCCTCAATCCTGCCCAAGCATCACCCACATCAATGGATCAGAAAGGAGAGTGATATGTCATTCAAAGGAAAGATCATCGACCTCAGCCAGGAGATATACCAGGATATGCCCGTCTACCCGGGTCATTTGAAAACGGTCGTCTGGACGCACCTCTCCCATGAAGAGTGTAAAAAGCAACTGGGGACCGGTTTTTCTTATGAAACACGGGGGATTATGTTCTGCGACCATGGACCGACCCACATCGATGCCGTCAGTCATCTTTCTCGGGACCCGAAAGCGCCATCGGTCGACGAAATCCCCTTGGAACACTGTATCACCTCCTCTATCTGCCTCGATGTGAGCGATATCCCCCAGAAGACGCAATTCGGCAGACAGAAAATCGAACAGGAGCTAAAAAAGTGGAATCTCGACATCCGTAAAGGCGACACCATACTCTTCTATACGGCTCAGTATGACCGCTATTATGGAAAACCCGAGTATATGACCGATTATCCGGGTCTCAACCGAGAGGCAACGGAATACATCATTGACCAGGGATGCGTGAATTTCGGCGTCGATTCAGCAAGCCCGGATATGTGGTATGATAAGACGTATCCTTGTCATAGCACCTGCGCTGAACGTGGTATCACCCATATAGAGAACCTGTGTAACCTGGATAAGGTCGTCGGTAAACGTTTACCTTTATTGGGCTTCCCTTAAAAATAAGAAACGGTACGGGGTCACCCCTCCGGCCGGTGGCCATACTTGAAGAATAAAAAGATGCTCCATGTCAAAAGGGCCTAACTGATTATAAAGGAGACGCTGAATGGACAAGTTGGCGCGAACCGATGAAATGAAAACCAGGATAGATGGTTTCAGACCCCTTAGCCATCACATGTTGAGGCAGATTAAGGAATATTTAAGAATCGGGTTTACCTATGCCAGCAATGCGCTGGAAGGAAATTCCCTTACTGAGACGGAAACGAAAATTGTCATCGAGGATGGAATCACCATCGGAGGGGAGCCCCTCCGTGATCATTACGAGGCTATAGGTCACAGCGAAGCATATGATCTTCTTTTGAACACAGCAAAGCAAAAAGAGATCACAGAAAATCAGATCAAGGAACTGCACCGGGTTTTCTTCTACCGGATAGATGCCAAGCAGGCCGGGAAATATCGTCGGCAAAAGGTTCTAATTTCAGGCACGGACTTCATCCCGCCGGCGCCAGACTTGATCCCGGGTTTGATGACTAATTTTGTTGGAAGGATACCGGAGCTCCGGTCGACACGTCACCCAATTGAATTTGCCGCAATCCTGCACAAGGAGCTCGTGACCATCCATCCATTTTTTGACGGCAACGGGAGGGTTGGGCAGGACTAAGTCATTCATAAAGACAAGTAATTGTCTTGATTGAAGAATGAAATAGTTCTGGTTTTTCCTTTTGCACTATGGTATCAGGGGGCATGATTCGAGAGCCCTTGAAGCCAGAAGCATGTGATACCATTCCTCTTTGCGGCATTGTGGTCCGCCCTGTCACGCCGGATGAACGGCAGATGTGGGACAGACTCATGTCGCAGTACCATTATCTGGGACTCAAATCCCTGGTAGGTAAATCCATCCGATATGTAGCTGAGGTACAAGGTCGTTGGTTAGCCCTCCTGGGATGGGCTGCCTCGGCATTAAAATGTCAGCCCAGGGATACATGGATTGGCTGGTCCCAGGCCATCCAATGGCAACGTTTACATTTAATCGCCAATAATTCTCGCTTTCTTATTTTACCGGGCATTCATATTCCCAATCTGGCATCAAGGGTTCTGAGTCTTAATCTGCGCCGTCTTTCCAGGGACTGGGTGCATGTTTACGGACATCCCGTGCTTATAGCGGAAACCTTTGTAGATACCGGTCGTTTTACAGGAGCCTGCTACAAGGCAGCCAACTGGCTTTACCTTGGGCAAACAAGCGGTTATGGCAAACATTCCAGCCGCTATGTCCATCATGGACAATCCAAGGCCGTTTTCGTGCGCCCCCTCAGTAAGAAGGCGCTTCTCAAGCTCAGGGATCCACAACCCGATCCTGAACTCATTAGAAAGGAGACGTCGATGCGACTTTCCGAAAAACAGGCTTCCGGCTTGATAGAGATTCTTAAAGCACTTCCCGATCCTCGTTGCAAAAGGGGGGTGCGACACAGGAATCTCTCCATTATTGCGCTTTCCATTTGCGCCGTTATATGCGGGTGTCGTGGTTATGCCGCCATCGCGCAGTGGACTAAAAATTGTTCTCAAAAAATGCTGGAGCGTCTTTGGTGCAGAAAAAAAGACCATCGCTATATCCCCCCCAGCGAACCTACTATCCGGCGGCAGTTGCAGAAGGTCGATGCCGAAAAGGTTGATATGGCCGTCTCTGATTGGGCGAGCAGACTCTCATCAGGAAACGCCATCGGGATCGACGGGAAAACCCTCAGGGGAGCACGACGTGAAGACGGCACGAAAGTCCATCTCCTGTCAGCCTTTATCCACCAGCAGGGCATCACCATCGCCCAAAAAGAAGTGCCCGCAAAAAGCAACGAGATCCCCTCGGCGATCCCCCTGTCGGAGCCACTGGACCTGAAAGGCAAAGTCGTTACCGCTGACGCTCTCCATACCCAACATAACCTGGCGCGATTCCTTGTCCAGGAAAAACAGGCGGACTACTGTTTCACCGTCAAGGATAATCAATCCGACCTCAAAGAAGCCATCGCCTACCTCGGATTGAACGAGGGCTTCCCCCCCTGAGCATGAAACCTGTGAAAAAGCGCATGGCCGCCTGGAAATTAGAAAAATCTGGACCTCCACCGATCTGAATGATTATGTGGATTTCCCTTTCTGTGGACAGGTTGCCTGCGTCGAACGCCATACCGAAGAAATCAAAACCGGCAAAAAACGCAGCGAAACCGTTTATCTCATCACCAGCGCATCCCCCGAGAAAGTTTCCCCAAAACAACTCCTCGAACTCAACCGGGGACACTGGGCTATCGAAAACAAAAGCCACTATGTCCGTGATGTCACCTTTGATGAAGATCGCTCCCAAATCCGAGCCAAGACCGGACCCAGAATGATGGCGATACTCCGGAATCTTGCCATCAGTCTCCTCCGGCTGGCAGACTATCACAACATCGCCGAAGCCATCCGATGCATGGCTGCCAAACCTTATCTGACGCTACATTTGATAGGTATCTAAATCAACCCCCGGCAGCCTGCACAACATGCCTTGTCTCTACAAGGTAACGGCCCTCCTGTATCTGCTTCTTGATCCCGATCCCCTTTTTCACGGATCTCTGGCCATCTTTCATACCTCGCTTCATACGCCATAGCCGTTGACCACCATCGGAACCGCTCTAAAAAATGTATCGCCCTGACTTTGACGTGGCCGTGG
>JAHJXP010000094.1 GCA_018827585.1 Pseudomonadota bacterium | reverse complement strand
CGGTTGGTTATCGGCCATAAATGTCAGCTCGGAAGAATGACACTCTCGTAAAAAGTCGCAAAAGCCTTGAATTTCGGACGGCTTCGTAAAAAGTCCGCAGGCAAGGCGCGCGAATCATGAGGAATGAGGCGTACTTTGGCGTACGCCGCAATGACGAAGGGTGAAGCGCAACGCAGCATCCGGACTTTTTACGAAGCCGTCAGGATTGGACGCTGACGGCCGATATACTGCGGGCGCGTCAAAGGGGGGAGATGGCTAAGAAAACCGGAGTTGTGAAGGACGGGCGGTATATCAGGCATGGTTCTGAATATGGCCATCCCGAGTCCCCGCAACGGCTGATATCGATCTACGAGATGCTGGACAATCCCGACATGTCCTGGAAGCTTGCCGGAATCGGGGCGCGGTACGCCGCGCGCGAGGAGCTGGAGCGGGTCCACCGGCCGTCTTACATCGACGCTGTCGCTGCTACGGCGGGGAAGACCATGATGCTCGATCCCGATACGGTGGCCACCGCCGAGACGTACGATGCGGCAAGGCTGGCGGCCGGCGGGGTTATAAACGCCATCGACAGCGTGGTTTCGGGAGAGACGGACAACGCCTTTGCCCTGGTCCGGCCGCCCGGCCACCACGCCCAGGCGGCGGTGGCGGCGGGGTTCTGCTTCTTCAACAACATCGCCGTCGGCGCCCGGCATGCCCTGGCCCGGCGGGGGATGGAGCGGGTCCTGATCGTGGACTGGGACCTCCACCACGGCAACGGCACCCAGGAGCTTTTTTACGACGACCGGCGGGTCCTCTTCTTTTCGACGCACCAGTATCCCGCCTATCCGGGGACGGGCGCGCTGACGGAGATTGGGCAGGGGCAGGGGCTCGGCTACACGCTCAACGTCCCCCTGAGCGCGGGGGCGGACGACGCCTTCTACGTCCGAGTGTTTCGCGATATCCTCTCGCCTGTCGCCCGATCGTACAGGCCCGAGATCATCCTGGTCTCGGCCGGATTCGATACCTACATCAGCGATCCCCTGGGGGGGATGGAGGTGACGCCGGAGGGGTTCGCCTGTCTGACCAGGATCCTCCTCGATCTGGCCGAAGAATGTTGCGGGGGCCGTCTGGTCGCCGTCCTCGAGGGGGGATACCACATCCAGGGGCTGACCAAGTGCGTCCGGGCGGTCCTCCTCGAGCTTTTAGGGGAGACCCGTGTGACGGAAGAAACCCTGAGCCGGCTGGCTGCGGACACGGATGAAAGGGCGGAACGTCTGATCGGGCGGGTCCGCGCGCAGTTCAAACCCTACTGGCCGGTGTTGTAAGACAATTAGGAGCGCGTCCCAGATTTACCGTGCCCTGGCGAAGGCCCCTCTTTGAGACAGGAAGGGAAGAAAAATGAGATTGCACACCCCGATTTTTGAGATGAGGAATTGAACCGGATCAAGATCAGCAAGGAAGAGGTGGCCTACGTGGCCCACCTGGCGAGGCTTTCATTCGGCGAGGAGGAAACCCGGAAGTTCACCTCGCAGCTCAACGACATCCTCCTGTACATGGATAAGCTCAACGAGGTGGACACGACCGGCGTCGAGCCGGTGACCCACGCCATCGCCCGGGAAAACGCCTTCCGCGAAGACGATGTCGCGGCGTCCCTCCCTGTGGAGGCCTCCCTGGCCAACGCCCCGGAGGCGCGCGCGGGCTGCTTCCAGGTTCCCAGGGTGATAGAATGAGGCCACATATATAGAGGATACGGATAAGACATGGAATTGTACGAGTTGACCATCCACGAACTTTCAGACAGGCTCCGGGCGGGGGAGATCACCTCCGCCGAGATCGTCTCTTCCGTCTTCGGGAGGATCGATGCCGTCGAGAAGGATGTCCGCGCCTATATCACCCTGATGCGGGAGACTGCCCTCGCCGAGGCGGCCGAGGCGGGTGAAAAGATCAGGAAGGGCGAGGGGGGACCGCTCGCCGGCATTCCCGTCGCCCTCAAGGACATCTTCTGCACCAAGGGGGTCCGGACGACCTGCGGCTCCCGGATCCTCGAGAATTTCATCCCCCCCTACGACGCGACCGTCGTGGAGAAGCTCCGGTCGGCCGGCGCGGTCTTCACCGGGAAGACGAACATGGACGAGTTCGCCATGGGGTCCTCGACGGAGAACTCCTTTTTCGGCGCGACCCGGAACCCCTGGGACATCGAGCGGATCCCCGGCGGGTCGAGCGGCGGTTCTGCGGCGGCGGTGACCGCCGGCGAGTGCATCGCCGCCTTCGGCTCGGACACGGGCGGCTCCATTCGCCAGCCGGCGTCCCTCTGCGGCGTCGTCGGGATGAAGCCCACCTACGGCCGGGTCTCCCGCTACGGCCTGATCGCCTTTGCCTCGTCGCTGGACCAGATCGGGCCCTTCACAAAAGACGTGGAGGACTGCGCCATCGTGATGAACGTCATCGCCGGCTACGACCCCCGGGAGTCGACCTCGGTCCCGCAGGAGGTCCCCGATTACCGCTCCTTCCTCGGACGGGACATCAAAGGATGGCGCGTGGGGATCCCGAAAGAATACTTCATCGACGGGATCGACCCGGAGGTCGAAGCGGCCATCCGCAAGGCGATTCGGGTCGTCGAGGGGGCGGGGGCGAAGAGCGTCGAGATCTCTCTCCCCCATACGGATTACTGCGTGGCCGTCTACTACATTGTCGCCCCGGCCGAGGCGAGCTCGAACCTCGCGCGCTACGACGGCGTGAAATACGGCTTTAGGGCGGGAGAGGCCCGCGACCTGCTGGAAATGTACAAGAAGACCCGCTCCGCGGGCTTCGGCGCCGAGGTGAAAAGGCGAATCATGATCGGCACCTACGCCCTCTCGTCGGGATATTACGACGCCTACTACCGGAAGGCCTCCCAGGTCCGGGGGCTGATCAAGCGGGATTTCGACGAGGCGTTTAAAAACTGCGACGTCATCCTCACTCCGACCTCGCCGACACCGGCCTTCCGGCTGGGCGAGCGGACCGACGATCCCCTGCAGATGTACCTGTCGGACATCTTCACGATCTCGGCCAACCTGGCCGGGATTCCGGGGATCTCCGTTCCCTGCGGCTACACCACAGGAGGGCTCCCGATCGGGGTCCAGTTCCTGGCGGGCCATTTCCAGGAGGGGCGGCTCCTGCAGGCGGCGTCGGCCTATGAAAAACACGCAAGAATAGACAAAAGGAGACCCTCTCTGTAATGGAATACGAACCGGTCATCGGGCTGGAGGTCCACGCCCAGCTCCTCACGGAGGCGAAGATCTTCTGCGGCTGCTCCGCGAAATTCGGGGCCGCCCCCAACACCCACGCCTGTCCCGTCTGTCTCGGCATGCCCGGGGTGCTCCCCGTCCTCAACAGGAAAGTCGTCGAGTTCATGCTGAAGATGGCCCTGGCGACGAACTGCCGGATCAACCGGGTCTGCAGCTTCGCCCGGAAGAACTACTTCTACCCCGATCTCCCCAAGGGGTACCAGATCTCCCAGTACGCCTCCCCGCCCGCCGAACACGGCTGGATCGAGGTCGAACTTAACGGGGGGAAAAAAAGGATCGGGATCACAAGGATCCACATGGAGGAGGATGCGGGCAAGTTGCTGCACGACGAGCGCAACCCTGTGAGCCACGTCGATCTGAACCGGACGGGGGTGCCCCTGATCGAGATCGTCAGCGAACCGGACATCCGGGGGGCCGAGGAGGCGGCCGCCTACCTGAGGCGTCTTCACGAGACCTTAGTTTACCTCGAAATCTGCGACGGAAACATGGAGGAGGGGAGCTTCCGCTGCGATGCGAACGTCTCGCTGCGCCCGGCGGGGACCGAGGCCTTCGGGACGCGGGCGGAGCTCAAGAACATGAACTCCTTCCGGAACGTCCAGCGGGCGCTCGAATACGAGATCAAACGCCAGCGCTACGTCCTGGAGGGGGGCGGCAAGGTCGCCCAGGAGACACGCCTCTGGGACGACACGGCCGGCGTGACCCACTCCATGCGGGGCAAGGAGGAGGCCCACGACTACCGCTATTTCCCCGATCCCGATCTCGTCCCGGTGGTTATCGACGACGCCTGGCTCGACTCGGTCCGAAAGACCCTGCCGGAGCTCCCCCTGGAGAGACGGGAGCGGTTCGTCCGTGACTACAAAATCCCCGCCTACGACGCGGGCGTCCTCACCGCCAGCCGGGAGCTCGCCGACTACTACGAGGAGTTGGTCCGCCTCTCCGGCGAGCCGAAGCTCGCCAGCAACTGGGTGATGGGCGACGTCCTGCGGTTCCTCAACGAGGAGAAGAAGGGGATCGGGGCGTGTCCGATCGCCCCCGCTTCGCTCGCGGATCTGATCCGTCTCATCCAGGCCGGGACGATCAGCGGCAAGATGGCCAAGGAGGTCAGCGAGGAGATGTACCGGACGGGGAAGCCCCCGGAGAAGATCATCTCCGAGAAGGGGCTCGTCCAGATCACGGACGAGGGCGCCCTGACGGAGATGATCGCCGAGATCATCGCGGAAAATCCCGCCCAGCTCGCCCAGTATCGGGCCGGAAAGGAGAAGGTCTTCGGCTTCTTCGTCGGCCAGGCGATGAAGGCGACCCAGGGGAAGGCCAACCCCCAGCTCATCAACGACCTGCTGAAGAAGATGCTCGCCGGCGACAAGTAATGGAAAAAGAGATCCGCACCGTTATCTGGAAAGACGGCGCCGTGGTCATGATCGACCAGAAGGCCCTGCCGGTCGAGGAGCGGTACGTGACTTGCACCGACTACCGGGAGGTCATCGCCGCGATCAACGATCTGACTATCCGGGGCGCCCCGGCGATCGGCGTCGCCGCGGCAATGGGGATCGCCCTCGGCGCACTCCATATCGCAGCAGACGCCCCCGAGTCCTTCCGTAACGCCTTTGATGAAATCTGCTTGCAATTTTCGGCCACGCGCCCGACGGCCCGGAACCTCTTCTGGGCGATCGAGCGGATGAAACGCCGCTTCGAGACCGAAGTGCTTCTGCGTTCGTCCGCAGGCCATCCGGTTGCGGGCGACACGGCGGTCCCCCCGCCTGAAAGCGGGCCGGATGGAGAAAAGACCGGAGGAATCTCCCCGGGCCCGGCGGGGGAAGGGCAAACGGCCGGGACAAGCGGGGAAACGGGAAGCCCGGGGACGCAGCCGGGCACTCCTGTCGGCAACGGGTTAGGAGGGACCGGAGAGCGCGACCCCTGGCGGCAGGTCCGGGAAGCCCTCGTTGCCGAGGCGGTCCGGATCGGAACGGAGGATGTTGCGATCAACCGCCGGATAGGCGAAAACGGCCGGGAACTGATCCCGGACGGCGCCCGGATCCTCACCCACTGCAACGCCGGGGCGCTCGCCACCGCCGGTTACGGAACGGCGCTGGGCGTCATCCGCGCCGCCTGCGAGGAGGGCAAGAAGATCCACGTCTATGTCGACGAGACCCGCCCCGTCCTCCAGGGGGCTCGTCTCACCGCCTGGGAGCTGGTGCGGGAGGGGATCCCCTGCACGCTGATAGCCGATAACATGGCGGGATTCCTCATGCGGCAGGGAAAGGTCGATCTGGTGATCGTCGGCGCGGACCGGATAGCGCGAAACGGAGATGCGGCCAACAAGATCGGGACCTACGGCCTGGCCGTCCTGGCGAAGGCGCACGGCATCCCCTTCTACGTTGCGGCCCCCCTCTCCACTATAGACACAGCGCTCCCCGACGGAGGCGAGATTCCCATCGAGGAGAGAAATCCCAAAGAGATGACCCGCTTGCAAGGCGTCCGGACGGCGCCGGAGGGGATACCCGTCTGGAATCCCGCCTTCGATATCACGCCTCACGAGCTCATCTCTGCGATCATCACCGAGGCAGGCGTGATCCGGCCGCCCTACACGGAAGGGATTGAAAGGGCGAAGGAAAGCGGATGAAGATCAGGGAGATTTGGGCAAAGTCCATTCTATCGAAATCCCAGATCTACGCGTATGCCGTCAACCCCTATGTGGGGTGCAGCCACGCCTGCCGGTATTGTTATGCCGCGTTCATGAAGCGCTTTACGGGTCACAAGGAGAGATGGGGAGAATTTCTCGACGTCAAGATCAATGCCCCGGAGCTGTTGGCCAGGGAGATTGCGAGGCGGCGAACGGGGAGGGTCTGGGTGAGCGGCGTCTGCGATCCGTATCAGCCTTTGGAGAGGAAGTACAAGCTGACGAGAAGGTGCCTTGAGATCCTGATGGAAAACGGCTGGCCCATGACCGTTCAGACCAAGTCACCCCTGGTCTTGCGGGATATCGAGATCCTGGTAAAATCCAGAGACGCCGAGGTCGGCTTTACCATCACCACCGCCGAGGAACGGATCAGGAGGCTCTTTGAGCCCAGCGCCCCTCCCATTCCTGAACGACTCGGCGCCTTGGAAGTCCTGCATTCCAGAGGGATCAAGACCTTCGCCATGATCGCCCCCATGCTGCCGGGTGCAGCAGGACTGGTCGGAGCGCTTGCGGGCAAGGTGGACCATGTCCTGGTGGACCGGCTGAATTATCACTACGCCGACCGGATCTACCGGGAAAACGGGATGGAATGGGCCAAGGAGGAGCCGTTTTTTCTCCAGGAAGCGGAGGAACTCAAAAAAGGGTTCGAGGGACAGGGGATCGCCGTGCAAGTGCTGTTTTGAATGAAACGCCCGAATCGAGGTCTCAGGATGGTTCCTCCGAAGCCGCCGTCTCCCCGGTGCCATTTCTATCCGGTAGAATTGCTGACCCTCTTCATGATTCTGTTATTGAGCAGCATCATTGCAACATTTAGCTTAATTGATCAGGTGCCAGATATATTTCTTGCCAACCTGGGGTTCATGGCGCTGTTGCTCCTTATCCCCCGGCTTCAGAAGAAGATGGAAAATCGGTGGTTTGTTTTATTCCGCGACTGGTATGTCTTGCCCCTTATCCTCGTTATTTACCTGGAAAGCAACCAGCTGGTGCCCCTCGTTCATCCCCGGGATGTTGATGTGATGCTCATAGCGTGGGACCGCTGGCTGTTTGCCGGCCATGACCCGACGGTCCTCCTGGAGGGCGTAACCTTTCCCCTCCTTACCGAGGGCCTGCAGCTTGTCTATGCCAGCTTTTACTTCCTGCCCTTCAGTCTATGCCTGTTTCTGTATCTGCGGGGTGATAGATATTCCTTTCGCATATGTTCCACGGTCATAATCTTTGGATTTTATCTCAGCTTCATCGGCTACTATCTGTTCCCCGCCGTAGGGCCGCGTTTCACCCTCAACCATCTTCAGTCTTTTCCTTTGAGTGGTGTCTGGATCTTTTTCACCATAAGAGACCTCTTAGACGTTGCCTCGAATATGGCCAGGGACTGTTTTCCCAGCGGTCATATCCTGGTATCATTCCTAACAGTCGTCTTATCGTATCGTTATCTCCGGTCTTATTTCATATTATTTCTGATTTGGTCTGTCCTCTTGACGGTTTCCACGGTATACCTACGTTATCATTATGCGGTGGACATCCTGGCCGGGGTTGGATTGGCCGCGGCGGTCCAACTCTTCCTGCTGCCCGTGTTTGAAGGGCTGATAGAAAATCTTCCCGCCCCTTTGGGCTGGAAAGATGCAGGAAAATGACGCGCTGCGGAGAATCTTCACTGATCAAGGCATTGCTTTTTGGCAGTAAAAATGCAAACAGACCGACCTGTGTGTCAAGCCAATAATGTCCGCTATATTGCTTACTTGGCCTGATCTCCCCGGACGTAATCCATCCATTCCCGCCACTGCGGAGGGCCTGCCCGCATCAGCCAGTCGTTGTGCCCCGCCCCCCCGATGACCCACATCCTTTTGTCGCCGGGGAGAGACTGATACAAGGCGTTGGCGTGCCGGATCGGGACGATCTCGTCTCGCTCCGCCCCGACGACGGCGATCCTCCCCGGAAACGATTTGAGGTTCCCGACGTTGTCGTATCGGTCTGTCAGGAACAGTCTGACCGGCAGCCAGGGAAAATGCGACCCGGCCACCGCCGAAAGCGTGTCCCACGGGGTGATGAGGAGGAGGCCGGCGATCCCGAGGGATTTATCCCCGGCCAGTCCCGCCGCCACGCCGCAGCCCAGGGATTCTCCCAAAAGGAAAACCGGCCCCCCGTACTTTTCGGAGACAAGGCGGAGGGTCGCCCGCGCGTCATCGACGAAGGACCGTTCGCCCAGCTCCCCGACCCGTTTCCCGTATCCGGGATATTCGGCGAGGATGACGCGATACCCCAGCGGGCCCAGTGCCGTTGCATAGTATTCCCTGTCCGCCGCCGTGCCTGCATTGCCGTGGAAGACGATCACTGTGCCTTTTTGCTTCCCGCCTTCGGAAGCGCCGATAAAACCCCGGTAGCCGGCGGGTCCGGAAGGCCAGAATTGGATGTTGCGGGCGGCCAGCTCCTCCGCGGAGGGCAGATGGGAGCTCGGATAATAGAGGAGACGATTTTGCAGGTTGCAGCTTATAAGCGACATAACTGCTCCGATAATGATGACCTTTTCTATTGCAGCTCTGAAATTCATCAATGGGCCGCTTCTATGTTCCCGGGCAGTCACACCCGGATGTCTTGGCCGCCATTCTCGATGACGGCCGACATCAGCATTTCTACCGCCGGATAGGGTTTCAACATCGACAGCGGCCCCTCCCGGTTGCGATTGGCAGGATCGATCCATGCCGCTTCCATTTCTTTCGGCACAATGACCGGCATTCTGTCGTGGACAAAGCGGATCAGCTCGTTGGGTTCGGTCGTGATGATCGTGCAGGTACTGACGGGCTCCTTGTCCGGCGACATCCATGTTTCATAGAGTCCGGCGAAGCCAAAAGGCAGCCCGGATTTCAAGGCAAAGCGAAAGGGCTTCCCCCCCTTTTCCCCTTTTTGCCACTCGAAAAAACCATCGGCGGGGATCAGGCAGCGACGCTTCTGGAAGGCGTTCTTGAAACTCGGCTTTTCCGTGATGGTTTCCGCGCGGGCGTTGAACATCCTGTTGCCGATCGAGGGGTCCTTGGCCCATGGCGGAATCAGTCCCCAGCGGTAACTGACGAGGCGATTCCGGCCGTCGTGAATAACGGCCGCGATGCGCTGACCCGGAGAGATGTTGTCGTTAGGCTTGTAGTCGCACGCAATGTCCCGGATGTCGAATGATTCGACGATCACGGATAAGTCGGTCAACAGGACAAAACGGCCGCACATCGTTTTCCCATCCCTGGCCGATTGAACGGAATCATGCCATCAGGCGTGTAATTTTCCGATCAACCAGGCCATCCTTTGCCCGAGCGATTTCACCAGGCGCAACCCCTCCTCGTCCTTTTCCACTTCTCCCTTGTCCTCGCCAAAACCCATAGCCCGGCCGACAATGACCATCTCTCCAGTAAGGAAAAAATGGTTCATGGTGTCCAGAGAGTGGACCGCCCCCGATCGGCGCACCGCTACCACCGCCGCGCCGACCTTGCGCTTGAACATTCGGTCGTTGGCCCTGGAGACAAAACCGGCGCGATCGATCAGGGCCTTCATTTCGGGCGTCACGTCATTGAAGTAGACGGGCGAACCCAGGATGATCCCCTCCGCGCCGAGCATCTTCTCGATACACTCGTTTGCCGCGTCATTTTTTACGGCGCACCGCTGGTCCCTGTTTTTGACGCACTCGTAGCACGCGATGCAGCCATGGAGCGCCTTTTCCGAGAGCTGCACCAGTTCGGTTTCAATCCCCCGCGGTTCGAGTTCGTCGAAGACGTGTTTGATCAGAAGGGTGGTATTGCCGTCTTTTCTGGGGCTGCCATTGAACGCAACAACCTTCATTTTATTCTCCTCCTTGGAAATTGGATTTTGCAGCGAAGGGTACCATATTTTTTTCGCATTTTCTCTGTTTTATTTGGGAAAGATCCTTTTCCGGAACGGATAAATTGTGTAGAATGCCCCCGCCGGTTGGGACAAGAACGGAAAGAGGAACCCTGGATGCGTGAGATTCTACTGGAAATCAAGAATTTGAAGACCTATTTCTACACCGACAGCGGTGTGGCCAGGGCCGTCGACGACATGGATCTTGTGCTCCATCGGGGAGAAACCCTGGGCGTCATCGGCGAGTCGGGGTGCGGCAAGAGCGTCACGGCGCTGTCGGTCATGCGGCTTGTCGCCGCGCCGGCCGGCCGGATCGTGGAGGGCGAGATCCTCTTCGAAGGAAAGGACCTCCTGAAGAAGAGTCCAGAGGAGATGCGCGCGATCCGGGGTAACGAGATCTCCATGATCTTTCAGGAGCCCATGACGTCCCTCAACCCGGTCTTCACGATCGGCGATCAGATCATGGAGGCGATCATCCTCCACCAGAAGCTCAACCGAAGGGATGCCCGTGAGAAGGCGATCGAGATGATCCGGCTTGTGGGCATCCCCTCGCCGGAAAAGCGGATCGACGACTATCCCCACCAGATGAGCGGCGGGATGCGGCAGCGGGCCATGATCGCCATGGCGCTCTCCTGCCGGCCGAAGCTGCTGATCGCCGACGAGCCCACGACGGCGCTCGATGTGACGATCCAGGCGCAGATCCTGCGGCTGATCCGGCAGATCAGGGAAGAGATCGGCATGGCCGTCATGATGATCACCCACGATCTGGGCGTCATTGCCGAAGTGGCCGAGGATGTGGTGGTGGCCTATGCGGGGAAGGCAGTAGAGTATGCCGATGTGAGGACGATCTTCAAAAATCCTCTGCATCCTTATACGCGCGCCCTCTACAACTCGATCCCCCGGCTCACGGACACTGAAAGAAGGCGTCTGGAGGTGATCTCCGGCTCGGTGCCCAACCCCCTTTTTTTTCCGCCGGGGTGCCGGTTTCATCCGCGCTGCGGCTACGCCCGCGACTTCTGCCGGATGGAGGAGCCGGGCCTGGAGGACGCTGGGGACGGCCACCGGGTCCGCTGTTTCATGTACAATGACGAGAAAAGGGCCTTGTTTGTCTGAGGAGGCAAGAGGAGTGTAAGGTGCTGGAAGTTAGAAACCTGAAGAAACATTTTCCGATCCGGGGCGGCGTCTTTTCCCGCACGCGGGGGTACGTTCAGGCTGTGGACGGCGTCAGCTTTCACATCAACCGGGGCGAGATCCTGGGGCTTGTCGGGGAGTCGGGCTGCGGCAAGACGACGGTGGGCAGGCTTGTCCTGGGGCTCCTGGAGCCGACGGCCGGGGAGATCCTCTTCGAAGGGGTGGATCTGGCGGGGCTTACTAAAGAGGAACTCCGCCGGAAAAAGCGGGACATGCAGATCATCTTCCAGGACCCGTATTCCTCCCTGAATCCCCGGATGACGGCGGGGGACATCATAGGCGAGGCGCTCCAGATCCACGGCGTTGCCCGGGGCAAGGAGAAGACGGACCGCGTGAACGCCCTGTTAGAGACGGTGGGGATGGACCCCCGCTATGCGCAGAAGTATCCCCACGAGTTCAGCGGCGGGCAGCGGCAGCGGATCGGCGTTGCCCGCGCGCTGGCCCTGAATCCAAAGCTGATCGTCTGCGACGAACCCCTGTCGGCCCTCGATGTATCGATTCAGGCCCAGGTGATCAACCTCCTGGAGGACTTGCAGGCCCGTTTCGGCCTCACCTATCTGTTCATCGCCCATGACCTGAGCGTTATCAGGCACATCTCTCACCGGGTGGCCGTCATGTACCTGGGAAAGATCGTGGAAACCGCCGGGACGGAGGAGCTCTACGCCCATCCCCTTCATCCCTATACGGAGGCCCTCCTGTCCGCCGTGCCGGCGCCGGACCCGACGCTTGCGCGCAGGCAGATCATCCTGACGGGGGACGTCCCCAGCCCGATCGATCCCCCTTCCGGCTGCCGCTTCCGCACCCGCTGCCTGTATGCCAGGCCGGTCTGCGCCGAGCGGGATCCCCCGCTCGTAGATGTGACGAAGGGGCATGAGGCGGCCTGTCACAAGCTCGATGCGACCCTGGCGGCGCACTGGCGGCAGTAGTCTTGGGGAAAAGGCGGTGAGCGGTTAAACTTGACGAACCCGTAATAAGTCCAAAATCTCCTCCCCCTTGATGGGGGAGGGTTAGGGTGGGGGTGAAAATCGTTAAACTTTACAGGCAATAAAGGTAAACAATGAAGAAACTTTTTCTCTTCGATTTCGACGGCGTCCTGGTCGATTCGCTGGATCTCTACGCGGAGGCGGTGGTACGGTGCCTGGAGCGCATCGGCACGCCTGTCGTGAAGGACAAGGAGGGCTATCTCGCCCTTTTTGACGGCAATTTCTACGAATCGCTGGTGGCGCGCGGGGTCGATCTGGTCGCCTTCGGGCAGGCGGCCAAGGAGGTCCTCGCCGGTATGGATTACGAGGCGATGAAACCCTTCGCCGGCCTCGTCCCCGTGCTGGCGGCCCTGTCGGCCAACCACATCCTGGCGGTTGTTTCCTCCAATGGCTACCGGACGATAAGCGCGATGCTCGTCCGGTTCGGCTTCGCTTCTTATTTCCGGGAGATCTTCGGCTCCGATTCCGGCTTCAGCAAGAAGGAGAAGATCACCCATGCCTTTGAGAAATATGGGATCTCCGGGGAGAGGACCTTCTACGTCGGCGATACGGCAGGGGATATCCTGGAGGCGCGGGCGGCTGGCGTCCGATCCGTGGCCGTCGCCTGGGGCTGGCACAGCCGGGAGAGGCTGGCGGCGGTTCGCCCCGACTACCTCGTCGATTCGCCGGAGGGGCTGCTGACCCTTGATACATCCTCCGGGTCCTGATATCCCGCTGCGCCGCCTGCATAGGCGGAGGGGAGGCTCTGGGACGTCCCTCAATCGCACCCGGCCAGACTGATTCGGGAAGGGTCCTGCCATTTGCGCGAGAGGATCGTAGTGCCCCTGCAGAGAGCGGCCGTGGGGGTGCGGGCAGTGCAGATGCACTGCTTACAGGTCGTAGATGGTTTCGTCCACGCGGGGTCCCGGTTTCCGGCCCCCCTTCTTCCCCTTTCCCTCTAAGACGAAGGGTTCCTCCCCCTCCAGGAGATCCCCCATCTCCGCCTCGATCCGGTCTGGGTCCTCCCCCTTTTCCAGGCGGCTCAGGGCCTCCTCCATGCCGGCGCCGAGCGAAAGCCCAGTCGCGTCGGAGAGCTTCCGCATCAGCTGCGCGGCCTGACGGGGGTCGTCTTCGTTGAGCTTTTCCGCCTCCCCGGCCAGCATGGCCATTGCCTTTTCCATCTTCGCCTCGTCGAGCGGAGGCATTCCGTCGCCGGCTGGCTCCTCTTTTCCGCGTGAGACCTTGGCGAAAACCGACATCTGCCGCTTCAGGGGGTGCCGGCATTTGGGACAGGCCGGGGTCTTCTGCGTGTTGACGGTCCGGGAGAAGAAGTTGAAGACCGTATTACAGGGTTTGCAGTAAAACTCATAGATGGGCATGACCTCGCCTTTTCCTCCTTGCAGTGAAAAAGTTATCTTAAACATGAATCATCCCCGCATGAAAATCAAGACGCTTTTTTGCATTCAAATCTCCGAGGCGGGCGATTCGTTTCACACAAATCCTCTAATGGGAGCCGTCTGAATTTTCCCGCCGCTTTGCAGGGCTTGCCGCCGTCTCTTTTCATCGCCACAGGGGCGGTCTCTTTATAAAAACTGCAAAAGATCAGTCAAGAGGTATTTTGCTTGACAGACTGTGTCCGTATTGGTAGGAGGCAACTGTTAACAAAATGAGCAACAATTATTCCGCCATAATGACTGATAAGACCATGCGGGAAGACAGGGGAGGATACGGGCAGATGAATTCGCGGTTCAAGGTGCTTCTTTATGAGGCAATGCATGCGGAAGGAACGAAATTGCTGGAGGAGAAATGCGACGTCATCTACGCCAAATCTTTTGAGGAAGCGCACCTAATTTCTCTGGTCGGCGACGTGGATGCCATCGTGATCCGGGCCAACGGCGCAGTGTCCCGGGCGATGATCGAAGCCGCCAGGAGGCTCAAGGTCATCGGCCGGCACGGTGTGGGTCTCGACGGCATAGACCTTGCGGCCGCCAAGGAACGCGGCATCAAGGTGGTGTATACCCCGGTTGCCAACACCGAAAGCGTGGCCGAGCATTTCGTTGCCCTGGCCCTGATGCTGGCCAAGAAGATGAAACAGGGCGACATCGCCGTGCGTCAGGGAAACTGGAAGGCCCGGTACGAACTGATCGGGGAGGAACTGCGGGGCAAGACCCTGGGCGTCCTCGGCTTCGGCAGGATCGGCCAGCAGACGGCCCGCATCTGCCACTTCGGCTTTGCCATGCCGGTCATGTACTGCGATGTGGTGGCCTACCCCGACGCGGAAGCCGAACTTGGCGCCGTCCGGGCCGATATGGAGGAGGTCTGCCGGCGGGCCGATTTCATCTCCGTCAATCTTCCCCTGCTGCCGGGCACGCGCGGGTGCATCAACGCTGGACTCATCCGGCACATGAAATCCTCGGCGATCCTGGTCAATATGGCCCGGGGGCCGATCTGGAATGAAGCTGACGTTCTGGAGGCGCTCAAGACCGGGAGGATTGCTGCAGCCGGCGCGGATGTGTTCGAAGAGGAACCCACCTCCGCGCAAAACCCGCTCTTTACCGTGGAGAATTTTGTGGGGACTCCGCACATGGCCGCCCATACCAACGAGGGCATGATCCGGATGAGCCTGGTGGCGCGGGACGTTTTGGCGGTTCTGGAGGGGCGAAGCCCGGAGTTCCCCGTTCCGGGGACCTGTTAATTAACCACTGGATATCTTAGAAACAAGGAGTTCCTATGCAGAAAGTGACCCTGTTTCCTCAGTCATGCAAAGGGATGGAAGATTGCGGGATTTGCGCCTTTGTCTGCCCCAAGTCTCTGTTCGTTGCATCCGAGGAAATGAACGAAACGGGTTACCTGCCGCCGATGCCTCCGGACGAGGAAAAATGCACGGCCTGCGGTAACTGTATGATTTATTGCCCCGATTTCGCCATTGCGGTTGAGGGTGGCGCCGTGGACGGAAGAGAGGAGTAGACAATGGGTGAGGCACGACAAATCAATACAGGTACACATTTTATGATGGGCAACCAGGCGTGTGCGGAGGGGGTCATTGCCGCCGGATGCGGGTTTGCCGCCGGCTACCCGATCACGCCGGCCAGCGAGGTGTTTAATGCCCTGGCCAAGCAGCTGCCCAAAGCGGGCGGAACCCTACTTCAGACGGAGGACGAGATCAGCGCGGTGTGCGCCGCAATCGGTGCGTCCTGGGCCGGATTGAAATCCTTTACCGTCACGTCGGGACCGGGCATCAGCCTGATGCAGGAAAACATCGGTCTGGCCGTGGCCACGGAGACGCCCCTGGTCATCGTCGATGTTCAGCGGCTCGGACCCTCGACGGGTGTTCCGTCGGTCGGCATGGCCGGCGACATGGTGCAGGTCGCCCGCGGTTCGCACGGCGATTACCAGATCATCGCCATCTGTCCGGAAAGCCCGCAGGAGATGTTCGACATGACGGTGCAGGCGTTCAACCTGGCGGAGGAATACCGTGTGCCGGTCTTCGTGATGGCCGAAGGTTTTGTCGGCCACATGCGGGAACGCGTCGTCATTCCGGATGAAAGCCAGATCAAGCTCGTCCATCGCAAGATCACCCAGGGAGGCGAGCCCTTGACCCGCCGCGACTTCCTCGATCCGGAGGTGGCCCCCATGCCCGTCTTCGGCCGCGGATTGAAGACGCACGTGACCAGCTCCTGTCACGACGAATACGGGATGAGGAATCTGAGCGACCCCGATGTGATGCATCGGTATATCATGACGCCCATCGAGAAGATCCTCGGCAAGCGGGATCGGATCGTGGAGGTGGAGGCCGATCATGAAGGCGCAAAGCTGGTCCTGGTGTCGTACGGCGTGGTTTCCCGATCCTCCCGGCAGGCGGCCGCGATGGCCCGCGCCGCCGGCCTCAAGGTCGGAACGCTCCGGCTCAAGACGGCATGGCCGTTCCCCGACAAGGAGGTAAGGGCGGCGGCGGAGTCTGCCGATTTCATCCTCGTTCTGGAGAACAACACGGGCCAGATGTATCCGTATATCAAGGCTGAGTCCGCCCACGCCTGCAAGATCGATTTCCTCGGACCGCAGGTTCTGGGCCAGATCCACGACCCGCAGTATATACTGGCCAAGATCAGGGAGATAATGAAATGAGCGAAAAAACCCATCCACTCAGAAAATACATGCGGCCGCAGGTCAAGAAAACGACCTTCTGCCCTGGTTGCGGCGCCGGCATCATCACCCAGGCCCTCCTGCGGGCGATCGATGAACTGGGTCTTACCATGGACGATTTTGTCTTCGTGTCGGGCATCGGCTGTTCGGCGTGGATTCCCAGCCCCCTGTTCAACGCGGACACCCTGCACACGACTCACGGCCGGCCGATCGCATTCGCCTCGGGCGTGAAGATGGGACTTCCGGACAAACATGTCATCGTCGTCAGCGGTGACGGCGACCTGAGCGCCATCGGCGGAAACCACCTGATCCACGCCGCCCGGCGCAACATCGATATGACCGTGATCCTGGTCAACAACGGCATCTACGGCATGACGGGGGGGCAGACCGCCCCGACCACGCCCCATGGTCTGATCACCATTACCAGCCCCTACGGCAACGCTGAGCACGAATTCGATATCTCCTCGCTCGTCACGGCGGCGGGGGCTTCCTACGTGGCCCGCTGGACGGCCTACCATCCGCGACAGATGACCAAGTCGATAAAGAAGGGCATTGAGAAAAAGGGGTTTGCCATGATCGAGGCGATCACACAGTGTCCCGTGCAGTTCGGCCGGGTCTCAAAACAGGGCAGCGCCGTGAACATGATGAAGAATTACAAGGAAAACGGCATCCGTATCGAGAAGGCGGCCAGGATGGATGCCTCGGAGCTTCTGGTGAAGATCGTCGAGGGGGAGTTTGTCGACTGCGACAAGCCCGAATTGATCTCCTCGAGCGCTGCCGCGCTGCAGGGACCAACAGGAGGTAGCAACTGATGGCTCAGACGGATATCAACATCGCAGGCGTGGGAGGTCAGGGATCGATCCTGGCCGGGGTCATCCTGGGGACCGCGGCCGTGACATACGACAAAAAGTATGCCGTGCAGACCCAGGCTTACTCATCCGAACTCAGGGGGGATTCGCTGCGACCTGGGTGATCATCTCG
>JAHJXP010000093.1 GCA_018827585.1 Pseudomonadota bacterium | reverse complement strand
GAGCAGATCGCCCGCCTGGCCGCCGTGAAGCGGAGGCGCGACTCGCGCGCCGTGCGGCGGGACCTGGACGACCTGAAACAGGCCTGCCGGACGGGGAAGAACGTCATGCCCTACTGCATCGCGGCGGTCAAGGATATGGCGACGGTTCAGGAGATCTGCGACGTCTACCGGGAGGTCTTCGGCGAGTACCGCGACCCGGGGCTGTACTGAGAGAATGCCATGGCGAAAAGAAAGATTCGGATCATGGTGGCCAAACCGGGGCTCGACGGCCACGACCGGGGCGCCCGGGTCCTGGCCCGCTGTTTCAGGGACGCGGGCTTCGAGGTGATCTACACGGGGTGCCACCAGAGCCCGGAGCAGATCGCCGCAGCGGCGATCCAGGAGGACGTGGACCTGGTGGGCCTGAGCTGCCTTTCCGGCGCCCACCGCACCCTCTTCCCCCGCGTGATCGAACTCCTCAGGGAGCAGGGGGCGGACGATATCGTCGTCATCGGCGGCGGGATCATCCCCGACCAGGATTTTCCCAAGCTCTACGGTGCAGGCATCAAGGCGATCTTCACCCCCGGCGCCCCGCTCGAAGCGATCATCGACTGGATCCGGACGAACATCAAACCGCGAAAATAGGGATTAAATCCCATGGCAGACGAATCGGAAGAGACAGACAAACTGCGCAAGATCCGCGAGGGGGACGTGAGGACCGCCTCCCGTCTGATCCGGAACCTGGAGGACGACCTCCCCGAGGCGAAATCCACCATCAAACGGATCTTCCCCCACACCGGACGCGCCCACGTCATCGGGATCACCGGCCCCCCCGGCGCGGGGAAAAGCACCCTCGTGGACGCCCTGATCTCCTCCTTCCGGAAAAAGGAGAAGACCGTCGGCGTCCTGGCCGTCGATCCGACCTCCCCCTTCACGGGCGGCGCCATCCTGGGCGACCGGATCAGGATGCAGCGCCACGCCGAGGACCCCGGCGTCTTCGTCCGCAGCCTCGCCACCCGCGGCGCCCTGGGCGGCCTCTCCAAGGCAGTCGGCGACGCCGTCCACGTCATGGACGTCATGGGAAAAGAGATCATCATGGTGGAGACCGTCGGGACGGGGCAGCAGGAGGTGGAAATCATCAACCACTCCCACACGGTCATCGTCGTCCTCGTCCCGGGGATGGGGGACGATATCCAGGCGATCAAGGCCGGGATCATGGAAATCGCCGACATCTTCGTGATCAACAAGGCGGACCGAGACGGCGCAAACCAGCTCCTGAGCGAACTGAACGCCATGCTCAACATGGCCCCGGAGTTCCCCGGCGGGTGGCGCCCCCCGGTCATCCGGATCGGGAACGTCTTCGACAGCGGCCCCTTCGGAGAGAGCCTGGTGGAACTGTCCGCCGCGATCGGCGACCACCACCGGCGCCTAATGGAGAAGGACCTCCTGGGCGACCGGATGCGGCGCAAGGCTCTCATGGAGATCAACGAGGCCCTGCGCGACGCGATCCTGGCGCCGATCCTCAAGGAACTTGCGGAAAGCGGGGAGATGGACCGGATCACCGGGCGCCTCCTGAGGAAGGAGTCGGACCCCTACACGATCGCCGAAGAGGTCGCCCGCCGCTTCCTCAAATAACGAAGGATGAGATGAACGCCGCCATGGATCCGCGCGAGGCAGTTCTGAAAAGGCACCGTAAGGGGCTCGTCCAGGTCTACACGGGAAACGGGAAAGGGAAGACGACCGCCGCCTTCGGCCAGGCGCTGCGGGCGATCGGCCAGGGCTGCAGGGTCCTGGTCATCCAGTTCATGAAGGGGCGCAAATACGGGGAATTTCTCGCCGCCGAAAAGTACCTTCCAAACCTCGCCATCCGCCTCTCCGGCCTCGACAGCTTCGTCATGCGGGACAACCCGGCGCCGCTCGACATCGAACTCGCCCGCCAGGGGCTCGACCTCGCCCGCCAGGCGGTCCTCTCCGGCGATTACGACATGGTCATCCTGGACGAGATCAACGTCGCGGCCGACTTCAAGCTGATCCCCCTCGCCGACGTCCTCGCCCTCATCAGGGACAAGCCGGCCGGCCTCGATCTCATCCTCACCGGCCGCTATGCCCCGCCCGAGATCATCGCGCTGGCCGACACGGTGACCGAGATGCGCGAGATCCGCCACCACTACAACGCCGGCGTCAAGGACCGCGCGGGAATCGAATACTGACGACTCCGTAAAAAAGTGAAATTTCCCCTCCCCCGGCGGGAGGGGATTAAGGGGAGGGGGGAATAATTTACTGAAACACAACCCCTTTTCACCCCCACCCTAACCCTCCCCCATCAAGGGGGAGGAGATTTTGGACTTTTTATAGGACCGTCATTAAGCAAAGGGAGGGAACAATGGAACTTCGCAGTTTTACCGTCTATGACCTCTTCAAGAGGAACGCGCGCGTCTTCGGGGACGCAACGGCCGTGCAGACCGAAAAGAAGCGGATCTCCTTCGGGGAACTGCACCGGCAGGCGCTGGCGGTGGCCGGCTGGCTGGCCTCCCGGGGGATCGGCCGGGGGGACCGGATCGCCGTCCTGACGAAGAACCGTCCCGAATTCTTTCCCGTCCTGGGCGCCGCCGCGGCTTTGGAGGCAATCATGGTCCCCGTCAACTCCCGCCTCTCCGCCGCGGAAATTGAACACATCCTGGCCGATACGCGGCCGCAGATGCTCTTTTTCGAACCGGATTTTGAAAAGACGGCGGCCGGGCTTGCGGCGGGCTGTCCCTCTGTGAAAGGGCTTGTCGTTTTTGGCGGCGCGGGGGAGGGCTTCACCCCGTTCGCCCCGCTTCTGGACCATCCGCCGGGGCAGGCGGCGGCCGTCGACGACAGCGACCCGGCGGTCATCATCCACACGGCGGCCATTCAGGGAAAGCCGCGCGGCGCCGTGCTCAGCCACCGCGGCCTCGTCGCCTGTACGATCCATACCCTCGCCGCCCTCGGCCTGACCAGTGGGGACGCCTATCTGAACATCCTTCCCCTCTTTCATATCGCCGGACTGATGGCCGCCCTGACGACTCTGCACGCCGGCGGCAGAAACCTGATCATCGGGAAATACGATCCCCAGGCAGCAGGCCGGATCATCGACCGGGAAAAGGTGACCTTCATCGGCAATTTCCCGCCCATCCTGGCCCAGTTGCTCGATGCGCAGGCCGGCGGCGAGTGCAGCCTCTCCTCCCTGAAAAACGTGATCGGGGTGGAACTGCCCGAAACAGTGAAGAGATTCGAAGGACTCGGGACCGGACG
>JAHJXP010000092.1 GCA_018827585.1 Pseudomonadota bacterium | reverse complement strand
GTCTCTCGTACTCGCCGGTCACCCGCGACAGCAGCCCCCGGACGGCGCTTTCATGTTCGGGGGAGACGGTGAAGTGGAGACGCGAAACGTTCCCGGCGTCCCGGGCGTAGAGGGCTGCCTCGACGAGGTGCTCCTCGAGGGCGGTCCGGCCTCCTTCCCGGTAGGCGTGGAATTTCAGCAGCGCCTTGGGAAGCCGTCCATAGTCGAGACCTTCTTCCGTCATGATGAATCTCAGGATGGCCGCCTCATCCCGCTTTCCGATCAGCTCCTGCATGTCTTTCCCACTTGCGGCAACGGCGGCCTCCAGGTCCGGGGAAAAGGCATATTCCCGGAGGTCGCGGACAAAGGCCGTCCTTTCCGTCTCCCCGAACGATACACCCCCTTCGAGCGCCCGATGCCAGTCCCTGAACATCCGGCTGGCCGCCCCGGATGCCGGCACGAACTTCATCAGCCGGCGGGTCCGACAGGCCTTCTCACAACCCGCAAGGAGCCCCGCCTTCTCTACCTCAGAGAGAACGACGATCCCGTCCCCGGGGCGGCAGGCCCGATTCAGACGGACAGGCAAAACGCCACGCCGGAAGGTCGCGAGCTGCCGCTCGACCTCCCCGAGCGACAGCCCCTCCGCGGCGATCCGCTCCCTGTCCCCGGCGGACCAACTGTATCCAGCCAAAATCCCCGTCATTTTTTTCCGCACCTTCCGTCTTTTCCGCTCCTCTCCCTCGGGGGGATCCTCTTCTTCTCCCGCAGGACGCGGGAGACGTCCTTCTGTCTCCTCGTCACCCTTCCTTTCGCCATTTCCAACCTCGCTCAAATCACCCATCGCCGGACCCTGTTCCATACTTTATCGTATCAGGCGCGGCATGACAACCTTGACGGCTTCGTAAAAAGTAAATTTTCCCCTCCCCAGGCGGGAGGGGATTAAGGGGAGGGAGAAATAACATATGGGAATCCTGTCACTTACCACCCCCACCCTAACCCTTCCCCGTCGAGGGGGAGGAGATTTCGGCCTTTTTACGAAGCCGCCCCCAGTTCAAGGCTTCTTTATGACTTTTTACGAGAGCGTCAATCTTTGCCATGTTTTCTTGCCGGATATTTTTTTCGGTTTTGCTATCCGGTTTTCACTTCTCATTGCTCCCGGATCCGGTCGAAGAGCGAGTAGACCACGGGGACCACGAAGAGGGTCAGGAAGGTGGCGAACAGAAGGCCGAAGGCCAGCGCGATCGCCATCGGCGAGCGCATCTCCGAGCCCTGGGTCCGGCTCAGGGCCATAGGCAGGGCGCCGAGAGTGGAGGTCAGGCTCGTGATCAGGATCGGCCGGAGACGAACGACCGCCCCCTGGATGATCGCTTCGAAGGCAGTCACTCCCTGCCGGCGCAGGCGGTTGATGTAGTCGATCATGACGATCCCGTTCCGGACGACAACGCCGCAGAGCATGATGAATCCCATGAAGGCGGGTACGGAGAGGGTCTTGCCGAAGAAGAGGAGGCCGAGGGCGACGCCAATGAAGGAGAGGGGAACGGTCAGCATGATCACCAAGGGGTGGCCCAGGGATTCGAAGGAGGCGGCCATGACCATGTAGATGAGGACAATCGCGATGGCCAGAGCATAGGCCAGGGATTCGAAGGCCTCCTGCATGTCCTTGTAGGTGCCGCCGTATTCCACGAAGTAACCCTCCGGTATCTTGATCCCGGCGGCGGCCTTCTTGATGTCGGCCACAATGCTCCTCGTGTCCCTCCCGAAGGTGTTCGCCTTGACGGTCACCTTCCGATCCTGATTCTCGCGGGTGATCTTCACCGGTCCAAGCTTCTGGACGATATCGGCAATCTGGTAGAGGGAGATGAACTGACCTGTCGGCGAGGCGATCCGGATGTTCCGGACGTCTTCGACGGATCTCCGGTCGAACTCCCGGAAGCGGACCCTGATGTCGTATTCATCCCCTTCACTCCGGTATTTGGTCGGCACCACCCCCAGCATCGCCGCCATGATCCGGTCCTTCCCCTCCTCGTGGAGGTGGCGGAAGGTATTCTCGATAACGACGATGGCGTCGTTCCGCGTGCTCCTGGTCACCTGGGAGATGATCTTGCCCTGATCGATCGCCGCGTAAAGCCGGATGTCCGGCGGCATCTGCCCACGGAGTTCCTCCAGCGTCCTGTTAACGCTCTCCACGACCTTGACCGTGTTCGCTCCGGACTGCTTCATCACCATCATCGCCACGGACGGACGGTGGTTCGTCCGGGAGATATTGCGGACCTCCTTGAAGGCGTCCTTCACCTGCGCCACGTCCCGGAGATAGACCGGCGTCATCCCCTGCATGGCCACGATGGTGTTCATCATGGTGGCCGTGTCCCTGTATTCCCCCATCGTCCGGACGAGATATTCCGTGTGCCCGTCCTTGACGTGGCCGCCGGAGACGTTCACGTTCTCCAGGGCCAGCTTGCCGATCACCTGGTCGAGGGAAACACTGTAGGCGTTGAGCTTGTCCCGGTCTACCGAGACGTTGATCTCCCGCTCCAGCCCCCCGAGGACGTACACGGAAGCGACCCCCTCGAGCCTCTCTAAGCGGGGCCGCACGCTGTCATCGAGATACTTGCGGAGGACTTGCGTATCCCGCATCCCCGTCACTCCGTAGTAGAGGATCGGGTAGTCCGACATGTTGAACTTGATGACCAGCGGGGTGTCCGCGTCCTTGGGCAGGTAGTCCGTCACCCAGGAGAGCTTCTCCCGGACGTCCTGGGCAGCGAAGTCAAGCTTCGTCCCCCATTCGAACTCCACGATGACCGCCGAAATCCCCTCCTGGGAGGTGGAGTTCACCCGCTTGACGTTCTTCACCGTGCTGATGACGGATTCAACCGGGCGGGTGATCAGCTTCTCCACGTCCTCCGACGAAACGCCGGAATAGGTCGTGATCACGGAGACCACCGGGTACTCCAGCTCCGGGAGCATGTCGAGCCCCAGACGGGAAAAGGCAATGACCCCGAAGATGGTGACGATCAGGATCACCATGAAGACGGTGATCCGGCGTTTGATGGAAAATTCTGGTATCGTCATGGCGGACCTGCGTTCAATATCCGGCCCCTAAACTCCCTCCTCCATCGGCAGGAGGAAACTCCGGACGCCGGCGCGGGGGTGCTCTTCCTTGATCAGGCGGACCCGCTCGCTGATCCGGGATACATCTTCGTCGGGCACGGCCATCATCAGGACGTTGTTCTTCCCCGGCCAGCAGTGGGTGCCCAGCTTCGGTTCCGTCTCCGTCCCCTCCCCCCGGGCCTCCACCATCTTGGTGTACGCCCTGATACCGACCTCCTTGAGCGCGGCGATCACATCCTCATCCGCCGCTTCGCAGTAGATGATCAGAAACATCTTCATGGATCCCTCCCGATTCACGGCTGAAGCATATCCGTCAGGCGTCGGTTGATTGTGTGTGCGTCTTCTCCCCGCCCCGTCTGCGCCTTTCCTTCCGCCTCTTGAAGAATCCCTGCCAGTCGTCGAATAGATCATAGGCGGCCGGGACCACCACGAGCGTCAAGAACAGCGAGGTCAGCAGCCCCCCGATAACCGCGATTCCCATTGGAGCGCGGGTTTCCGAGCCTTCACCCACGCCGAAGGCCACCGGCAGCATTCCGAACACCATCGCGAAGGTCGTCATCAGGATCGGCCGGAGCCGGACCGGTCCGGCCTGGAGGATCGCCTCCCGCCGGGGGACGCCCCGCTCCCGCAGGACGTTCGTGTAATCGACCAGCAGGATCGCATTTTTCTTCACGAGCCCCATCAGCAGAATGAGGCCGATGAAGCTGAAGATGTTTAGAGTGTTACCCGTCGCAAAAAGCGCGCCGAACGCCCCGATGAAAGACAGAGGCATCGACAGAAGCACCGTGAAGGGGTGGACGAAACTCTCGAATTGGGCCGCCAGGACCATGTAGGCCATGACGACCCCGAGGATCAGAGCGAACATCAGGTACTGGAATGATTCGCCCATCGTTTCCGCCGTTCCCTTATACTTGGGAAGATAATCGGCGGGCAGGATCCGGCCGGCGATGGCGTTCAGCTCCCCTACCGCCTGCCCCAGGGGTTTACCTTCAAGGCTGGCGAAGAGGGAGATCGACCGCTGCCGGTCGACCCGGTTGATGACGCTCGGCCCTCCCCCCTCCTGGATGCGGACGAGGTTCCGGAGCTCGACGAGCCGGCCGTCCCGCGACCGTACATAGAGCCTGCTCAGATCATCGGGATTTCTCCGTTCCTCGGGGTTCAGGCGGATTCGGAGATCGTACCGTTTTCCCCGGCTCTCGTCCTTGTATTTGGTCACCTCGGTCTCCCCGCTGATGAGGAGGTTGACCGCCTCGGCGATGGTGGCGACATCCACCCCGAGATCGGCGGCCTTGTCCCGGTCGATGAAGACCTTGAGCTCCGGCTTTCCCATCTCCAGAGAGGTGTCCACATCGACGATTCCCGGCAGCTTTGAAAACTCGCCGGCGATCTGCCTCGTATAGGTCTGGAGCTCCGTCAGATCGCGCCCCCGGACGCTGTACTGGATCGGCACCTGCCGCTGCCCGCCGCCGATCACTGAGATATCCTCGGCGGATACCTTGAGCCCCGGAAATTTTCTGAGTTTATTCCGGATCTCCTTCTTGAGCTCCTCCTGGCTCTTCTTCCGTTCGGCCTTCGGAACGAGGCGCGTCATGATAATCGCCCGGTTGACGGCGCCCCCGAGGCCCACACGGTAGTAGACCGCGCTGATCTCCGGGATCTCTCTCAGGATCTTTTCGGCGGGCTGAAAGAATTCGTCCGCCTTGTCCACGGAATAGTCGATCGGCGCCTCCAGGCGGACGAGGAACTGTCCCTGGTCCTCCGGGGGAATGAATTCCTTGCCGATGAATGTCGTCAGGTAGAGGCTGCCGGCAAATAGAAGAAGGGCGCCAACGAGCATCGCGCCGCGGTGGCGGAGCGAGAAGGCCAGGATCGGCCGGTAGGCCCCTTCAATCCTTTTGTACCCCCTTTCAAACCACCCAGCGATCCCCCCCGTCGGCCGGACGGCAACCGGAGAGGGTTTTTCGTGGCCGTCCCTCTTCAGGGTGAAGCGCTTCAGGAAGATCGAGGCCAGCATCGGCGTCAGCGTGAAGGAGACGAGGAGCGAAACCAGGACCGAAAACACGACGGTCAGCGCAAACTGGAGGAAGAAGCGGCCGATGATCCCCTTCATGAAGGCGACGGGAAGAAAGATCGCGACAATGGCGAAGGTCGTCGCCATGACGGCCAGACCGATCTCGGAGGTGGCGAAGGTGGACGCCTCCCGCGGCGCCATCCCCTCCTCCACGTGGCGGTAGATGTTCTCGATGACGATGATCGCGTCGTCGATGAGAAGCCCGACGGAGAGCGTGAGCGCAAGCATCGTCATGTTGTTGAAGGTGAAGCCGAAGGCGCGGATCAGGGCAAAGGTGGCGATGATCGACACCGGCAGGGCTACCGCGCTGATCAGCGTCGTCCTGACGTTCCTGAGAAAGAGGAAAACCGCCAGGACCGCGAACAGGCTCCCGAGGATCAGATGCTTCTGCACCTCATCGATGGAGCGCTGAATGAAGGTGGATTGGTCCATCGCGATGTTCAGGCTCATCCCCGGCGGGAGGGTCTTTCTGATCTTCTCGATCTCCGTTTTGACGAGGTTAACGACGGCAACGGTGTTGGTCCCGGACTGCTTCTGCACCCCCATGGCGACCGCCGGGATGCCGTTGTAGCGGACGATGGAGCGCTTCTCCTCCATCCCGTCCTCGGCTTTCCCGATATCCCGGATACGCACGGGAGCGCCCCTGTCGTAGGCGATGATCAGGTCGTTGATTTCTGAAATATTGACGAATTCCCCCTTGACCTTCACCGTGTATTCCTTCGAGAGGCTCTCGATCCGTCCGCCTGGAAGCTCGACGTTCTGCCTCTTCAGGGCGCCCATGACATCCGTCGCCGCGATCCCATAGGCCCTTAGCTTGTCGGCGTCGAGCCAGACGCGGATCTGCCGCAGGCGGAGCCCCCACACCTGGACGTCGCCGACGCCGTTGATCCGCTGGAGCTGCTCCTTCAGGACCTCATCGACGTATGTGGAGAGGTCGCGGACCGTTTTTTGCCCCGAAAGATTCATCCAGAGCACCGCCGTCGCATCGGGATCGACTTTGGCGATTCGGGGTTCGTCGATGTCTGCGGGCAGTTTGTTGCGGATCAGGGCGACCTTCTCCCGGACATCCTGGACGGCGAGGTCGATGTTTCGCTCGAGGACAAACTCCACCGTCACCCGGGAATTCCCTTCCGTACTGCTCGAGGTGATGCTCTTCACGCCGTTGATCGTGTTGACCGCCCCTTCGATCCTGTCCGTGATGTCGACGTCGATCACCTCGGGGCTCGCCCCGTTGAGGTGTGTGGAAATCGTGACGATCGGGAAATCGACCTTGGGAAAAAGGTCCACGCCGATCTCCGGATAACTGACCACGCCGAGGACCACCAGGGCCATAATGGCCATGGTGGCAAAAACCGGTCTCTTGACCGAGGTATCAGCGAGCCACATTGACCTGCACCCCTTCCATCAGATTGTTCTGCCCAACCGTCACGATGACCTCCTTTGCCTTCAACCCCTCGGTGATCTCCATGAACTCTCCGTATTTGCGGCCTGTCTTTACCCTTCTCTCCTTGGCGCGGTCCCCTTCCACCACGAAGAGCTTGGTCTCGGAATTGTCGTAGAGAAGCGCGGTGATCGGCGCGAGGACCGCATCCCGCGCCGGTCCCGTATAGAGCGTCACCCGGGCAAACAACCCCGGCTTCAGGCTCCGGTCGGGATTGGCCACCGCCGCCTCCACCTGGAGGGAACGGGTCTTCTCTTCAAGGGCGGGGTAAATGGTCGTCAGTTTGCCCCGGAATTCACGCCCGGGAAAGGCGTCCACCGTAAAGACGACATCCTGTCCCTCCCGGAGGTTCCCTATATCCTTCTCCGGCACGGAAAAGACAAGCTTGAGCTGGTCCGTCCTGATGATCGAAACCAGGAATGTGCCGTTCCGGATATAATCTCCCGCCGTGACCCGCTTTTCTTTAACGACCCCCGTCATGGGCGCAAAAGCTTTCGTCTTGGCCAGCTTCTCCCGGGCGAGGGCCAGGCCGACCTTCGCCCTTTCGACGTCGCCCTGGGCAAGGATAAGCCGCGCCGATATGTCGTCGAACTGCTGCTTGGTCAGCAGTTCCTCCCGGTAAAGCGCCTCCTTGCGCTCGTATTCCTGCTTCGCGTTGGCGAGGCTCGCCTCCGCCTGCTTCAGGACGGCCGCCGCCCGCTCCGCGTCGAGGCGGTAATCGGCGTCATTCATCTCGGCGATGAGCTGCCCCCGGGAAACCGGCGCCGCCTCATCCACCCGGATCGATTGTAAGATCCCGTCTACCTCGGAACTGACGATCACCTCTTCGTAGGGCTTGAGGGTCCCGAGAGACTCCACGAAAGGCCGGAGGGCGCGTTTCTCCGCCGTCCAGACCCGGACATTGATGGACCGCTCGCTGGCCGCCTTCTGCTCCGGCTTCTTGCACCCGATATTTGCGGTCACCGCTATGCACAGCATGATCGCCACGGCCGCCGACCCGACCCCGATCTTTCCCCTCCCCGATCCGCTTTCCCCGTTTATAGACGGCGTTAGTCCGAACATGTGAATCTCCTTTTTCATTTCCCGGCCACCGACGCAAGCAGCGTCCCCGTCGCCTTCTTTATCCGCAGCAGGGAAAGCTGGTAGCCGTAGTCCGCCGCCGCCGCCTTCCTCTCCGCCGACACCAGAAGGGTGTTGGCGTCCATCACGTCGAGGCTGTTCGAAAGACCAAACTCGAACTGTCTCACCACGGCGCGGTAGTTTTCACGGGCGAAGGCGAGCTGGTCGTTGAGGAACCGGATAACCCCCCTCTGCGTGACCATCTCCAGGTAGGCGGTCCGGACCTCGATTTCGATCGATTTCTTCATCTCCTCGTAAAGCAGCCCCGCCTGTCTCTCCCGGGCCTTCGCCTCCGCCACCTCGGCCTTCCGCAGCCCCCCCTCGAAGAAAGGGAAGTTAAGGGCCACTCCGCCGTATAGGCTTGCCCTGTTCATGTTGCTTTGCGGCGGGTTCTGATCGGCCCCGGAATAGACCCCGGAGAGGGTAACGCTGGGCCAGAAGGCCCCCTCGTTGAACCGGATCTGATCCGCGGCGATCTGTTTCTGGACCTCCATGCCCATGAGGTCCGCGCGGCCCGCAAAGGCCTGCTCCTGGAAGGCGCTCAGCGCCTGGACTTCGCCTTCCGCCGCGGGAGTTTCCCGGAGCGTGAACGCGCCTTTGATCCCGCAATTGCTCGCCAGAATCGCCAGCGCCAGCTCGAGGCCGTTCTCGGCCTGGAGGCGGTCCGAGTTCGCCCCGGAGAGTTCACCTTCCGCTCTGAGGAGCACCGTCCTGGTCACCTCGCCGATCTTGAGTCTCTGCTCCGCGGCGTTCCGATGTTTCTTTAGACGTTCGAGGTTCGCGTCGGCGATCTCAAGATTTTTCCGGGCCATGAGGACATTGTAGTAGGCGGCGGCGACCTGCCTAAGGAGGTAATCCTCGCGGACGGCCGCGAGATCGAAACGGCTCTTCGCCACGTTGTGTTTCGCCATGCCCAGCGCCGTCAGTTCCCGGCCGCTCAAAGAAAAGCTTTCATCCACCCGGAGCCCCCAGGAGAAAGCGCGATCCGACTGTATGACGCTTCTCGTCGCTGAATGTTTCGTTTCGGAATACTGGGTCAGGCCGCCGGTGGCCGTCAGCCTCGGCAGCAGATAGGAAAGGGCCTTCTCATTTCCCGTCTCGGCGATGACGAGGTTCTCCTCGGCCGCCTTGAGCTTTTCGGAACGGGCCAAGGCGACCCGGTAGAGATCGTCCAGCGAGTATTCCTCCGCAAAAAGAGGGACCAGCGTCCCGCTAAAAAGAAGGACCGCGAGACCGGCGGCTGCAACAATAAAAATGATCTTCTTCATCGCCACTCCTTGAGACATATCAATACGGAACAATTCGCGTGTTGACCAGTGTATTTTCCCCCATGCCGTAATTCCCGCCTACAACGACCCTGTCGCCCATCGTAAGACCTTCCCGGACCTCCACCAGCCCCTCTCCGGTCAGACCTGTCTTTATCGCGAGTAAAACCGCCCTGTCATTCCGGATGGCGAAAACGGAGGCGTTGCCCCTTTCATCGACGACCAGAGCCTGCTGGGGGATGACGATCACGTTTCGGACCGCCTCGGTCGCAATCGTGATCCGGGCGAACATCCCCGGTTTGATCCGCCGCCCCGGGTTCGCGATGTCGATTTCCGCCTTGAAGGCGCGGCTCTGCCGATTGATCCGGGGATTGAGCCGGGATACGGCCCCCCGGAACACCTCCCCGGGGAGGGCGTCGAAGGCGACGGCTACGGGCGTCCCGGGCTTTACCGCCGTAAGGCTCGTCTCGGGGATCTCCACCTCCGCCTTCACCCGGTCGATATTCATGAGCGTAATGACGGGGACGCCCGGAGAAACTATCTCCGCCTCGTTGACGAACTTCTTTACCACCACCCCGGAAAAGGGGGCAACGATCACGGAATCGTGCAATCTCTGCAACAAGAGCGCCAGGTTGGCCTCGGCCTCGGCCAGGCGCGCCTTGGCCAGCTCGACCCGGCTTGCAGCGAGGGCATGGGCCGTCGTAACGTCGTCGAGTTTCTGTCGGGAAACCGCGTTTTTCTCGTAGAGACGCGAGAAGCGCCCCTTTTCGCGCGCCGCGCTCTCCAGCGTCAGGACGGTCAGCATGGCGAAGATTGAATTTTGATTCACACGCATACCCATCGTCGCCTCTATGTGCTCACTGGCCGATCCCCATCGCCCTCTCCAGCCTGGCCCGGCTGATGTTGAGATCGCCGAGTGCATTGAAATAGTCCGCTCTGGCCTTCGTGAGCAGGGTCTGGGCGTCGATCACGTCGGTCGAGGTCCCCACCTGTTCCCGGTACCGTTCGGTGTTGATCCGGAAATTCTCCTCCGCCTGGCCGATCGCCTGCTCCGCCACCCGGACCTGTTTGGCCGCCTCGTGAAGGAGGAGAAAGGCGTTCTTCACCTCGAGTGCAATCTGATCCCTGACGTGGGCAAGCTGGTCCGCCGCCTGGTTCTCCCGGCTGAGACCCGCTTCTACGCGGTTTTTTGTCTTTCCCCACTCCCAGAAGGTCCAGTTCGCCGCCGCCATGACGTACCAATTCTCCTGGTCCCGGTAGGGACTCCCGGCGACGCCCGGCGTGTCGCCGTAACGCGCGTAATTTCCGATCAGGCTCACATTCGGGTAGTACTCGCTTTTGGCGAGCGTGACGATGCTGCGCGCCTGCTCCAGGCGGAGGGCATGGGCCCGGATCTCCGGCCGGTTCTCCAGGGCCTCCGCAATGCACGCCTGCAGCGATTTCTCATAGGGTCCTTGGTTCAGGATGTCCTCGATCTCGACGGGGGCGTCGATCTCCCTTCTCAGAATCGTGTTGAACTTTGTTTTGGCCATCTCTACGCCGTTTTCCGCCCGGACGAGAAACTGCCTGCCGTTCGCCAGCTCCACCTCGGCATAGAGGAGGTCGTTCTTGGGAATGATGCCGACGTCGTAAAAAACCTGGGCGGCGTCGCGGTGGGCCTTGAGCCTCTCGACGGACTGCTCCGCGACCTCCCGGATCCGGCCGGCCTTCAGGATGTTGAAATAGGCGATCTTCACCTCCTG
>JAHJXP010000091.1 GCA_018827585.1 Pseudomonadota bacterium | reverse complement strand
TTGCCTACTTCTCCGGCTGGCGAAGATCGGAAATCCTGGGGTTGCCGTGGCGTCAGGTGAACCTTCGGGACGGTATCGTGCGTCTGGAACCGGGCGACTCCAAGAACGACGAGGGACGAACCCTCTATCTGGAGCCTGAATTGAAGGAGCTGATGGAGAGCCTCCACCGAACGCGACCGATGAATTGCCTCTATATATTTCAGTTGAATGGAAAGAGGGTCGGGGATTTCAGAAAGTCGTGGAATACGGCATGCACGCAAAGTGGGACGCCGGGGTTGCTCTTCCATGATCTGAGACGGAGCGCCGTTCGCAACATGGTCAGGGCAGGAATACCCGAGCGGGTGGCCATGACCATCTCCGGTCACAAGACGCGGAGTGTATTTGACCGTTACAATATTACTTCCCAGGACGATTTGAGGGAAGCGGCCAAAAAGCGCCATGAATTCTATGCGCTGCAAGCCGGACGGTTACATTTTAGTTACATTTTGCCCCAAAAAGCACAAAAGGTTACAGCCTTGAAAGCTGCAACCCCTTGATTTCGTTTGGTGGGTCGTATGGGAATCGAACCCACGACCAACGGATTAAAAGTCCGCTGCTCTACCGGACTGAGCTAACGACCCGTTATTCAAAGCGCGCTCTAATAGCAGGGAGACGCTTGGCTTGTCAAGCGGAAAGACGCCATCTCTTTCCGTCAGTCCGCGAAGGGATTGTTCAGGGTAATGGTCTCTTCCCTGTCGGGGCCGACGGAGATAAGAACCAGCCTGGCGCTGGCCATTTCCTCGATTCTCTCCACGTAACGCCTCGTGTTCCGGGGCAGATCTTCGATCCGCCTTGCCCCCCGGATATCCTCCGTCCAGCCGTCCAGCTCTTCGTAGACCGGCCGGCACTGCGCCAGGAGGCGGAGATTGGCGGGAACGGATTCGGTAAACTCTTCCCGCTCCGTCTGGTAGCCGGTGCAGATTCTGAGTTTCTCGATCCCGGTCAGGACATCTAACTTGGTCAGGGCGATGCCGGTGATGCCGGAGACGCGGACGGCGTGGCGGATCAGAACCATGTCCAGCCAGCCGCAGCGGCGCTTGCGGCCCGTGGTCGCGCCGAATTCCTGCCCCACCTGCTGGAGCCGGGCCCCGGTTTCATCCTGGAGCTCCGTCGGGAAGGGGCCTTCGCCGACGCGGGTCGTATAGGCCTTGCAGATGCCGATGACCGAACGAGCCGCCAGGGGCCCTACGCCGGCGCCGCAGCAGGCGTTGCCGGCGACGGTATTGGAGGAGGTCACATACGGAAACGTGCCGTGGTCGACATCGAGGTGGGTCCCCTGGGCGCCCTCGAAGAGGACCTTTCTGCCCCGGTCGATCTCCCGCTGGATGATGAGCGAAACATCCGCGGCGTAGGGACGAAGCTCGTCGGCGTAAGCGCGGTACTCCTCGAAGATCGCCCGTCCGTCGAGCGGTTCCTCCCCGAAGAGTTTCGTGAGATAGAAGTTCTTCTCCTCCACGTTCCGGTTCAGCTTTTCCTGAAAGATCTCTTCATCCAGGAGGTCGCACAGGCGGATGCCGACCCGGGCGATCTTGTCCTCGTAGGCCGGTCCGATGCCCCGGCCGGTGGTGCCGATCTTCTTGCCGACCCCGTGCAGCTCTCTGGCGATGTCGAGCCGCCGGTGGTAAGGCATGATGATGTGGGCTTTTTCGCTGACGTACAGCCGCGTGCTTGCGGGCAGGAGACCGCGGTCACGGAGGCGGTTGAGTTCCCCTATCAGAACGGGCGGATCCACCACGACCCCGTTGCCGATCACGCAGATCTTTCCGGCATGGAGGATGCCGGAGGGAATCAGGTGCAGGATGGTCTGCTCGCCTTTAACTACCAGGGTATGGCCGGCGTTGTTTCCCCCCTGGAACCGGGCGATGACATCGGCATTTTTCGCGTAAATATCGACGACTTTCCCCTTTCCCTCATCGCCCCACTGGGTCCCTACCACAATTACGTTCGCCATTTATAAGTTCTCCCAACCTAATTTTGACGACTTCGCAAAAAGTCCGGATGCTGCGTTGCGCTTCATCCCTCGTCGTTGCGGCGTACGCCAAAGTACGCCTCACTCCTCGGGTTTCGCGCGCCTTGCCTGCGGCCTTTTTACGAAGCCGTCCCCAGTTCAAGGCTTTTTATGACTTTTTACGAGAGCGTCAATTTTCTTTGTCAAGACGCCGGGGTCTTCACATCTCCAGATCTGTGACCGACAGCACGTGCGGCAGCTTCTGGAGTTTGTGGATGATCTCCGGAAAGATCTCGCTGTCGGTGCCGAGGACGACCATCGCCTTGCCGTCCACCTGTTCGCGGCTCAGGTGGAGCCGCGAGATGTTGATGCCGTTCTGACCGAGGGTCGTCCCGATGTTGCCGATGACGCCGGGCTTGTCTTCGTTGAACAGGACGAGCATGCGACCCTCCGGGATGACCTCGACCGTGAATTGGTTGATCCTCACGATCCGGGGCTCCTGCCGGCCGAAGATGGCGCCCGCGGCGTGCGCCGTTCCCCGGGCGGTTTTGATGGTCAGGGAGATCATGCTCGTGTAGTCCTTTACTTCGCTGCTCTTCGCCTCGATGACGTTGATGCCCCGTTCCCTCGCGACGATCGAGGCGTTGATGTAGTTGACGCTCTCGTTGAGAATGGGGGTCAGCAGCCCCTTGAGCACAGAGATGGTGAGGGGGGCGACATTGTAGTTGAGGATCTCCCCGCTGTATTCGATGACGACCTCCTTGATGCCCCCGGAGACGAGCTGGGCCTCGAACTTGCCCAGCTTTTCCGCCAGGGTCAGATAGGGTTTGAGGGCGGTGAGGAGCTCGGCGCTGACCGAGGGGAAGTTCACGGCGCCCCTGATTTCGCCCGTCGTCAGATAGGCCACGACTTGCTCGGCGATGGCGATGGCCACATTGATCTGCGCCTCATCCGTGGAGGCTCCCAGATGGGGCGTGCAGATGACGTTGTCCAGCGAGATGAGCGCCATGTTCTTCGTCGGTTCTTCTTCAAAGACATCCAGAGCGGCGCCGGCGACCCGGCCGGAGACAAGGGCCTCATAGAGGTCCTTCTCATCGACAATCCCGCCCCGGGCGCAGTTGATGATGCAGACGCCCGGCTTCATCCTGGCGAAGGCCTCCGCATTGATCAGCCCCCTGGTTTCTTTAGTCATAGGGGTGTGGACCGTGATGAAATCGGCCGTCCGGAAGATCTCGTCCAGAGAGGCGAGCGTGATGCCCATTTTCCCCGCCGCCTCCGGCGCGATGAAGGGGTCGTAGGCGATGACCTTCATCTTGAGCCCCTGGGCCCGGTCGCCGACGATGCTGCCGACCCGGCCGATGCCGATGATGCCGAGGGTCTTGTTGAGGAACTCGTGACCCATGAATTTGTTCTTTTCCCATTTACCCGCCTTCATGGACGCCGTCGCCTGGGGGATCTTCCGGGCGAGGGAGAGCATCATGGCGATCGCATGCTCGCCGGTGGTTACGGCATTGCCGCCGGGGGTGTTCATGACGACGACCCCCTTTTTACTGGCTGCCGGGATATCCACGTTGTCCAGGCCGATCCCCGCGCGGCCGATGACGGCCAATTTCGCGGCGCAATCAATGGCCTCCTTAGTGACCTTGGTGTTGCTCCGGATGATCAGAGCATCGTAATCACCGATGGCCGCCTTGAGTTCCTCCGGGGTCATCTTTGTCCTTACGTCGACCTCGATCCCCGGAGTTTTCCTGAATATCTCGATGCCTTCCGCAGACAGGCTGTCGCTGATCAGAATTCTTTTCATATGCCTTCCCTCTGTTGACTACAATTCTGCGACATTTTCCCGGTATACCTTCCCCAGTTCCGAGACGGCGGCCCGGACATCCTCCGGGTCGATCGTGGGGCCGCACCAGAAGCGGAATCCGGGCGGCGCATCCTTATAGGATCCCATATCGTAGGCCGCCTTTCTCTTGGCCATCTCGCCGGCGATCGCCTTGAGGAATTTCGCCTGCTCCTCCCGCGGCAGGGCCATAAAGTCCGCGCTGACCACGGAGAGGCAGACGGAGGTGCTGGAGCGGATTTCCGGGGTTGCCGCCAGAAATTCGATCCAGTCGTTGTCGGCAACCCACTCCTCGACGACCCTCAGGTTCGCCCGGCTCCTGGCGATGAGGCCATCGAGACCGATCCCGGCGGCCCACTTCAGGGCGTCGAGATAATCCTCGACGCATAAGAGCGAGGGGGTGTTGATCGTATCCCCCTCGAAGATCGCCCGGTTGATCTTTCCCCCTTTTTTCAGGCGGAAGATCTTGGGGAGCGGCCAGGGGGGATCGTAGGATTCAAGCCGCGCGACGGCACGGGGGGAAAGGACGAGCGTCCCGTGGCCGGCCTCTCCACCGAGGCATTTCTGCCAGGAGAAGGTCGCCACATCGGTCTTCGACCAGTCGATGGGCATGGCGAAGGCGGCGCTGGTCGCGTCGCAGAGGGCCAGCCCCTTCCGGTCGGCCGGGATCCAGTCCCAGTGGGGTAATTTCACGCCGCTCGTCGTGCCGTTGGCGACGAAGACGACGTCGTGGCGCCAGTCCACGGCCGCCAGATCGGGGAGGCGCCCGTAGTCGGCCCTCATTACCCTGGGCTCGAGTTTCAGCTGTTTGGCGATGTCCGCGGCCCACCCCTCCGAGAAGCTCTCCCAGACGAGCGCGGTGACCGGTCTCGGCCCCAACAGACTCCACATGGCCGCTTCAAAGGCCCCCGTGTCCGAGGCTGGCAGGATGCCTGCAAGATAATCCTCCGGGATCTCAAGGATCCGTTTGGTTTCCCGGATCGCCTGCAACAGCTTCTCCTTCCCCAGCGCTGAACGGTGGGAGCGCCCGACAGCCGCGTCCTTCACGGCGTCGAGACTCCACCCCGGTCTTTTACTGCAGGGGCCGGAGGCGAAATTGGGGTTGTGCACGACAAGTTCCTTTCGCGTCGGAAAATGGGGCAAAATGCGGTTGCGAAATATATCAGCATCGGATGGTTTACTCAAGCATTTTGACGAACTCGTAAAAAGCCTTAAAAGTCTTGGAAATAGGGCGGCTTCGTAAAAAGGCCGCAGGCAAGGCGCGCGAGTCCTGAGGAATGAGGCGTACTATGGCGTACGCCGCAATGACGAAGGGTGAAGCGCAACGCAGCATCCGGGCTTTTTACGAAGCCGCCAGCATTTTGGTTGACGCACCGGCTGCGAAAGGGTATGTATCCGAAAAAAGACCAATTACCCGAGGGAGGCGCCCTGGTGAAAAAGAGTAAAACCCTGTTTTTCTGCCAGAACTGCGGTCACCAATCTCCGAAATGGCTGGGGAAATGTCCCTCCTGCGGCGAGTGGAACAGCTTTGTGGAAGAAGAGGTGCGGGAGACCGAAGGCGCTCGTCCGGCCGAACTCCGGTATGACGGCGTTCCCCAGTCTATCGCTGCCATCGAGGCCGACGAGGGGGATCGGATCAGCACGGGGATCGCCGAGATGGACCGCGTCCTGGGCGGCGGGATCGTCGGCGGTTCGGCCATCCTGGTCGGGGGCGATCCCGGGATCGGAAAATCGACGCTGCTGCTGCAGGTCCTCGAGAAGATGGCGGAGCGGGGACTCAAGGTTCTGTATGTCTCCGGCGAGGAATCGGCCCGGCAGATCCGGCTCCGGGGAAAGAGGCTCGGCGCCTCTGCGAAGGACCTCCTGATCCTGATCGAGGTCGAGCTGGAGGCCATCCTCAGCCGCATTCAGGAGATCAGGCCGGCCGTCGCGGTCATCGACTCCATCCAGACGGTCTACTCCTCGGTCCTTTCCTCCGCGCCGGGCAGCGTGGGGCAGGTGCGAGAGGCGTCGGGGAGACTGATCTTCCTTGCCAAGAAGGCAGGCATCCCGATCTTTCTGATCGGCCACGTCACCAAAGACGGTTCGATTGCGGGACCGAAGGTCCTGGAGCACATGGTGGATACGGTCCTCTATTTCGAAGGGGATTCGGGCCACGCCTACCGGATCATCCGGGGGATCAAGAACCGCTTCGGCCCCACCCATGAGATCGGCGTCTTCGAGATGCGGGATACCGGCCTTGCCGAGGTCTCCAACCCCTCGGCCTTTTTCCTGGCGGAGCGTCCGGAAGGGGCCGCGGGCTCGGTGGTCGTGCCGAGCATGGAGGGGACGCGGCCGATCCTGATCGAGGTCCAGTCCCTCGTCTCGCCGACGAGCTTCGGAATGCCCAGGCGGACGGCGATCGGCGTGGATCACAACCGGGTGTCGCTGCTGGTGGCGGTGATGGACAAGATCTGCGGCATCCATCTGAGCGGCAGCGACATCTTTCTGAACGTGGCGGGCGGGGTGAAGGTCGACGAGCCGGCGATCGATCTGGGGATCGTCGCGGCGATGGCCTCCAGTTTCCTGGACCGGCCGATCGCTGCCGGGACCGCGGTTTTCGGCGAGGTCGGCCTGACCGGAGAGATCCGGGGAATCTCGCAGACCGGGGTCCGGATCAAGGAGGCGGCCCGGATGGGCTTCACGCGCTGCATCTTCCCCCGGACGCATTCGCACGAGGCCCTTCCCGAGACCCGGATGGAGCTCATCCGGATCGGTTCGCTGAGGGAATTGACGGAACATCTTTTTTGACGGCTTCGAAAAAAGTCCATATGCTGCGTTGCGCTTCGCCCTTCGTCATTGCGGCGTACGAAAAAGTACGCCTCATTCCTCAGGCCTCGCGCGCCTTGCCTCTGGAGCTTTTTACGAAGCCGCCCCGGATTTGACACTTTAACAACTTTTTTCGAGAACATCTTTTTTAGGAGGTGTGAGATGCTGGAGAATATTTTCTGGCTCGGTCATTCGAGCGTGAAGATCAAAGGGGAAAAGATCGTCTACATCGATCCCTGGAAACTCAAAGGCTCCGAGAAGGCGGACCTGATCCTCATCAGCCACAGTCACTATGACCATCTCTCTCCGGACGATGTGGAGAAGATACGAAAACCCGGGACGGTGATCCTTACCACGCCCGACAGCGCGGCAAAGCTGGCGGGGGACGTCCGGGGGCTCAAACCGGGGGAGGCCGTCACCGTGGAGGGGATCATGGTGGAGACGGTGCCGGCCTACAACACCGTCCGGATGCGGAGCCCGGGGGTGCCTTTCCATCCGCCGGGGGAGGGATGGCTCGGTTTCATCATTACCATTGGCGGGAAGCGGATCTATTACGCCGGCGATACGGATTATTCGCCGGAGATGAAGGCCGTCCGGGCGGACATCGCCATCCTGCCGGTCGGCGGGACCTATACGATGAATGCGGAAGAGGCGGCGGAGCTGGTCAATCACATCCGGCCGGAGGCGGCGATCCCGATTCACTGGGGGGACATCGTCGGCTCCGCCGGGGATGCCGAACGTTTCAAGACCCTCTGCCGCGCGCCGGTGGAGATCAAGCCGATCACCTCTTGAGGAGAGAGCCGGCAACGGCCGATGGGTGTAGTATCGCCCGCCCTGCCGGCAGGATGTCTGCCCGCTGCAGTCGGTGTTCCGGTTCTGACCCCGGAAAGGGCGAAGGGAGATACTGGACTTTTATGATGTCGTCAAATATTTGTGCGGCACGTCTTGACAGGAAGGAATAGATGCTTATTATAGGCGAACCTGCCGGGCCATAAGATGAGTTGCAAATCTAAATTATAATGAAGAAAGGAGAAGTTAAAGCATGAAAATCAGACCATTACAGGACAGGGTGATCGTCAAGCGGCTTGAAGAGGAGGCGACGACCAAGGGGGGGATAATCATTCCCGACACCGCCAAGGAGAAGCCTATGGAAGGGCTGGTTATCGCCGTGGGCAAGGGAAAGACGACTGAAGACGGCAAGCTGATCAAGCCTGATGTCAAGGCGGGCGACCGGATCCTTTTCGGCAAATATGCGGGGACCGAGGTGAAGATCGACGGCGAGGAGCGCCTGATCATGCGCGAGGACGACATCCTCGGCATCATAGAGAAATAATAAATTGATCATATAGAAGGAGGATACAGTAAATGGGAGCTAAGATACTTAAGTACGATGAAGAGGCGAGAAAATCGATTCTCAAGGGTGTCAATACCCTGGCCGACGCGGTAAAGATCACCCTCGGTCCCAAGGGGAGAAATGTGATCTTAGACCGGAGCTATGGCGCTCCGACGGTCACCAAGGACGGCGTCACCGTCGCCAAGGAGATCGAGTTGGAAGACAAGTTTGAAAACATGGGCGCCCAGATGGTGAAGGAAGTGGCCAGCAAGACGAGCGACGTCGCCGGCGACGGCACCACCACCGCGACGATCCTGGCCCAGGCGATCTTCCGCGAAGGCGCGAAGAGCGTGGCCGCCGGGAGCAACCCGATGGACGTCAAACGCGGGATTGACAAGGCCGTCGATGTGGTCGTGAAGGAACTCAAGAAGATGAGCAAACCGACCAAGGACGCCAAGGAGATCGCCCAGGTCGGCACCATTTCCGCCAACAGTGACGAGGCGATCGGCGCGATCATCGCGGAGGCCATGGAAAAGGTCGGCAAGGAAGGCGTCATCACCGTGGAAGAGGCCAAAGGGCTGGAGACCGAACTGGAGATCGTCGAAGGGATGCAGTTCGACCGCGGTTATCTCTCCCCCTATTTCGTGACGAACGCTGAGAAGATGGAAGTCGAACTCAAAGACTGCCTGATCCTCATCTATGAAAAGAAGATCAGCAGCATGAAGGACCTCCTTCCCATTCTGGAGCAGATCGCCAAGATGGGCCGGCCGCTTTTGATCATCTCCGAGGATATCGAAGGCGAGGCCCTGGCGACGCTGGTCGTCAACAAGATCCGCGGCACCCTCCATGTGGCCGCCGTCAAGGCGCCCGGATTCGGTGACAGACGGAAGGCCATGCTCGAGGACCTCGCGATCCTGACGGGCGGCAAGATGATCTCCGAGGAGATGGGCTACAAGTTGGAAAACACGAAGATTGAAGACCTCGGCCGCGCCAAGAAGATCACTATCGACAAGGACAATACGACGATCATCGACGGAGCGGGCGACCGCGCCTCCCTCCAGGGCCGGGTGAAGCAGATCCGCGCCCAGGTCGAAGAGACGACCTCCGATTACGACCGCGAGAAGCTCCAGGAGAGACTGGCCAAGCTGGTCGGCGGGGTGGCGGTGATCAAGGTCGGCGCCGCGACCGAGACGGAGATGAAAGAGAAGAAGGCGCGCGTTGAGGATGCCCTGAATGCAACCCGCGCGGCCGTGGAAGAGGGGATCGTCCCCGGCGGCGGCGTGGCTTACCTTAGGACGCTTCCCGCGCTGGACAAGATGAAACTGGAAGGCGACGAGGAAGTCGGCGTCCGGATCGTGAAGAAGGCTCTTGAAGAGCCCCTCAGGATGATCGCCAACAATGCCGGCATGGAAGGCAGCATCGTCGTGGAGAAGGTCAAGGAGAAGAAGGGCGCCTACGGATTCAACGCCCGGACCGATAAGTATGAAGACATGATCGCCGCCGGCGTCATCGATCCGACCAAGGTGACCCGGTTTGCCCTGCAGAATGCGGCCTCCGTGGCCTCGCTCATGCTGACGACCCAGTGCATGGTCGCCGACAAGCCCAAGGATGAATCGGCGATGCCGGCCATGCCTTCGGGCGGCGGCGGATACCCCGGCATGGGGATGTAAGCGTTCCCGGCCGAATTGATTGAAACAGAGGCCCCCGTTGTTTATGCCTGCGACGGGGGCCTTTTCGTTTCCGGGAAAGGCTTGCGGATGCCGGAACAGGTCCGCAAAAACAAATAGAGGCTTGAAAGCGACGGGGAACTGTGATAGCTCCTCCGTTATTTACAAAGCAATTCCATCCCGAGGAGCGTTGCATGGATTACAAGGATACGTTGAACCTGCCGAAGACCGATTTTCCCATGAAGGCGAACCTGGCGCAGCGGGAACCGGAGATGCTCGCCCGCTGGGACGCGATGTGTATCTATGACCTGATCCGCGAGGAGTCGCAGGGGCGCAAGCCTTACCTCCTCCACGACGGCCCCCCTTACGCCAACGGGAGCATTCATCTGGGCACCGCGCTCAACAAGATCCTCAAGGATATCCTGATCAAGGCGAAGAACATGACCGGCCACGACAGTGTTTACGTCCCCGGCTGGGACTGCCACGGGCTGCCCATCGAGCACCAGGTGGACAAGGAGCTGGGCGAGCAAAAGACCGGGATGTCCCAGGCCGACAAGCGGCGCCGCTGTCGGGCCTATGCCGACAAATACGTCGGGATCCAGCGCGAACAGTTCAAGCGCCTGGGGGTCTTCGGGGAGTGGGAAAATCCCTACCTGACCATGAACTACGCCTATGAGGCGGCGACCGTTCATGAATTCGGGAAACTCTATCTCAACGGCAGCGTCTACAAGGGGAAGAAGCCCGTCTACTGGTGCGCGTCCTGCAAGACGGCCCTGGCCGAGGCCGAGGTCGAATACCACGACCACAAGACTCCTTCCATTTACGTAAAATTTCCGCTCATTTCCGATATCTCGGCACGCCTTCCGAATCTCGCCGGCGAGAAGGTCTCCGTCGTCATCTGGACAACGACCCCCTGGACGCTCCCGGCCAACCTGGCGATCGCCTTCCATGCGGACTTTGTCTACGCGGCTGTGAAGGTGAAAGGCGAGGTCCTGATCCTGGCGAAGGATCTCCTGGAGCACTGTCTGGACGCCTTCGGTTTCACTCATGAGCCTTGGGAGATCCTGGCTGAGTTTCCGGGGGCGGTCGTGGAGGGCCTCAAGTGCCGCCATCCCCTGATCGAGAGGGAGAGCCTCCTGATCCTCGCCCCCTTCGTGACCCTCGACGCCGGGAGCGGCTGCGTCCACATCGCCCCGGGCCACGGCCAGGAGGACTTCGAGATCGGGATGGAGTACGGCCTGGACAATTACGCCCCTGTCGACGACGACGGAAAATTCACCGGCGACGTAAAGGATTTTGCCGGCAGTTTCGTCTTCGACGCCAACGGTGCGATCACAAAGAAGCTCAAAGAGACTGGCGCCCTGTTGGGGGAAATGGAGATGCAGCACACCTATCCCCACTGCTGGCGCTGCAAGCAGCCGATCATCTTCCGTTCCACAGAGCAGTGGTTCATCTCCATGGAAAAGAACGACCTACGGAAGAGGACGCTCGCCGCCATCGATTCCGTGACCTGGATCCCCGCCTGGGGCCGCGACCGGATCCACGGGATGATCGAGAACCGTCCCGACTGGTGCATCTCCCGCCAGCGCCTCTGGGGCGTGCCGATCACGATGTTCTACTGCAAGGCGTGCGGGAGTGAAGTGATGACGCAGGAGATCCTCGACCAGGTGGTCGGCCTGGTCCGAACGCATGGCGCGGACATCTGGTTTGAGCGGGAGCCGAAGGATCTCCTGCCCGCAGGGACCCGCTGCCCGAAGTGCAGCGGGGAGACCTTCAAGAAGGAGACGAACATCCTCGACGTCTGGTTCGACTCCGGCGTGAGCCATGCCGCCGTCCTGGAGTGCCGGACGAACCTCAGCTCCCCGGCGGACATGTACCTGGAGGGGAACGACCAGCACCGGGGCTGGTTCCACTCCTCTCTCCTGGAGTCCGTGGGGACGCGGGGAAGGGCGCCCTACCGGAACGTCCTGACCCACGGTTTCGTCGTGGACGGCGAGGGGAAGAAGATGTCCAAATCCGTCGGCAACGTCATCGACTCCCAGACGATCATCGACCAGTACGGCGCCGAGATTCTCCGGCTCTGGGTGGCGGCCGAGGACTACACCGAGGACATCAGGATCTCCGAGGAAATTCTCAAGCGCCTCGTCGAGGCCTATCGACGGATCAGGAACACCAGCAGGTTCATCCTGGGAAATCTCTATGACTTCAACCCCGGGACCGGCGCCGTTCCCTACGGGGAGATGGAAGAGATGGATCGCTGGATCCTCCACCGTCTCCAGGAGGTTGTCCGCCGGGTCCGCGAGGGATATGAACAATATCAGTTCCATGTCGTCTACTACACACTCTACAACTTCTGCACGGTGGATCTCTCCTCCCTCTACCTCGACGTCACAAAAGACCGGCTCTATACGGCGAAGGCCGCCTCAAGCGCCCGCCGGTCGGCCCAGACGGCGATGATGGCGGTCGCGGAGGCCATGGCGCGTCTCCTGGCCCCCATCCTCACGTTCACGGCGGAAGAGGTATGGCTTGCCCTGCCCGACTATCCCGGCAAGGCCGAAAGCGTCCACCTGGCCCAGTTTCCGGAGGTGAACGAGGCGCACGTCCAGCCGGAGCTGGCGGAAACATGGAAGACGCTCATCGCCGTCAGGGGGGAGGTGGCCAGGGCGCTCGAGGCGGCCCGGCAGAACAAGGTACTGGGCCATTCCCTCGACGCCGCGGTCGTCATCGCCGCGCCGGAAAATCTCAGGGCCTTCCTTTCGACGCACCGGGAAGACCTCCAAGCCCTGCTTATCGTCTCCGACGTCCGAATTGATGATGAACAGGCGATCGGCGCGGCCTATCGGAGCGCCGAGATCGCAGGGTTGGCGGTAGGCGTGGGCCGGGCCAAGGGTGAGAAGTGCAACCGCTGCTGGAACTACGGCGAGACGGTGGGAGAGAACGCAGGACACCCGACGCTGTGCGGGAGATGCCTGGGGAATCTTTAACGGACGACAGGCGGAAGACGCGCGGCAAGCGTCGGTACGGGAAAGGAGCGGGGAGGCTGGTCTTGCGGAGGGAAAATTGCCTTTTTCTGACAATTGCAGCCGTGGTGGTCGTCCTGGATCAGTTGACCAAGGCCTGGATCATCTCGACGCTGCACGTCCACGATTCGTTTGCGGTCATCGGGGGGTTCTTCAACATCACCCATGTCCGGAACCCCGGCGCCGCCTTCGGTTTTCTGGCCGGGGCCTTCCCGCTGTTTAGGTCTATCTTTTTTCTCGCGGTGACGGCGGCGGCCATTGCTCTGATCATCCACTACCTTCGGACCACAAGGATCAAGAGTCTTCCGCTCGTCTTTTCCCTGGCCCTGATCCTTGCCGGCGCCGTGGGCAACCTGATCGACCGTGTCCGTTTCGGAGAAGTGGTCGACTTTCTCGACTTCCATGTCGGCGCGCACCACTGGCCGGCTTTCAATGTGGCCGACGCGGCGATCACGACCGGCGCGGTTGTCATGGTTGCAATTCTCCTCCGGCGGAGAAAAGAACGCCCTCAAGAGGGTGGCTGAAGATAGGCACGGCGGCGGCAGCGTGCGGCGATTGCACTATCGCCAAAAGTGGCGAACTTACAATAAGTCGGAAATCGCCGTTTTTCGCCACTCCGGCGAAAGCCGGAATTCAGTTATTTTAACATGTTTTGACCTCGGTGCCTGTCCCGGATCCCGATCCGGGATTCGCCGGGCCGACGGTAAAGTTGACTTTCTGTGCGGGCGTAAGAAATGGCGGAACCGGTAATTTAAAACGTTTCGGGTTGGCCAAATGGGCACGGCGGATCGCATCAGAGTCTCTATTTTCCGGCATTTGACGCCGCCGAGGATCTTTATCCTCAGCTTCGCCCTGCTGATTCTGATCGGGGCCGCCCTTCTCCGGACGCCCTTTGCGGCGCAACGGGGCCGGTTGAGTTTCGTGGACGCCCTATTCTCTTCTGCCTCGGCGGTATGCGTCACCGGCCTCGCCGTGATCGACATCGGAAAAGATCTCTCGTTTGCCGGACAGATCGTGACCCTCTCCCTCTTTCAGATCGGGGGGCTGGGGATCATCACCTTCTCGGTCGTCCTTTTCGGCCTGATGGGGCGGGGGATCTCCTTCAAGGGACGGGAGTTTGTCCAGTCCACCTTTCTCCACACGCCACGCCGCGACCTGCTTATGATCGTCAGGAAGGTCCTGCAGCTGACCTTCCTGAGCGAAGCCGCGGGGACCCTCCTATTGTTCCTTCGCTTTTCGCAGGATTACCCGCCGGCCGCAGCCTTCTACCGGGCCCTCTACCATGCCGTCTCGGCCTTCAACAACTGCGGCTATTCGCTGTTTTCGGACAGCCTGAATTCCTACCGGGGGGACTGGATCGTCAATCTGACCGTCATGGGGCTGATCGTCCTGGGCGGGATCGGTTTCATCGTCCTGCAGGAGGTCCTTGCGTGGCACAGGGAGAGGAAAAGGCTTTCGCTCCATTCCCGGCTGGTCCTTCTGACCTCCGGCGCCCTGATCCTGGCGGGGGCCGTCTTCTTCTATCTGTTCGAGGCGGATAATATCCTCAGGGGCGTCCCCTGGCAGACGCGGCTGCTCGACTCCCTGTTCCAGTCAATCACCGCGCGGACCGCCGGCTTTACGACGGTGGATGTCGGCGGGCTGACCAACGCGACTATTCTGGTGCTGATGATCCTTATGTTCATCGGGGCTTCCCCCGGCTCGACCGGGGGCGGGATCAAGACAACCAGCTTCACGCTGCTCCTGCTCATGATATGGAACCGGATGAAGGGCGGCCATGAGGTGAACGTATTTTATCGGCTGATCCCGCGGGAGATCTTGGGAAGGACGCTTTCGATCATTTTTGCTTCCGCCTTTTCGATCTGCCTGATTACGTCCGTCCTGCTGTTTGTCGGCGGCGGGAGCGGTCTTTTGCCGGAACAGAACCGGCATTTCTTCGTGGAGTACCTGTTCGAGACGGTTTCGGCCTTCGGTACGGTGGGCCTCTCCATGGGGATCACCTCTGACCTGAGCGATCTTCAGAAACTGGCGATCGTGTTGATGATGTTCGCAGGTCGGGTGGGCCCCCTGACGCTGGCCTTTTCCTGGTATTCCAGGGAGAAAAGGGATATAAAATACGCGGAAGAATCGGTCACGGTGGGTTAGGATCGGTTATCCTGGAGGTGTGAACCATGCAACAGCGGGTCGTCGTCATCGGGCTGGGGATCTTCGGCTTCAATATCGTCAAGGAGCTCTATGAGAGCGGCTTCGAGGTCATCGCCGTCGACAAGGAGAAAGAGGCGGTACAGCGGGCGAGGGACTGCTCCACCAAAGCGATCCTGGCCGACGGAACCGACAGAGAGATCATGGAGGCGATCGGCGTTCAGGAGGACGACGTGGTCATCATCTCCTTCGGGGAGGACCTGGCGGCGGCGACCCTGATCACCCTCCACCTCCGGCAGATGAAGGTCAAGACGATCATCGTCAAGGCCCCCAACGAAGAGCACAAACTGATCCTCGAAAAGGTGGGGGCAACGGAGGTGATGATCCCGGAAAAGGAGATTGCCCACAAGGTGGCCAAGGGCCTTATCTCACCCAACGTGATCGATTATCTCCCCCTTTCCGACGACTACATGATCTTCGAAATGGCCCCTCCCAACAGCTTCCTGGGAAAGACAATCGCCCAGCTCCA
>JAHJXP010000090.1 GCA_018827585.1 Pseudomonadota bacterium | reverse complement strand
TGCCGAAGGAACACAAGGCGATCCTGAAATACGCGGCTGAGGCGGCGTCTTCGAACAACTACTGGCGGGGGCAGGATCAGTACTCCAAGGATCTTTTCTGGCTGAGGGACACGGCAAAGGTGAAGCTCTACCGGACGCCGACGATCTTACACGGGAACTCCAGATCGGCCTCGGGCTTTTCGTCCTCCTCCTCAATGCCGGCATCTACGCCTGGTTCTGGCGCGGATCACGACGGGGAGAAAAAAGATGAAGTCACGGAGGTGATTCCCCGGCGGCCTTCTCCGGAAGGTCCGGCTCGACATCGCCGTCAACGAAGAGTTTGTCGAGCCGACAATCGCCGCCTTCCATCCTCCCCCGCGACATTTCATTTCATAAAACCTCCTTCCCTGTGGTATGAGGGGCGCAATATCGGAATACCCCGAAAGGCGGCAAGGATCATGACGGAACCCTCAAAGAACGACACACCCACGGCAACTCCCGCAGGGCGCTATCATTCGCAGATCGCGGCAGAACTCAGGATCGACAAAGCGCAGGTCTCGGCGGCCGCGCAACTCCTCGGCGAAGGGGCGACGGTGCCCTTCATCGCCCGCTACCGGAAGGAGGCGACGGGAACCCTCGACGAGGTGCAGATCACCGACATCCGCGACCGCCTTGTCCAGCTCGAAGAACTGGATAAGCGCCGCGAGGCGATCATCAAATCGCTGACGGAGAGGGAACTCCTCACCGACGAGCTTGCGGCAAAGATCACCGCCGCGGGAACGCTCGCCGTTCTCGAGGACATCTACCTCCCCTTCCGCCCCAAGCGGCGGACGCGGGCGACCGTCGCCCGGGAGAAGGGGCTGGAACCGCTCGCACAGCAGATTTTCGCCCAGGCCGAGGCGTTCGACCCGTCTGAGGCGGCGGCCGCATTCATCGATCCGGAAAAAGGGGTCGCCTCCGCAGAGGAGGCGCTCGCCGGGGCGAGGGACATCATCGCCGAGTGGGTGAACGAAAACGAACAGGCCCGCGCCCGGATACGGGAGTTCTTCACGGCGAAGGCCCTCTTCCAGGCGAAGGTGATCGCGGGCAAGGAGACGGAAGGGAGCCGATACCGGGACTACTTCGACTGGGAGGAACAGGCAGCCAAGGCGCCCTCGCACCGGATCCTCGCGATGCGGCGCGGCGAGAAGGAAGAGTTCCTGACCCTCCGTGTCGTCCCGCCGGAGACGGAGGCGATTTCGCTGCTCGACGCGATGTTTGTCACCGGAAACCGTCCGGCCTCCGAACAGGTCCGGATGGCCGTGGAGGACGGCTACCGGCGGCTTCTCGCCAACGCGATGGAAACGGAGATCCGCATGGCCGCGAAGAAACGGGCCGACGCGGAAGCGATCCGCGTCTTCGCCGACAACCTCCGCCAGCTCCTTCTTGCCCCGCCGCTCGGCCAGAAGCGGCTCCTCGCCCTTGATCCCGGCTTCCGGACGGGGTGCAAGCTCGTCTGCCTTGACGCCCAGGGCAAGCTCCTCCACCACGACGCGGTCTTCCCCCACCTCTCGGAAAGGGCGCGGAGCCAGGCGGCCGAGACGGTCCGGACGCTTTGCGCGCGGTTCCGGATCGAGGCGGTCGCCATCGGAAACGGCACGGCGGGACGGGAGACGGAGACCTTCCTCCGGACGCTGGATCTCCCCGAAACGATACAGATCATTATGGTCAACGAGAGCGGCGCCTCGGTCTATTCCGCCTCCAAGATCGCCCGGGAGGAGTTTCCGAACGAGGACGTCACCGTCCGCGGTGCGGTCTCCATCGGCCGGCGGCTTACGGACCCGCTGGCCGAGCTGGTCAAAATCGACCCGAAGGCGATCGGCGTGGGGCAGTACCAGCACGACGTCGATCAGACGGAACTAAAGCAGAGCCTCGATGACACGGTCATGAGCTGCGTGAACGCGGTCGGCGTCGAGCTGAACACGGCAAGCGCGGCGCTCCTCACCTACGTCTCCGGCCTCGGCCCCGCCCTGGCGGCCAAAATCGTCGCCTGGCGCGACGAGCATGGCCCGTTCCCGTCGCGCGTGGCCCTGAGAGAGGTGCCCCGCCTCGGCGTGAAGGCCTTCGTGCAGGCCGCCGGCTTCCTCCGGATCCGCAACGGGGAGAACCCCCTCGACGCAAGCGCCGTCCACCCCGAAAGCTATGCAATCGTCGATCGGATGGCGGATGACCTGGACTGCTCCATCGCCGACCTGATGCGCGACGAGGCCCTCCGGAAGCGGATCGATCCGGCCCGGTACGTCACGGACGAGGTCGGCCTTCCGACACTGAACGACATCCTCGCCGAACTGGACCGGCCCGGCCGCGACCCGCGTGAACGGTTCGAGGCCTTCCGTTTCGCCGAGGGGATCGAAAAGATGGAGGAGCTGACGCCCGGGATGAAGCTCCCGGGGATCGTGACGAACCTGACCGCCTTCGGGGCATTCGTGGACATCGGCGTCCACCAGGACGGCCTCGTCCACCTGAGCCAGATCGCCGACCGGTTCGTGAAGGACCCCGGCGAGGTGCTGAAGGTCCGCCAGACCGTCGAGGTGACCGTCCTCGCCGTCGATCTGGAGCGGAAACGGATTTCACTGACGCTGAAAAAATATCCTGCGGGGGAAAAGAAATCCGCAAGTCCCGGTGAGAAAAAGGAGATTCGGGAGAACCAGCCCGCCGGGGAAGGGCACCGGCCAAAAATCGCTCCGGGGAAACCGCCGCAGCACAAGCCGGTGCAGAGAAAGCCGCCTCAGGAGAAACCGCGCGACGAGAAGGTCCCGTTCAACAACCCGTTCGCCGCGGTCTTCGGGAAGAATCGATGACCAATCGCACGGAAACCATGATGAATGCGGCCCGGCACATTTGACAACATACATGTTCGTATATCAGGGAGGAAAAAATGACGCATCCGGGACTGCTGGCCGCAATGAGCCGGCCGGAATTCTACCCGCACCTGCCGCAAACCGTGGAGATCGTCCAGACCCACATCTCCCTGATCTTCATCGCCGGGAGCGAGGTCTACAAGGTCAAAAAGGCCGTTGATTTCGGCTTTCTCGATTTCACCGCTCTTGAAAAGAGAAAATTTTACTGCGAGGAGGAACTCCGCCTGAACCGGCGCCTCGCGCCGGAAACCTATCTCGCGGTAGTTCCCATCGCGGAAGACGCCGCGGGCGCACTCCATCCGGGAGAAACCAGACGCATCGTTGATTACGCCGTCCGGATGAAGCTGCTCCCCCGGGAGCGGATGCTCGGGCGGCTCCTCGCGGAGGGCAAGGTTGAACCCGCCGTCATGAGCGCCATCGCCCGCAAACTGGCCGCGTTTCACGGGCAGGCGGAGACGGGAGGAAGGATCGACGAGGTCGGCGGCATTGGGACGATCCGCCGGAACCACGAGGAAAACTTCGCTCAGACGGAGGATTACATCGGGGTCACGATCCCCCGAGGCCGCCATGAGTTCATCCGCGCCTACGCCTTTGCTTTTCTGGCGCGCGAAGAGCCGCTCTTCAGGAGAAGGGTCTCGGAACACAGGATCCGGGACTGCCACGGGGACCTCCACCTCGATCACATCTGCGTCGCCGGCGGGATCACGATCTTCGACTGCATCGAGTTCAACGAGCGGTTCCGTTTCGGGGACGTCGCCGCCGAGGTCGCCTTTCTGGCGATGGACCTGGACTTCAACGGCTACCCCGCCTGGGCGGAGACATTCGTCGACGCCTACGTCCGTCATGCGGCGGACCCTGAAGTCCGGACGCTCCTCAATTTCTACCGGTGCTATTACGCCTACGTCCGCGGCAAGGTCGTCGGCTTCCGGTTCCGCGATCCGGCCATAGGCGAAAAGGAGCGGCAGGAGGCAAGGGAAACGGCGGCGCGTTATTTCGACCTGGCCTTCGCTTACGCCGCCCGGCCGGAGAGGCCGGTCCTGATTCTGACGGCAGGGCTGATGGGAACGGGGAAGAGCGTTCTGGCGCAGGGCCTCGCCCGGCGGCTCGGCGCAGAGGTCATCCGCACGGACGTCCTGCGCAAGGAACTTCTCTCGATCCCGAGCGCCGAGCGCCGACCCGACGCCTTCGGCCAGGGGATCTATTCCGACGAGATCACGGGCCGTACGTACGCCAGGGCGCTGGAGACCGCCTCGGCACACCTGACAAAGGGGCGTTCGGCGATCATCGACGCCTCTTACAAACGGCAGGCGGAACGCCTCCGAGCCGCCGATAAGGCCAAAGAATCGGGAGCGGATTTCTTTCTCATCGAATGCGTCTGTCCGGAAGAAACGGTGAAGGAACGTCTTGAAAACAGGCAGGGGGACGCCTCTGACGGAAGGTGGGAGATCTTTCTCGCCCAGAAGGCCGATTTCGATCCCGTGACTGAGATTCCCGCCGCATCCCACATTGTCATCGACACGGCGCAGGATCCGGACGCGTGCCTGATCGACGCCCTCCGGCGCTGCAGAGGATTCAAACGGCAGACCGATCCTTTTCCGCCTACTTCCTGCCCGCCTCCGCCTCGGCGAGGCGTCTTTTCGTCTCGATGAGGTAGTAGCTCACCTTGTAATCGAGGCCGACATTCGGGTATTCCCGTCCGACCTTCTCGAACCGCCTAAGCGCCGCCCGGTACTCCTTGATGTTGAAATAGAACTCCCCCACGTAGAATTCCTGCTCGCCCAGGGCCCTCTTGCATTCCCGGATCATCTTCTCGGCGAGGAAGGCGAACTTGCTGCCGGGGAAACGCGCAATAAGCCGCTCGAATCCCTTCAGGGCCTTGAAGGCGTCCGACGAGTCGCGGTCGATCGTTGAAATCTGATTGAAGTGGCACATCCCGATCTGGTAGAGGACATAGGGCAGATTCTCGTTTGTCGGATGGAGGTTGAGGAATTCGCTGTAGGCGAGTTCCGCCTCCGTATACTCCTTGGCGCTGAAGTAGGAGTCGGCGATCCCCATCTCCCCCATGATGGCGAACCTGCTCAGGGGGTATTCCTCCTTAAGCCGCTGGAAGACATCCACGGCCCTCTTGTAGTTGCCGTCCTGATATTGTTCCACCCCCTGCTGGTAGAGGCCCTCCGGGGTTGCGCGTGTCATATCGACCCTTTTCGACCAGGGCCACCAGATCTTGCATCCGGTCAGCAGCATGACCGCGACGACGAGGATCAACAGAATTCTCTTATTAATTCTCTTATTGCGCACGGTACTCACCTTCCCCCTCTCTACAGGGCCTTGCCGATGAACGCCTCGAGGCGTTCCTTCGGGACCAGGCCTACGAGGGTGTCGAGGACCTTCCCCTCCTTGAAGAGTATCAAGGTCGGGATGCTCATCACGCCATAGGCCTCGGCTGTCTTGGGATTGTCGTCGATATTGACCTTCGCCACCTTGATCCGGTCCCTGTACTGCCCGGCCAGGGCCTCCACCGTGGGTCCGATGGTTCTGCACGGACCGCACCAGGGCGCCCAGAAATCAACCAGAGAGGGCTTGTCCGCCTTCAGGATCTCCTCGTCAAAATCGCTGTCGCCGACATGAACCACGGCTTCTTCCGCCATATACTCTGTCCTCCTTTCCACGATCTTTTGCAGGCACTATGGCATATTCGCGCAAATGATGTCAAGAAGGCCTTTTGACAGTTGCCGCCCGATCTGCTATAAGCGCTCTCATTCCCGTGATCGCCGGACAACCCGGAAGCGGATTTCGGGATGTTGAGGGCCGGAAAAGATCATCACTGTCGGCCGGGACTATTGCAAATACTCCATCGGGAGGACGTATGAAACCGCTGGGCATCATCTCGGGAACCGTCCCCTTGCAGGCAAAAGTGCTCTTCGAGAACCTGCGGGAAGAGACGGTGGAGACGCCCTTCGGCAGGGCAAGGGTCTTTTGCGCCTCCGGGGTGGCCTTCATCCCCCGTCATGGGAACGACGCCCGCCGCCACATCCTGCCCCATCTCATCAACCACCAGGCCAACCTGACAGCCCTGAAGGAATTAGGGGCGGCTGAAGTCATCGGCGTCAATTCGACCGGCTCTCTCAAGCGAACGCTGAAACCGGGGCAGCTCGTCGTCCCGGACGATTACCTCATGCTGACGGCCGGTCCCACGATCATCCGGGAAAAACCCGTTCACATCACGCCTGTCATCAATGCGGAGGTCCGGCGGAAATTGCTTGAAGCGGCCCGCGACTGCGGGATCGAGGCCGTGGACGGCGGCGTCTACTGGCAGACCGCCGGTCCCCGTCTCGAAACGCGGGCGGAGATCGCGATGATGGCTAAGTTCGCCGACCTCGTCGGGATGACGATGGCCGGCGAGGCGATCTGCGCCCAGGAGCTGGAGATCCCCTACGCCTCTCTCTGTTCGATCGACAACTACGCCCACGGTCTGGAAGACATGGAGCTGTCGCAAGAACAGATCCTCCGGCAAGCGCAGCGAAACGCAGAGGCGATCCTCCGGATACTTCGCCGTTACGCGGAGCGTAGGGCCTTGCCCGGCGCTCCGGCCTGATTCAGAAGGCCCCAAGCTGGCAGGGCTTTATCCGGACATTGAGCGCCTCGCAGGCCGCTGCCACCTTCATCCGCGGGATATTCCCCTCCGCAGCGATCTTCCAGGCAGCGGCGCAGGGGAGCCTCCCCTCCGAAAGACCTCTGCGGATGGCCTCCGCGAGCGCCGGATCGACCTGGTCCGCCGGATGGACGGCCTTCCGTTCCTTCCCGTAGCCGAACAAACCGAGCTGGCAGCGACCGATGCGGATCTCAAGCAGATCGAGCGTCCGGCCTACCTCCGCCAGCGCCGCACCGAGCTCGGCGCCGATCCGCTCCGCGTCGCCGCAGGCGAGCTCCCCTTCCCCCGCCTTCTTGCGGACCGCGGCGGCGATTTTCTCATCCGGGCTCACGCCCGGCTCATGCTTGGCGGCGTAACGTCCCGCATCTCTATGTGTCATCATCCCTCCTCAGTATTTCATGTAGTGAAAAGGCTCCACCGCCGACAAGGCCTCGGCGTCCAGCGTCTGGAAGCCGTGCTTGTCGAGAAGCTTTTCGGCCTTTTCGATCTGGTCCACGCTGACCACGAAGACCGCCTTCTTGTGGCTTTCCAGGACGAAGCCGTAGGCATTGTTAATATTGATCCCCTCGGCCAACAACAGCTGCGTCAGCCTGTCCAGACCTCCAGGCTGGTCGGGGATGACCACGGCCAGGACCTGATTGAGCGTCACGGTCATGCCGGCCTTCGTGAGCGCCGCCTCGGCCCGGCGGGGGTCGTCGACGATCAGGTTGATGACGCCGAAGGTGTCGGACGTGGCTATCGTCGTCGCCCGGATGTTGATCTTCTCCTTCGCCAGAACCCTTGTGACCGCCGCCAGCCGCCCCGGCTTGTTTTCGGCGAAGATCGAAAGCTGATAGGAAATCATACGCCCCCCCTTCAGTCCTTGATGGACTCGTAAAAAAGTCACAATAGCCTTGAATATGGGGCGCCTTCGTAATAAGTCCGCAGGCAAGGCGCGCAAACCCTGAGGAGTGAGGCGTACTTTGGCGTACGCTGCAACGACGAAGGGTGAAGCGCAACGCAGCATCCGGACTTTTTACGTAGCCGTCAGTCCTTCCGGTTGTCGATCACCCTGACCGCTTTGCCCTCGCTTTTCGGGAGACTGTCCGGCTCTACCAGATCCACCTTCGGCGTGATCAGGATATCGGTTTTGATTTCCTCCACGATCCGCCGCCTTAGCGTCTCAAGCTGCTGGAGATTGCCGCCGAAGAAGCCCCGCTGGACCTCCACCTTGACGGTCATCTGATCGCCGTAGTCCACCCGGTCGAGGATGATGACGAAATTGGTCCCGACGCCGGGGATCTCCATTAGCCTCTTTTCGATCTGGATCGGGAAGATGTTTACCCCCTTGATGATCATCATATCGTCGGTCCGCCCCTTGATCCGCTCGATCCGCCGGTGGGTCCGGGCGCAGGGGCAGGGGCCGGGGATGATCCGGGTGAGATCCTTCGTCCGGTAGCGGATGATCGGCATCCCCTCCCGCATCAGCGTCGTCGCAACCAGTTCCCCCTCTTCCCCTTCGGGGAGGATTTTTTGCGTCGCGGGATCGATGATCTCGACGATGTAGTTGTCCTCCCAGATGTGCAGCCCGTGCTGCTCTGGACACTCGAAGGCCATGCCTGGACCGTTCATCTCGGACAGCCCATAGGAGTTGAAGGCCTTGAACCCGTAGAATTCCTCGATCTTCCGCCTCATCTTCTCCGAGTGGGGCTCGGCGCCGATAAAGGCCATCCGCAGCTTGGTGTCCCGCCGGGGGTCGTAACCGGACTCGGTAAAGACGGACGCGAGATGGAGGGCGTAACTGGGGATGATATGGATGGCCGTCGTCCCAAAATCCCGCATGAGCTGGATCTGGCGCTTGCTGTTGCCCGCCCCGGCGGGGATCACCAGCGCCCCGATCTTCTCCGCGCCGTAGTGGAACCCGAGGCCGCCGGTGAAGAGGCCGTAGGTCATCATGTTCTGGAAGACGTCGGACCGCCGCATCCCGGCCATGTACATGGAGCGGGCCAGGAGATTCGTCCAGGCCGCGACGTCGCTTTCCGTATGGAAGATCACCGTCGCCCGGCCCGTTGTCCCGGAGGAGGAGTGCATCCGGATGAGATCGTCGCGGGAGCAGGCGAGAAAACCGTAGGGCCAGTTCTCCCGGAGGTCTTCTTTGGTTGTCAGCGGCAATTTCCCGACATCGGCCACCGTCCGGATCGCGCCGGCATCCAGGCCCATTTCCGCGAACAGCTTCCCGTAATGGACGGATTTTTTCGCCCGCGCCAGCGTTTCCCGGAGCCTCGCCATCTGCACCTTTTCAAGGCCGCCCCGGTCCATCGTCTCGATCTCTTTTTCCCAGTACACCCCGCCCTCCGCGCTTGTGTGTGATTTCTTACAACGGTCCCCTCATATTATCAAGGTAAAGTTTGACGGCTTCAAAATGGCAGAAAAATTTCTTGAGCGCAAAGGGATCTGATCTTTCAAAAAACTCCCGAAGGCATTCGAAAAAACGTTGCGAAATCGCCGCGGGCGCGCTAATACTCCTCTTCAGAAAAGAATAGCCGAAGGTGCGGATCCTGTCAAAAAATCGGGCTTTTCGCCTTGTCCCCACACAGGCGGGGCGCCGGGACAGCACAGACGGACTCAATGGCGGGTGGATAGAAATCATGCTGCAACCATATTACGAGACAATTCGGAACATCGCCTGCCTTTTCGCCCACAGCGGCCAGGCGGAGGACGCCGGCAACCGGCTCTACGAGTTCTCCGCCGCCCTGATCGCCGCGGACAGACCTGAGGAATACTTTACCTCGCCGATCCGTTACGGGAAGTTCACCGAGAGAAGGGGGACGGCGGCATGACCGGCATCATCCTTTCCGGCGGCCGGAACGTGAGAATGGGAGAAAACAAGGCCTTTCTCCGGGTGGGCGGCGAACGCCTGATCGACCGGACCGTCCGGCTCTTTCGGGCGGTCTTCAAGGAGGTGATCATCGTCACCGCCGACCCCCTCGACTATCTCGACCAGGAGGCTGTCATCGTCACCGACATCCTCCCGGAGAGAGGCGCCCTCGGCGGGATCTACACCGGACTTTTCTATGCCGCCCATCAGCAGGCCTTCGCCGCGGCGTGCGACATGCCCTTTCTCGACAGGGCATTCGTGGAATATATGGCCTCGCAGGCTTCCGGTTTCGACATCGTGGTCCCGGCGCCTCCCGACGGCCTCCAGCCCCTCCACGCGGTCTACTCCCGCCGGTGCCTTCCCGCCATCCGGGGCCTCCTCGAGAGGAACCGCCTCAAGATCACCGGCTTCTACCCCGGGCACAAGCTTCGCACGATTTCCCCGGAGGTCCTCCGCTCCTTCGATCCGGACGGCAGGATGTTCCTGAACGTAAACACCCCGGAGGATCTCCTGCGGTTGCCTGCCGTCTGAAAAAGCTTTTGCCGAAAAACGGAGCCGCGCCGGCAAGGTCCCGAT
>JAHJXP010000089.1 GCA_018827585.1 Pseudomonadota bacterium | reverse complement strand
TCATCTTCCCGCTGCTCTTTTTCAAGCGCCTGTGTGATGTGTTTGACGAAGAGACACAGACCGCCCTGGCCGAGTCCGGCGGGGATCAGGATTTTGCCGCTTACCCGGAGAACCACCGCTTTCAGATTCCGACCGATGCTCACTGGCAGGTGGTTCGTCAATCCGCCAAAGACGTGGGCCGCGCCCTCCAGAACGCCATGCGCTCCATTGAAACCGCCAACCCCGAAAAGCTCTACGGCATCTTCGGCGACGCCCAGTGGACCAACAAGGACCGCCTTCCCGACGCCATGCTGCGCGATCTCGTCGAGCATTTCTCCAGGCTGGAACTGACCATCGCCAACCTGCCTGAAGATGAGCTGGGCCAGGGCTACGAATACCTGATCAAGAAATTCGCCGACGACTCGGGCCACACGGCCGCCGAGTTCTACACCAATCGCACCGTCGTTCATCTGATGACCGAGATGCTCCAACCCCAGCCCGGCGAGAGCATCTATGACCCCACCTGCGGCTCCGGCGGCATGCTGCTCTCCTGCATCGCCCACCTGCGCCGCCAGGGGAAGGAATGGCGCAACGTGCGGCTCTTCGGGCAGGAGCGTAACCTGATGACCTCCTCCATCGCCCGGATGAACTGTTTCCTCCACGGCATCGAAGACTTCCGCATCGAGCGGGGCGATACCCTCAGCGAACCCAAATTCGTTCAGGGCGACCGTCTCATGCAGTTTGACATGGCGCTGGCCAATCCGCCCTATTCCATCAAACAGTGGGACCGCGCCGCCTTTGCCGCCGATCCCTGGGGCCGCAACCTCTACGGCACCCCGCCGCAGGGTCGGGCCGATTACGCCTTCTGGCAGCACATCCTCCAAAGCCTCGCTCCCAAGAGCGGCCGCTGCGCCATCCTCTTCCCTCATGGCGTCCTCTTTCGCCAGGAGGAAGCGGAGATGCGGCGCAAACTCATCGAAGCCGACCTGATCGAGTGTGTCCTCGGCCTGGGGCCGAATCTCTTTTACAACTCGCCGATGGAAGCCTGCGTCGTCATCTGCCGCACGTCCAAGCCCAAAGCGCACCGGGGCAAGATCCTCTTCATTAACGCCGTGGGAGAAGTTACCCGCGAACGCGCCCAGAGCTTTCTTGCCGAAGAACACATTGAGCGCATCGTCAAGACCTACGAGCAGTTCCAAGACGAGCCCGACTTCACCCGCGTCGCCTCTCGCGAGGAAATCCGCGATAGAGACGGTAATCTGAGCATCCCTCTTTACGTGACAAATTCATTGCCTGTTACGGAAGTGCGTGAAACCTCTGCAACCTATACCCTGAACGGCACAAGCGGCACTGACCGGCTGACGGAAGCGTTGACCGCCTGGCTGGAAAGTTCACAAAAGGTCCGGGAAGCATTGAATTCCATCCCAGAGGTGAAGTGATGAGCGGTAAACTTCGCATCTTCATCAGTTCCGTGCAGAAGGAGTTTGCCACCGAACGCCGCGCCGTTCGCGATTTTATTGAAGGCGATGCCCTGCTGCGCCGCTTCTTCGACGTCTTTCTCTTTGAAGCCCTGCCTGCCTCCGGACGACGACCCGATGACCTGTACCTGGGCGAGGTGGAGCGCAACGCTGTCTACCTGGGGCTCTTCGGCAACGCATACGGATATGAAGATGCCGCCGGGATTTCTCCTACGGAACATGAGTTCGATTGTGCCACCGCCGAGGGCAAAGAGCGGTTAGTATTCGTAAAGGGCAGCGACGACCAGGCCCGCCACCCGAAGATGAGTACCCTGATCGGCAAGGCGAGCAACCAGCTCAATCGTCGCCGCTTCGGCAGCATCCCGGAATTGACGGCTCTTGTTTATGCCAGTCTCGTCGAATATCTCATCGACTGCGGCACAGTCCACGATCGTCCTTTCGATGCCGCCGCCTGTCCACGGGCGACACTTGATGACATCTCACCGGAGAAGCTGGCCGACTTCCTGGAGCTTGCCCAACGCAGACGAGGCTATGCGCTCAGACCGGACACGCCGATGCCAAAGGCGCTGGCACATCTGAACCTCCTCGACGGCGAGCGTCCCAGCCATGCCGCAATCCTTCTTTTCGGGAAAGAACCGCAGCGGTTTCTCATCACATCTGAGGTGAAATGCCTTCATTTCCACGGCGCCGAGGTCCGCAAACCCATTCCCTCTTACCAGATCTACCGGGGCGATGTTTTCGCGTTGGTGGACCAGGCCGTGGATTTCGTCATGTCGAAGATCAACCGTGCCGTGGGCACCCGCGCCGAGGGACCGAGGGCGCCGGAGACCTATGAACTTCCCCGCGACGCGGTCGGCGAGGCCATCGTCAACGCCATCGCCCATCGGGACTATGCCTCCAACGCCTCCGTCCAGGTAATGCTCTTTTCCGACCGTCTCGAAGTCTGGAATCCCGGTCACCTGCCGCCCACGTTGACCCCGGCGTTGCTGCGCCTTCCCCACGCCTCCATCCCCCGCAATCCCCTGATCGCCGACCCGCTCTTCCTCACCCGCTATATCGAGAAGGCCGGCACGGGCACTCTCGACATGATCGCCCTCTGCCGGGAGGCCGGCCTGACGCCGCCCGACTTTAGGCAGGACGGAGGGCAGTTCGTTCAAACCTTGTGGCGACCGCCTGCTGTGGCAGCCACGGAAGTCACCGCACAAGTCGCAGGTGAAGTCACGGCACCAGTCACGGCACCAGTCACGGCACCAGTTCGTCGTATCCTCGAACTTCTCTCTGTTCGCGGTGAATTGGGTAACGCTGAGATCCTCAGCGCTTTCGAGCTCAAGAGTCGCCGGCGGATGCGTGAAACTTATCTGGAACCGGCATTGCGGGAGTCTCTGGTCGAATACACGATCCCCGACAAACCCACCAGCCGCCTCCAGAAATACCGTCTTACCGAGAAGGGCCGAGCCTGGCTCGCCGGGAGGAAACCATGACCAGTGTGCCCCCGTCGCGCGACGGTCTCCTACCTAATCCCGACTGGGCCAAACTACCATTTTTTGACCGCACAGGCTGGCGTACGCTGCGGTTTGGCGAGTTTGCGCAGAGTATTAACGAGCGTGTCGAGCCAAGCGAGGCGGCTGAAGATATCTACGTGGGGCTGGAGCATTTGGACTCACAGAGTCTGCACATCCATCGCTGGGGCAAGGGCAGCGATGTCATTGGCACCAAGCTGCGATTTCGGAAGGGCGAAATCATCTTTGGGCGCCGCCGCGCCTACCAGCGCAAGCTGGCCGTGGCGGAGTTCGACGGTATCTGCTCCGCCCACGCGATGGTCGTGCGGGCAAAGCCGGACGTGGTGTTTCCAGAGTTCCTGCCATTCCTGATGATGAGCGACCGCTTCATGAACCGGGCGGTCGAGATTTCCGTCGGCTCGCTCTCGCCTACCATCAACTGGAAGACACTCAAGCTGGAGGAGTTTACCCTCCCACCCCTCGACCAGCAGCGCCGCATCGCCGAAACCCTCTGGGCAGTGGATGAAACACTCGAATGTTGGCGGGATAGCGCAAGCTATTATAACTCGTATTATCAAATAGTTTCAGAAACTCTGTTGAGAAGAGATAGCTCGCAGCATACTACACGAATCGACAACTATTCTTGGCGAAAATGCACTTTTGGTGATGCCGCGACACTTCAACGTGGCCATGACCTTCCAGTTTCCGCAAGAATGGTTGGTGATATTCCTATTTGGGGATCAAATGGCATTTGTGGATTTCACTCTGAGGCTATGTATGATGGCCCTGGAGTTATGACTGGGAGAAGCGGAACTATTGGAGAGGTCTATTACACTAGCGAACCATATTGGCCACTTAATACCACATTGTTCGTGAAAGATTTTCACGGTAATAATCCAAAATACATTTACTACTTGTTGAATTCCTTTGATTTTAAGAAATATTCGGCTGGAAGCGCAGTCCCAACTCTTAACAGAAACGATGTGCAT
>JAHJXP010000088.1 GCA_018827585.1 Pseudomonadota bacterium | reverse complement strand
CTTCCGGGAGGTCCTCCAGGCGGCGGCCGGCGCGGCATCCCGAGGGGATTCCCTCGTCACGATCGGCATCCGGCCGACCGGGCCCGAGACGGGTTACGGCTACATCGAGCAGGGCGATCTCTTTTCGACCTCCGGAAATGAAAAGATCTACAGGGTCAAATCCATTCGGGAAAAACCGCCCCGTGAACAGGCGGAACGATTCTTTCGGCAGGGCGGCTTCTCCTGGAACAGCGGCATGTTCGTCTGGAAGGCCTCCACGATCCTCAAGGCAATCGAACGGTTCCTTCCCGATCTTAATCGGGGGCTCATCCAGATCCGGGAGGCGCTCGGCACGAACCGGGAAGAAGAGGTGGTTGGAACCGTCTATGCGGGGCTTCAATCCGTCTCGATCGATTACGGCGTGATGGAGAAGGCAAAGGATGTCCTGGTCATCCCGGGTGATTTCGACTGGTCCGATGTGGGAAGCTGGGATGCTCTGTGGGAGGTGGCCGGGAAAGACCCGGATGGAAACGCCGTCCGCGGCCCCTTCCTCGGCATCGACGCGGCCGATTCCCTGGTCCACAGCCCTGGGAAACTGGTCGTCCTGCTCGGCGTCCGGGATCTCCTCGTCGTCGAGACTAACGACGCCCTCCTCGTCTGCAGGCGGGGGCGTTCTCAGGATGTGAAGAAGGTCACGGAACTCCTCGAACGGGAGGGGCGGAAGGATTACCTTTAGCCGGCATCGCTGTTGGGGGCCTACGGCGCGGGAGCCGGTTTTTCCCGGACGGTCACGCCGCCTTCGACCAACGCCTTCACGATCTTCTCCGTATCCGTCTTCCTATCGTCAAAGGTGACGCTGATCTGATTTTCCGCCGGACTGCCGAAGATAATGATCCCGTCCATGCCCCGGAGGATCGAACTGATCCTCGTATAGACGCCTCAGGCGGCACATCCGGGAATACCAAGCTGGATCGTCTTATCCGCCGCCGTGACCGGCGAGGGAAGAATTAAAATCAACATCACCCCCGCCAGGAGCAGGGGCATTTTTCTTCGGCTCATCTTCTCTTCCCCCTTCCGGGAAAACTTCTTCATTCCGAAGCGGATTTCAACCGCCGGATTCAGATCCTTTCTTAGACAGAACAGTCAGAAAAATCCAGAAAAATTTGCCCTCCCCTGATTGCAGGAGAGCCGTGTCAGGGGAAACCGTAAATAAAATCGGTTTTACCTGCCCGTTCACAGAAACACTTTGCAGCTGATGTTCAAGGCCTTCCCCAAGCGCTTCGCCATCTCTTTTCCGATGGGCCGCTTGCCGTTTTTCACTGCGCAATTTTACCTCCATCCGACCGATGCACTGCCGGAATTTTGAATTACTGTCATAAGACCGTTCTTGCTCGCGAAAATGCGCACGATTCCGACGATTCTGTATCCTCAATCACGTAAAATGGTTTAATGATGCAGTCGCGGCAGGCATCCGCGAGCGCTGAAGGCCCTGCCCCGTGCTGGCAAAACTTTCTCTCGACAACAGGTGTTACCTATAGTACTTACGTTAAAACCAACCGGAGAGAACCCCATGCCAAATGTTACGATCCAGAAGATGAATTGCCTGCGCTGCGGTCATTCATGGGCCCCGCGGCAGGTGGACGTCCGCATCTGCCCGAAGTGCAAGAGTCCCTATTGGGACCGGCCCAGGAGGCAAGCGGGAGGGAAACCCAAGTCGCCGCCCAAAAGCGATTGAGGAAATGCGATGCGTGGCTACACATCATCCTTGAAGCCTCATCCTGAGGTAATTCGCAACGAGGGGATCGAAGGCGTCATTGATCCTGCCAGTCTCAAGGATCACGAAATCAGTCATCAAGAGGGCGCGGACAGGCGATGAATCCCCACAATCCCACAACGCTGTCGAATGAAGAACTGGTCGAGATGCTCTGTGGAGCGTCGGAAAACTTAAGGTTTGAGGCTAAACTGGTTTCCGGCAAGATGGTCCACAAGGCGCTTGAGACCGTTGTGGCTTTTGCCAATGCCGGAGGATGCCGTCGCCGTTATCCTGCTCAACGAGGAGCGCCCGACCATCTGGGAGCAGGTCGGAGACTGAATTGATCGCTTCGGATTCATTACGAACCACGACGTCTGTAAGATTGCCAACATTGACACCCTGAAGGCCTCCCGTCTTCTGAAAAAGTGGGTTGAAAACGGGACCCTGACGGTGGATATGAGCCAGGGAAAGCGGAAGGCGCGCTACCGGTTGACGGGAAAAGGCAATCAATGGCTGAAGAGGGGCGTCAAGTCAGGATCAACTCACGCAACGGGAGACCACTCATGAAAACACTCGCTGATCTGTGCAAGCCCAGGGCGTCGGTTTTCGACAAGGCCCGCCTGGACACGGTGTACAACCTGGATGACCTGTCGTCGATTCACCCTGATGAATTTCTATCCGAGAACTTCGTCACCGAAGGCATGCGCATCCTACTGACGGAGGCCTTCAACCGGCTGGAAGGTAGAACCACCAGCGCCTCCGGCACGTTTCTCCTCAGTCAGTCTATGGGCGGCGGAAAGACGCACAACCTCATCACCCTGGGGCTCCTGGCGAAATACCCGAAATACCGCAAGCAGGTCATGGCCGATTTCTTCAAACCGGGCGATCTGGGCGCGGTGACGGTTGTCGCCTTCAGCGGCCGGAAGACCAGCACGCCCTTCGGGATCTGGGGAGAGATCGCCGAGCAGCTCAACTGGAAAGCCGTCTTCAACGAATTCTACAGTCCCGTGAAACCGCCCGATCCCAACAGGTGGGTGGAACTCCTCCGGGGGGAACCGGTGCTCATTCTCCTGGATGAATTGCCTCCCTATTTCGAAGCCGCCCGGGCGGTGGCCGTGGGTGACACGTACTTGGATCGATTGACGGAAATTGCCCTTGCCAATCTGCTCGTGGCCGTCAACAGCAACAAACTCCCCCGGGCCTGCGTGGTCATCACCGACCTCAGCGGCACCGCCTATGCCGGCGGGAGCGCATCCATCACCCAGGCATTGCAGTCCCTGAACGATCTGGAGCAGGAGGTGAACCGAAACGTCATCCGGATCGATCCGGTGAAGATCAATACCAACGAGATTTATCACATCCTGCGGACCAGGATCTTCGAAAAGACGCCCCCCATCGCCGACATCGAGGAAGTGGCCGACGCCTACGGTGTCGCCGTGGACAACGCCAAGAAGATGGGCCTTTCGGAAGTCTCCCCCGACCAGCTCAAAACGGATATTCGGAACGCCTACCCTTTCCACCCGGCGATCCGCGATCTTTACGCCCGTTTTAAGGAGAATCGCGGCTTTCAGCAGACCCGCGCCCTGATCCGGATCATGCGGCTCATCGTTTCCCATCTGTGGAGTTCGGGCGCGGCGGCGAAACACGGACTGATCGGCCCCCACGAATTCGACCTTCAGGACGCCTCCATGCTCGGCGAGATTCGGCAGATCAACGCCGGACT
>JAHJXP010000087.1 GCA_018827585.1 Pseudomonadota bacterium | reverse complement strand
CGCTCCGATCGGGATTGCCGTCGTCTTCAAGGGTATGCTCGCCGCCGTCCGTTTCCCCGGCGTATCCGATCCCCTGACCGGAGCGGAGCGGACGATCCTTTTTTCGATCCGGATCCCCAGGATACTCTTGGCAGGCCTGGTCGGCGCTGCCCTGTCGTGCGCCGGAGTCGTCTTTCAGGCCCTGTTGCGCAACCCGCTGGCCGATCCCTATGTTCTCGGCGTTTCCGGCGGCGCCGCTGTGGGCGCCATCATCGCGATTGTCACCGGCCTCGGCTCCCTTCCCTTCGGCATCTCCGGTCTGGCCTTCGCCGGCGGGCTCCTCGCCATACTGCTCGTATGGGGACTTTCCGGCGTGACCGGCGAACGACGGACGGACCGCACCTTGTTGGCCGGGATCATCGTCAACGCCTTTTTCTCGGCGCTCATCATGTTTCTCGTCTCCGTCACCAGCGGGGAGCAGATCCACAGCGTCATCTTCTGGCTGATGGGGGATCTGGCAATGGCGGGGGAAAACGACATTCTCCTGGCGGCCGTGTTTCTGGTCGCCGGTTTCGCCGTGATGTTCCTCCACGCCCGCGATCTCAATATCCTTCTCACCGGCGAGGAGACGGCCCTCCAGCTGGGGATCCCGGTGAAGAGAACCAGGATGCTCCTGCTCATTTCCGCTTCGCTGGTGACAGGGGCGGCCGTTTCCGTCAGCGGCATCATCGGCTTCGTAGGTCTCATGGTTCCCCATATCGTGCGGATGCTGTTCGGGTCCGATCACCGGTTGCTGCTGCCGGCGTCGCTGCTGTTCGGCGGCGCATTCCTGATGGCCGCCGATACGATCGCCCGCATTGTCCTGGCCCCTGCCGAGCTGCCGGTCGGGGTGGTCACGGCCCTCTGCGGCGCCCCCTATTTTGCCTATTTGATGAAGAGGTCGGCTTGAGTGATGCCCATCCTTGAACTGGAACGGATCAGTTTCAAATACGGAGAAAAGCGGGTGCTTCGGGATGTCACCCTGACGGTGGAAAAAGGGGAGTTCTTCGGGATCCTGGGGCCGAACGGCTCCGGAAAATCCACGCTCCTGAACCTGATCGACGGGATACGATTGCCCTGCGAGGGCGAAATCCGCCTCAAAGGCATCCCTCCCGGCAGGATGCAGCGGAAGGATGTGGCGCGGCTGGTCGCGGTTGTTCCCCAGGAGGCGTCATGGATCTTTCCCCTGACGGTGGAGGAAGTCGTCCTGATGGGAAGGACCCCCCATATAGGCCGGCTGGCGTTTGAATCGGAAAGGGATCTGGCCGTCGCCCGGTCCGCCATGGAGGCGACGGACCTTCTTCCCTTCGCTTCGCGCCTCATGGAGGCCCTGAGCGGGGGCGAGCGGCAGCGGGTGTTGATCGCCAGGGCGCTGGCGCAGGAACCGGAGGTCATCCTCCTGGATGAACCCACCTCCTCCCTTGACATCGCCCACCAGATTCGCACCTTCGATCTGATCCGGTCGCTTAAGCCGTAGCGCGGGCCTCACCGTCGTGTCCGTCACGCACGATATGAATCTGGCGGCGCTTTACTGTGACCGGATCGCCCTGCTGCAGGAGGGGCGGCTCCACTCTCTGGGGCGTCCCGGGGAGGTCATTACCGAATCACACATCAGGGAAGTATACAGGGTCAACGTCGTTGTTGACCATCATCCTTATAACCGGACTGCCGAGGGTTTCCCTTCTCGGCAGCCATTCGCCAGGTCAGGGAAGCCGGTGGGAATCCGGCGCTGCCCCGCAACTGTAAGCGGTACGAAATCCGCGGAACGCCACTGGTCTCTTGAGGACCGGGAAGGCGCGGAGAGTAGGCATGAGCCGCGAGCCAGGATATTTGACCGGCGGATGAAGACACCAACTTTTCGAGAGGAAGATGGGGAATCTATAATGAAGTCTCCCCGGCCTGTCAAGATTCGATCCCGCCGGGCGGCGGTAAAGCTTACTTTTTCCTGAAGCCCAGGGCAATCAGACCCACAAAGATCAAAAACCCCAGGATGAACAGATAAGGGATCGGTGCGCTGCCGGAGACAGGTGCGCCGGTTTCCTGCATCTCATAACCCTCCACCTTCTGCCCTTTTTTACCAGGCGCCTGTTCCAGACGTACCGGAGATTGACGCCGCGTATCCGGTGCCGAAGCACTGACATCACTGGCCTTCACCGCGGGTTGCAACGCCTTGGCCGTCATATTCGCGGGCTGTTTGACCGTATCCAGGGCCTTACCGAAACCCGGCGCCAGACTTTTCAATCCCGGGACGGACAAAAGGACATTTGACGTAAAGGCGGTCAACTGGGGGTTGTTGCAGGTATGGTCGCAGCAGGCCAAACCGACCTCCTGGACGCTCTGGGCATACCCCCCTGCCAGCCTCTCCACGACTTTATCGTCGGCCTTCCAGTAGTCCTTCCGGACCGTCTCGAGCATCCTGGCCACCAGGGACTGGTAGGCGTGCATATTCCTGGCCTGTCGGAACAACCCCTTGATGTCGAGACCGTTTTTATCCAGGATATAGGTTTCGTACAGCTCGCTCCACTTTGCCGCGTCCACCGCCTCGGGGACAGTGACCTGCCACCCCCAGAGATGCTCCACCACCTTATCGACAAACCTCGCCCCCGCGTAGCCTTCCCCCATCATGGCCTTGATCCATTCTGGATTCAGATAGCGGGACCGCATCTCCCGACCCATCACCTTTTCGAGTGTCTCCTGTTTGGGCATCTTCGGATTGGCAAGATTGGTGACATAGACCTCCGGCGTTTTTCCGTCCAAGGTCCGGATCGCCAACGCCGTGCCGCCGAGATACTGGAAAAAGTCATCGTTGTCGAGGGTCGCATAGAGATTGGAGGAGCGGCTGTGAATGGCCATCTTCGAACCGGACAGGGCGCTTTTCAGCAGTGTGCGGCTGATGTCTTCCGATCCCTCTTCTTCCTTCGCACTCCAGAAACCCTGCCCGAAGAGGTGACTCATCCGCATGAAATAGACATCCGCCACCTGTTTTTCGTTGTCCCAGCTATTGGACCTGGGGATCACGTTGGCCAGATTGGTGCCATAGGCGCCGGATGGCTCCGTGAAGATGCGCACGGAGGCGAGCCTTTCAGCCTTATCCTCCGCGATCCCTTTTTCCATGAGCATCTTTTTGGTTTTCAGGACGTGGGCCCGAAGGAGGTTGTCGTTCTCATCCTGGTTTCTTGCGAGGGTCACCGCGTCGTCGAGCATGACCATGAGATTGGAGAAGAGGTCCCGGTAAAGTCCCGAGGGGACCAGGGTCACATCGATGCGCTGCCGCCCGAGTTCTTTTCTCGGGATCGCCTCGATGCCCGTCACCCTGCCCCGCTGATCCCACTTCGGACGGACCCCCATGAGGAAGAGGACCTGGGACTCCATGGCCCCTTCGTTGCGGATCGTCTCTTCCGCCCAGAGATTGTAGGTCAGTTTGTCGGGGTAGGCAGTGACGTTTACCCCTCTATCAGAACCTCACCTGAAGACCGGTCACAAAGCGGACACCGTCGTCAGGATAGCCGTAATGGCTCTCAAAAGCGGCATCGAAGAGATTGTCTATCTTGACGTAATAATCGGCGGCAACGCCGTTGAGCGTGAACGGCTGCGTCACCTTGAGATCGACGGTGACGTATTCATCAAGCTGCTGGGAGGAGAGATTCTCCGCCTGGCTGAAACGGATGCCTTCATAACGGACGCTCCCCTCCAGGCGGGTCCTGAGGGAAGGGACAGTGTATTGCAGCGTGCTTTTGGCTTTGATCGCGGGGGTGTAGGGAAGGGCCTTTCCTGTATCGCCGTTGTTTGAATGCTGGAGGATCAGGCTCATCTCCGCGCTAAGCCCCTTTTCCCAACTGTACTTGCCCATCAACTCGATCCCCTGCCTCCCAGCGCTGGCAATGTTGACCGGTCGGTAGATCTTCTGGTCTGCACCGCGTTGATAAGCGATCAGATCCCGGGTATCAGCCCGGAAGAGGGTGGCCTGCACAAGCCGGTCCTTCTCGAATTTGTATTCAATACCCACATCGTAGGACCAGATCCTCTCCTCCCTCAGGTTGGGGTTGCCCCGGGTCTGATCTATCGAACCATGGGTCGTCTGATAGAGCTGCCCGAAGGTCGGCAGGTTCACCGAATAACCCGCCCTGACTTTAATCAGGCACTTCGGGGTTGCCCCCCAACCCAGCCCTGTGGAAAGGCCGGGATTGAACCCAAAATCGTTCGTCAAGTCCCCGCGAAGGCCCAGCGTCCCGGTGAGCGGTCCAAACCGGCGATCGTACTGGCTGCTCAGACCATTCCGGAGGCGATGATGCACCCCCGCCAACGTATGGTCGAAATCGTCCCATTCCGATATCCCACCAATTCTCAGGTCCCAAAGCCCTTCCGACTCGGAGAAAGTCGTATCGGCCTTGAGTCCGAGCTTTCTGTCATCCAGGGTGTAGGTCAAACCGGACTGGGTCTTGTCCTGCATATTGGTCATGTCGCCGTACATATTGACGGTAAAGGTGCCCTTTTCACCCATGATTCCCGCATACCGTGTGTCAAGCGAGCCTTTTCGGTATCGCTGCCGTGCATCAGGCGTGAGATTGTCGGTAGGACCGGGCGTGCCGTATTCGGCCTCATAGTAGCGCCCGTTCACCTCGTATCTGCCCCCCTCCTCCCTCTCCCGGTTCCAGTTCAGACCGAAAGAGCCATCCGTTCTGTCGCTGTTTGTCCGTTTGCCGTCCTTGTGTTTCGCCGTTGCAGAGAGCAGTGCATTCCCAGCGGCGGCCTCCAGATGTTGACTCAGACTGCCCTCGACAAACCCGAAGGAACCGGCGCTCAGCTTGACGGTGGACAGGGGTTGCTTTTTCTTCGATTCAGGGGTCAGGTTGCGCGTCACGATATTGATGGCGCCGTCGCTGCCCCCGGGTCCCAGCCAGACGGGAACGGGCGGTTTGAAGACGGAAACGGATTGAATGAGATCGACAGGGATGGCGTTCAGATCCAGCTTTCCGTGCTGGTTGCTGTTGAGCGGCCTGCCGTTGAGCAGCACGAGAACACCGCCGGATTTTCCCGACCCCCTGATGGAGATCCGGGACCCGATCCCCGAGGCGGAATAAACCTCAACCCCCGGAATGGTTTTCAGGACTTCTTCCACATTGAGCAGATTTCGTTGAACGATCTCTTTTCGCTCCACCACTTCCACATCCTGGGGGTAATTCCTGATGTATTCTTCAATTCTATCAGCGGTAACCACGACTTCATCCAGAGAAAAAGCCGCATGGTCATCCTTATGGGTTTCCCCCCAGGCCGTTCCGATGAGAAACAGCGTGATCATCAGGACCGTCGGAAGAATTCTCCGGTCATCCATAGGTATATTCTCCTTTTACAGTGATGCGGTCACCGCTTCCTGAAACCGAACGCAACCAATCCGACGAAGGCAAGAAACCCGAGGATGAACAGCCAGGGGATCGGTGCTAAGGAGCCCCCCGCGGCCCCTTGGGTTTCTTTCATTTCAAACCCTTCGACGATCTTTGTCTTCGCCGCCGCTGTTTCCTTTCCGTCCGGGGCGCGTCCCGCCGCCGCGCGGCTGTCGGCCGCCTTCTGTTCCGTTTGCCCCTGCCGGGGCTGGGACTGTCTCCGATCCGGTTGTTTCATGATGTCGAGCGCCTTCCTGAAGCCCTGTTCCAGCGGGCGCAGTCCCGGGACCGAGAGCAGGGTGGACGAGGTGAATTTCGTCAGCAACGGGTTGTTGCAGGTGTGGTCGCAGCAGGCGAGCCCCGCCTCTTTAACGCTTTCGGCATACTCCCGCGCCAGCGTCTCGACGATGGCCTGGTCGGCCTTCCAGTACTCCTTCCGGACCGTCTCGAGCATCCGGGCCACCAGGGACTGGTAGGCGTGCATGTTCTTGGCCTGCCGGAACATCCCCTTGATGTCGAGACCGTTTCTGTCCAGGACGTAGGTCTCGTACATCTCGTTCCACTTGGCCGGATCCACCACCTCGGGCGCCGTCACCTGCCACCCCCAGAGATGCTCCACCACCTTGTCGATGAACCTCGCTCCCGCATAGCCTTCCTTCATCATGGCCCCGATCCACGCCGGGTTGAGATACCGCGACCGCATCTCCCGGCCCATCGCCTTTTCGAGCGTCTCCTGCTTCGGCGCCTTCGGGTTGGAAAGGTTGGTGACATGCAGCTCCGGCGTTTTTCCGTCGATGACGCGAATCGCCATCCCCGTGCCGCCCAGATACTGGAAAAAATCGTCGTTATCGAGAGTCGCGTAAAGGTTGGTCGACCGGCTGTGGATGACCGCCTTCGAGCCGGAAAGGGCGTTCTTCAGGAGCGTGCGACCGATCTCCTCCCGGCCCTCTCCCCCCTTGTCCCCCCAAAAACCCTGGCCGTACAGGTGGCTCATCCGCATGAAATAGACGTCCGCCACCTGGCTCTCGTGGTCCCAGGTGTTGGACATGGGAATCACCTTGTCGAGATTCATCCCGTAGGCGCCGGACGAAACGGTGAAAATCCGGACCGCAGCCATCCGTTCCGCCTTCTCCTCGGCAATGCCCTTTTCCAGGAGCATCTTTTTCGTCCGGAGGATATTGGTCCGGACCACATTGTCGTCCTCCTGCTGATCGCGTGCCGCCGAAACCGCGCCATCCAACAGGGCCATCAGATTGGCAAACAGGTCCCGATAGAGCCCCGAAGGGACGATGGTGACGTCCAGGCGCTGCCGTCCGAGTTCGTCGCGCGGGATGGCCTCGACCCCGACCACCTTTTCCCGCTCGTCCCAGCGCGGCCGCACCCCCATCAGGTGCATGATCTGGGACTCCATCACCCCTTCATGCCGCATCGTCTCCACCGCCCAGAGGCTGAAGGTCAGCTTGTCCGGGTAGACATGGTGTCTCTTCTTGTAGTCCTCGATGAACTCCCGGGCCAGCCGGGAGCCCATTTCATAAGTGGATTTGGCGGGAACCCGGGTCGGATCGAAGGAATAGAAGTTCTTTCCTGTAGGCAGGGAATCGGGATTCCGGAGCGGATCGTTGCCCCGGCCGGCGGGGATGTACCTGCCCGAGAGCGCGTCGATGAAAGAGTCCAACTCCCGTTTCGCCGACCGGACGATCCGCTCTTCAATCTCGGCCCTCTTTTCCTTTGCGGCCTCTGCCGAGAGCCCCTTTTCGATCGCCACGATCGCTTCCGCCGTTGAGCGGCGGAATTTTTCCTCCGGGACCCGGCCGAAGGTATGGAGCCCGAACGGGGTCTGTTTTTCCAGGATCTCCTTGAGGTAATGCTCCACCTCCTCCAGTTCCGCCTCGGTCCTGATTTCTTCGATCTTCAGATCCGTGAGCAACCCTATCTTTTTCGACAGGGCGTTGATTTCTTTAAGTCGGGTCTCGGCCAGGGCGGGGCTCTTTTGTCCGGCGGCAACATAATCGTTCATCAGCGCCGCCAATTCCTTCAGTTCCCTGTTCAAACCAGCCCGGTCGAAAGGAGGGGTCATATGGTCGATGACGACGGCCATCCCGCGCCTTTTGGCCTGCGTCCTTCGCCCACGTTGTCGACGATGTAGGGATAGATGTTCGGCAGATCTCCGATCAGGGCCTCGGACGGATCTTCGGCGGTGAAGCCGATCTCCTTTCCCGAGAGCCATTCGTGCGTCCCGTGGGTTCCGACATGGACGACGGCATCGGCCTGAAACCAGTGCTTAAGCCAGAGATAAAAGGCCACATACTGATGATGCGGCGCAAGCGTCACATCGTGATAGAGCTTTTGGGGATCCTGCTCCCATCCGCGTGAAGGCTGGGGGGTGAAGAGAATATTGCCGTACCGCACGGCGGGCAGGATAAGGAACTTATTTCCCGTGGCGTCCTGCCATGTCATCACGTTGCTCTTCTCTACAGGTCCCCAGCTTTTCAGGATGGATTTCTGAAGGCCTTCGGGCAGGGCGGAAAACCATTCTTTGTAGGTTTCAACCGGGATGAGCATGGCCTTTCCCGATCTGACGATCCGGTCCATCTCGCCCGGCGCCCAGTTGCCAACATTGCGCGCGTAGGTATGGATATCGTTAAAAAGCCGCTCTTTGATCCTCTCCGCCTTTTCCTCATCCAATCCCAGCCCCTTGAAATCGTACCCCTCCGCTT
>JAHJXP010000001.1 GCA_018827585.1 Pseudomonadota bacterium | reverse complement strand
GAGACCACGGGCTTGGTCATCTGCGTCCGGATGAACTCCGCCGCCTCCTCTTCCGCCGTCCCCCCGATCTCGCCGATCAGGACGATCGCCTCCGTCTGCGGGTCGCGCTCGAACCGTTCCAGGATATCGATGAAGCCGCATCCGACGATCGGGTCTCCCCCGATCCCGACCGAGGAGGACTGGCCGATCCCCAGCCCCGTCAACTGCCAGATCATCTCGTAGGTGAGGGTCCCGCTGCGCGACACGACGCCGACGTTCCCCCGCCGATGGATGAAATTGGGCATGAAACCGACCTTCCCCACGCCGGGGGTCGCGATCCCCGGACAGTTCGGTCCGATCAGGACCGAGCCCGAGCCTTTGAGGGCCTGTTTCACCCTGATCATTTCCAGCACCGGGAGCCCCTCCGTCAGGCAGACGATGAGACGGATCCCCGCCTCGATCGCCTCGAATATCGCATCGGGGGCAAAGGCGGCCGGCGTATAGATGCCGGAAACGTTGGCGCCGTGCTTCTCCACGGCGTCGCTGACGCGTTCATACACCGGAATGCCGTCCAGATCCGTCCCGCCCTTGCCGGGGGTGACGCCGGCGACGACCGCCGTCCCCATCTTCACCGACTCCAGGGTGTGAAAGCTCCCCTCCACGCCGGTGATCCCCTGAACGCAGACCCGCGATTTTTCATCCAGCAATATGGCCATTGGGAATACTCCTCATCATCCGAGCAGGGCAACGGCTTTTTGGGCCGCCTCGTACAGCCCTTCGGCCACCGTAAAGCGGAGCCCCGATTCCTGCAGCATCCGCTGCCCCTCCTCGACATTGGTCCCCTGGAGCCGCACCACCATCGGCAGCGTCATCTCGCTGTTGCCCGCCGCCTGGATCAGCCCGGCGGAGACGCGGTCGCACCTCAGGACCCCGCCGAAGATGTTGATCAGGATGCACTTCACGTTCGGATCGGCCGCAAGGATGCCAAACGCCTTCTCGATCTGTTCCGCCGACGCGCCGCCCCCCACGTCGAGAAAGTTCGCCGGTTTGCCCCCCGCCATCATGATCATGTCCATCGTCGTCATCGCCAATCCCGCCCCGTTGACCATGCAGCCGACGTTTCCGTCCAGCTTGATATAGTTGACGGCGGCGTTTTTTGCTGCGACCTCCAGGGGGTCCTCCTCGTCCGGGTCGCGCAGCCCGCGGATCTCGGGATGGCGGTAAAGACCGTCGTCGTCGAAGGTGATCTTTGCGTCGAGGGCCAGCAGCCGGCCCTCCTGCGTTATCGCCAGGGGGTTGATCTCCGCCAGCGAGCAGTCCTTCTCCATAAACAGCCGGCAGAGGTTCCGGACGATCTCCGCGAACTCCTTGCCCAGCGCCGCATCCAGGCCGAGTCCCACTGAAAGCTTGCGCGCCTGGAACAGGCTGAACCCCACGGCCGGATGGACCGCGCACTTCACGATCTTCTCCGGGGCCGTCGCCGCCACCTGCTCGATGTCCATGCCGCCCGCCTCCGAGGCCATGAACGCCAGGCACTCCTTCCCCCGCGAGCGGTCCACCACCAGGCCAAGGTAGAGCTCCTTGCGAACGGCGGACGCCTCCTCCACCAGAACCTTCCGCACCTTTTTCCCCTCCGGTCCCGTCTGGTGGGTCACGAGCCGCATCCCGAGGATAGATCTGGCGGCCGCCTCCGCCTGAGCCGGGGAAGCGGCAGGCTTCACGCCGCCGCCCTTGCCCCGGCCGCCTGCGTGGATCTGCGCCTTGACGACGGCCTGTCCCGCCAGTTTTTCCGCGATGCCGCGCGCCTCCTCCGGGGTGGACGCCACCCCTCCGCGGGGGACCGGAATCCCATAGTCCCGCAGCAACTCCTTCGCCTGATATTCATGGATTTTCATGCCGCAACTCCATATTTTTGCGCCCCTTTTGCAGGTCACGAGACATTTGAATTTATGCCCTCCCAGTCATTGCGAGGCGCACAGCGCGGAAACAATCCGACGCAGTCGTTGCGAGGGCTTCAGCCCGAAGCAATCTCATCAATACAGCAGCTTGTGGGATTGCTTCGCTTCGCTCGCAATGACACTGGCGTATTTTTTCAAAGCTCTCGTCACGGGCAAAGAAACGCCCGCCCGCCGGCATTGCCCGAGGCAACGCCGGGGACGGGCAAGGCTGCAAACGGGGCAAACGCCGATGCAAGCGGATTCACTCCCCAAGCCTTTCGACCATTTTCAGGCCGAGATCGAGGGCCTGGCGGTTCATGCCGAGGAAACCGGGGGAAAGCTGTTTTTCGAGAATCTTCATGATTGACTCGGGCCGGACCAGCTTCGTCAGTCCGATCACGGCCCCGAGCATGCAGATGTTGAAAACGATCGGACGGCCTATCTTTTCCATCACCGTTTCGTACATCGGCAGCGACAACTGGCGCGCATCCACCTTTTTCTCCGTTTTGACATACCGGCTGTCGGTGAAGAGCAGACCGCCCGGCCGGATGATGGAATAAAAGTTCGCATAAGCCTGCTGGGTCAGGCACACCAGCACGTTGGGCTGGATCACTTTCGGAAAGAGGATCGGAGAATCGGCGATGATGACGTCGGAGCGGGTGGCGCCGCCCCGCGCCTCCGGGCCGTACGACTGGGACTGGACGGCGACGAGGTTTTCATGCAGCACGGCCGCCTCGGCCAGAATGATCGCCGCCGTGATCACCCCCTGTCCGCCTGAACCGGAAAACACCATCCTGCACCGCTCCATAAATCAATTCCCCTTCATCGCCCGTTCAATGATTTTCTGATACTCGGCGCAATACTCCGGCATCTCCTTCTTCACGAAAACGCCCCGCTCGATCAGCGACGGGTTCTCCCGCTTCGCCTTGGAGCCGATCGGCGTGGTCGTGTTCTTTAGCCGCTCCATCATGTCCACGGCGCTCCCCTCCTTGTTCTTCCGGCCATAGTAGGTCGGACAAGGCGACATCACCTCCACGACCGAAAACCCCTTGTGGCGGATCGCCTCTTCCAGGACCTCGGGGAGCTGTTGAACGTGGTACGACGTGGTGCGCGCCACGAACGTGGCCCCTGCCGCCGTCGCAATGTTGACCACATCGAATTCCTGGTCGATGTTCGTGTACGGGGCCGTCGTGGCCATGGTTCCGTAGCCCGACAGCGGCGAGTACTGCCCGCCCGTCATCCCGTAAACCTTGTTGTTCATCACGATCGCCGTCATATCGATGTTCCGCCGGCAGGCATGGATGAAGTGGTTCCCCCCGATCGACAGGGCGTCGCCGTCGCCCATCGGCACCAGGAGCGTCAGCTCCGGACGGCTCATCTTTACCCCGACGGCAAACGCCAGCGCCCGCCCATGAATCGCGTGCAGCGTATGAAAATCCATGTAACCCACGATCCGGGAGGAACAGCCGATTCCCGACACCATCACGATGTCGTTCTTTTTCAATCCGATGGCCTCGACCGCGCGCACAAGACCGCCCAGGACGACCCCATGCCCGCAGCCCGGACACCAGATATGCGGGAAAAACCGCTCCCGGATATATTCCTTCACGGCCATGTCAGACTCCTTTGCCCTGGATCAGCCTCAGTATGTTCTGAATATCCGCCGGGGCGATCAGCACCCCGTCCACCCGGTTGGCCAGGAAGACCCGCTCTGGCCTCTCCGCCGCCGCCTTGACGGATTGCAGCACCTGCCCCATGTTCATCTCCACGACCACCACGTACCCCGCGTGTCGGGATTTTTCCCTCACCAGCGCGGCGGGAAACGGCCAAAGGGTCTGCAGCTCCAGCAGGCCTATCCGCTCGCCGCGCTGGCGGCGGTTCACCGCCACATGCAACGCGGAACGGGCCGCCGAGCCGTACGAAACGAGCAGCGTCTCGGCGTCCTCGACAAAGTATTCCCGGTACCGGGTCACATCTTCCACGTGATTTTCGATCTTGTCCACCAGATGACGCAGCAGCCCGTGCACCACCTCCGGCTTCTCCGACGGAAATCCCCACATGTCGTGAAACAGCCCCGTCACGTTGTAACGGTGAACGCCCCCGAAATCCGACATCGGCAGCCGGCCGTCCTCGCGGGGAAGATAGGGGTGGTAGTCCACACCCTCCCGCACCGAGGTCTTCAGCCGCTCCACCAGCGCGACCTCCCCCGGCGCCGGGACTTCCAGCTTCTCCCGCATGTGCCCGATCACTTCGTCGAAAAGCAGGATCACCGGCGTCCGAAAGGTCTCCGAAAAATTGAAGGCGTCCACAGTGACCGCAAACACGTCCTGATGATTGGACGCCGTCAGCGCAATGATCGCATGGTCCCCGTGCACCCCCCACCGGGCCTGGTTCACGTCCCCCTGGCTCACCTTGGTCGGCAGCCCTGTCGAGGGTCCGCCCCGCTGCACGTTCACAATCACGCAGGGGATCTCCGCCATGATCGCGTATCCCAGCCCTTCCTGCATAAGGGAGAAGCCCGGCCCGCTGGTCGCCGTCATCGCCTTCTGGCCCGTCAAAGACGCCCCGATGATCGCGCAGATCGAGGCGATCTCGTCCTCCATCTGGATAAACTTCCCGCTCCGCTGGGGCAGGCGCACCGACATCAACTCCGCGATCTCCGTCGAGGGGGTGATCGGATACCCCGCGAAAAAATCCAGCCCGGCGTACAGTGCCGCCTCAACGCAGGCCTCATTCCCCTGGACAAACTCGACTCTGCCGCCCATATCAATCCTGCTCCGTCAGTATCTCGATCGCCAAATCCGGGCACCTCAGTTCGCACAGCTTGCAGCAAATGCAATCCTGCGGCCTTGCCGCCGCCACCTTGTCCTCATCGTCCAATTCCAGTACCTTCTTGGGGCAAAAATGCACGCAAATCCCGCACCCCTTGCACCAGTTGCGATTGATCACATGCTCCTTCAACTTCAGCTTAGCCATATGCCTTCCTGTCCTGCCGAGATTCCGAAGGGTAGTACATTTCCCCGAAACAGTCCTTTCCATATCGTGATCACGACGGCGGAGGTTCGCCCGTCACCGTATAAGCCGCCAGCAGCATGCCCCGATCTTGGACGGGGTTAAACACGAAGCGGGGGCGAGAAGGATGAGGTTCCCCCGCTCCCGCTTGTCAGGACGCCCCGCCCCGTGGAAGGGGCAACTTATTAAAAAATACATGCGTACGGGTCCAGTATAGTGGAAGCGGCCTTTGGTGTCAACAGGATTCGGGCTTGCGACACCAAAATCCACCACCTCGTATATTAAAAGTTAGCATAAAGTGTTTGTTTGAGAGTTTGTTCTTTTTTGGTAAAACCATTTCAGTATGTCGGAAGAGAAG
>JAHJXP010000086.1 GCA_018827585.1 Pseudomonadota bacterium | reverse complement strand
CCACACCCGTTCGATGAACTTCTCCCGGCCGAGATCGTGCCGCGTGAGGCCCTCCTTCGCCAGCTCCTGCTCGACGACATTCTGCGTCGCAATCCCGGCATGGTCCATGCCCGGCATCCAGAGGGCATTATACCCCTGCATCCTTTTGTAACGGACGCAGATGTCCTGCAGGACATTGTTGAGGGCATGCCCCATATGGAGCATCCCCGTCACGTTCGGCGGGGGAATGACGATGGAAAACGGCTTTTTTGAGCTCCTGTCCGCCGCGCTGAAAAAATCATTATCAAGCCAGTACTGATACCATCTAAGTTCCGCTTCGCGCGGTTCATATGTCTTGGTCAACGCCTGTTTACCCATCCATCCGCTCCCTTGATAAAATCAAAGGGCCTTCGACCGGGCCGGCTGTCCTTTTGCCGCGCCGCCTCAGCCCCACCGCAAGCCCCCGTCTCTACTCCTTTTCTCTAATACCGCAATTGTTCCCTGATCTTGCGGATCACGAGCAGCGCTTCCGCCCCCCCTACCGGCTGGAGCGGCGCGAACTCCCCCGTCACCATATCCTTCGCTTCCATGATCCCCCGCGAGGTCACAACCATCACCGCATTGAAATAGGGAAGATCGGCCCGCAGATCGGGAAAGGGGGAGGGGCTGCCGATAAACCGCGTCGCCAGGGCTTCATCCCCCGTGATTCTGCTGAGGAAGTCCTCGATCATCATCGCATAGCTCGCCCGGTCCACCTGTTCGTCGGGCCGGAAGGCCCCGTCCGGATAAACATCGAGCCCCCGCGTCCCGATCCGGAGTATTCCCTCGATATCGGCCCGGAGCGGATGGTCGGCAATATCCGTTGCCGCGACCGGCCGGGGAGCGGCCGTCCGCACCCTTTCCGCATCCCGGAATGCCGTATCGAACCCCCTCGGAGTCCGCCTGGTGTAAAGGGTGTCGATCTTCAGCTCCTCCATGAAGAGGGCCGCCGCATCCGCCCGGGTGATCCGTTCGACCAGGGCGATCTTTATTCCCGTTACCGTTCCCGGCCTCGCCCGCTGGATCTTCTGCACCTGTTTCCAGCGGCGGTCGGCATCGCCGACATGCTCTCCGTTCATGTCCAGGACCATGCTGAACAGACGGCCGGCCTGGTCCAGATCCAGCGCCGTCAGATAGCACTCGCCCATGAAATAGTAAGGCGACGCCGCTTTGGGATCGATCCGGACCGCCTGAGCGAAGGCGTCCTGCGAGTATTTAACCCAGGCGTCATCGGGCCTGCATGAGGTCCCGATGCTCAGACACGCCGCGTGGCTGATGGTATTCACGCGGATATACCCCACCAGGACAAAGAGCTTCTCCTCATCGCTGCCGGCATTCTTCTCCGCCTGCTTCAGGGACTCAAATGCCCCCTTGAAGTCCCCCTGATAGGCCTTGACCAGACCGGCGCCGGCGTGGGCCCTCGAATAACGCGGATCCAGTCTCAGGGCAAGTTCGAATTCGCGCCCCGCCGCGGAGAATTTTTCCTGGTCGAGCAGGCGGACGCCTGTAAAGGTGTAATGCTCCGTGGTGTCGAGCTGGCTCAGGGGCTGCTGCAGCTTCGATCCGCAGGATAACAGAAGGACGCTTACGGTCGCCATCACCAGGAACCGAAACAGGGCAGCGGCTTTACCTCGGCCTGTCATCCGCTTCTCCTCTCCAAGCAAAATCCCTGTGCGAAAAGGGGTGTTTCCCTCCCATCCGTACTATTTTTCTTATCTTCATGTCCTTGTGAAGTCAAGATTGATGATGTCATAAATAGTCATAATAAAACCTTGAACTGGGGGCGGCTTCGTAAAAAGGCCGCAGGCAAGGCGCGCGAAACCCGAGGAGTGAGGCGTACTTTGGCGTACGCCGCAATGACGAAGGATGAAGCGCAACGCAGCATCCGGACTTTTTATGAAGCCGCCAAGATTTTTGGCGCGATCTTCATTCCCGGTCAAGGAAGCTGCCGATCCGCTCTTCCGCCGTCTCGACAGCGTCCGGGGCAAGCCAGACGACGCCCCGCTCGGCGCGAAACCAGGTCATCTGTCTTTTCGCATAGCGGTACGTATCCCGCTTGATGAGGCGGACCGCCTCCGCCAGATCCGTCCTTCCCGCGAGGCAGGCGGCGATATGCCGGTAACCCAGCGATTGCATGGACTTCAGGGACAGGCCATAACCCATCGCCGATAGTCGCCTGACTTCCTCCACCAAGCCGTCGGCGATCATCTGGTCCGTCCTGCGGTCGATCCTCGCCTGCAGCCTCTCTCTGTCCAGGGCGAGTCCGATCCGGAGGGCTTCGTAGGGCTGTTCGCGAAAACGATGGTCGTCCTGATGATCGACGATCGATCGTCCCGTCAGTTCCAGGACTTCCAGGGCGCGGATGATCCGGACGCCGTCCCGGGGATTGATCCGGGCAGCCGCCTTGGGATCCCCCTTGAGGAGCCGCTCATAAAGGGCCTCCTTTCCCGCCCTCTCCATCTCCTCCTTCAGCGCCCGCCTCAGGAACTCGTCCCCTCCCGGTCCGTCGATCAGCCCCCCCAAAAGGGCCCGGATATAGAGTCCCGTCCCCCCGACCACAAAGACCGTTTTTTTCTCCCCGAGCAGACGGGCGATGACCCCGTGGGCCAGCCCGCAATAGCGCGAGGCGTGGAATGGTTCATCCGGATCGACCACGTCCAACAGATGATGGGGGATGCGATCCCGTTCTTCCGCCGTCGGCTTCGCCGTGCCGATGTCCATGCCCCGGTAAACCTGCATCGAATCGGCGCTGACGATCTCTCCTTTGCGCCTTCCCGCCAATTCCATGGCCATCGCCGTCTTCCCTACGCCGGTTGGTCCCATGATAACGATCAAACGGGGTTTGACCGCTCCGGAGTCAATCATGACCGCATTTCTACCTCCTTTTAAACATCTTCTCTAACTCGAAGAGGGAAACGGGAACCGCAAGAGGCCTTCCGTGCGGACATGTCGCCGCCTGGGGGATGGCGTCGAGGTCCAGGCACAAAGCGGCCACCTCCTGCGGGTTCAGGATCCGGTTCGCCTTGACCGCCCCCCGACAGGCGAGGGCCGTGAAGATCCTCTCCCTCCTCTCCACCAGGGGGAGATCGCGGGCCTCCTCCCCGCAGTCGGCCAGCAGGTCGCCGAGCAGCGTCTTCGCCTCCGCATAGGGCAGGAAGGCGGGGAGGGCCTTGACGACGACGGAATCCCCGCCGAAGGGCTCTACTTCCATGCCCGCCTCTTCCAGGATCGGGACGGATCCTGTGACGAAGGCAAGATCGCGGGGCGGCAGGCTCACCACCTCCGGGAGGAGGAGACGCTGGCCGATCGCCCTCTCCCCAGTCTCGGCCGCCTGCCTCCGTAGCTTCTCGAAGAGGATCCTTTCATGCGCGGCATGCTGATCGACAAGGACCAGCCCCTCCCCGCCGGCAAAGACCAGGTAAGTCCCCGCCACCTGGCCGAGATAGGCGAGAGCGGAAAACAGCGGCCGCATCTCCGGCTGCTCCGCCCCCGGTTCGGGTTCACGGGCAACGGGCGGCGGTGCGCTTTCCCTTTTCTGCGCGGGCGCCCCCCCGAAGATGAGTTTTTCCGGTCCGGAGGAGACACGGTATCGCTTCAGGGCTTCTTCGACGCGGGCGGCATATGCCGCCCTCCCGGCATCACCTCCTCCGGATGCGCCGGTGTGCAAGCCCGGGGCATGTCCTGCTCCGATTACGCCGCTCAGGGTTTCCACGACGAGGGCATAGATGTCCCGGGGATTCCGGAAACGGACCTCTAACTTCGCGGGGTGGACGTTGACGTCGACCTCTCCCGGCGGCATGTCGAGAGAAAGGACAAGAACGGGATACCTCCGCGCCTCGATCACCCGCCGGTAGGCCGTCATCGCCGCATGATTGAGGAGATAATCCTTCACGAAGCGCCGGTTCACGTAGAAGAACATCTGGGAGGCGCCGGATCTGGTAAACTCCGGCCGGGAAACAAATCCCTGCAGCCGCACGCCGCCTCTCTCCCCCGCCGCCGGGATGAGCTGCCCTCGGAAATCCCGGCCGAGGGTAAGGGCGATCCTCTCCGAGAGATCCTTTGCGGCCGGGATATTCATGACCATCCGGCCGCCCGCCGTCACCTTCATCTTGACTTCGGGATCGGCGAGGGCCAGGCGCGTGATCCAATCGAGGCAATAGCCCTGTTCGGTCAGATCGCCCTTGAGAAACTTCCTGCGGACCGGAACCTGCTCGAAGATCCGGCTGACCGCAATCGAGGTGCCGACCGGGCAGCCCGCATCCGTCAGCCCTCTTTCCTCTCCCCCTTCTACGACAATCCGCGTCCCGGCGGGGGAAAACGCCTGTCTGGTCACCATCTCCACCCGGGAGATCGAGGCAATGCTGGGGAGGGCCTCTCCCCGAAAGCCGAAGGAGCTGACCCGGTAGATGTCTTCAAAAGTCCCAATCTTGCTCGTTGCGTAACGGGCAAAGGCCAGGGCCACTTCCTCCCGCCCTATCCCTTCCCCGTTGTCGGTCACCCGGATGGACTGGCAGCCCCCTTTCTCCAGTTCCACGGCGATCTCCGTGGCTCCGGCATCCAGCGCATTTTCCAGCAGCTCCTTGACGATCGACGCCGGCCTCTCCACCACCTCGCCCGCAGCGATGCGGCTGGTCAGCGTCTCCGGCAGGACAATGATTTTTCCGGACAATTTTCACCTCTTTCAGACGATGCGAGATATTGAGCGGTGCCAACGGCGAGCATAAACCTCGGTGCAGAATGCGCCGCAGCGTTCCATGCGCTGGTTGCTACCGGCTTATCGTCTGTGTTTCCAGTGGTCTGGGTGCCGATGCAAGTGCATGACCGCAAGGATATAGACACGGTCAGACTCAAGGCTGTAGAGTACGCCATAAGGAAAGCGGTTCGTCAGACATCGGCGGACATCATCTTCCATAACCGGCCATGCGAGTGGATAAGACAGGATATTTTGTATGGAGGAGTAGACCTCCAATGAAAAGTCTTCTCCCAGTCCCTGCTCACATCCTTCGTAATACGCAATGGCCTCAAGGAATTCGGTCTCGGCTTCCGGATGAAAGTCAAATGTCATCTTGCGAAACGCTCTCTTATCCTTGCGAAAACACGATCTCCCGGAACAGGCCTAACACGTCCAGAGCGGAGTTCAGCAAGCCGCCGCTTGGCAACATCGACCCATTCCTTGTCAATGTCGGGGTTCGGAGTATTCAGGGTGCGAAGAATGGAGTCCACCACAATAACGCGTTCTTCCACTGGGAGTGCGGCGGCCTCTTCAATGATGTCCTTTGTGCCATGCATAAAATACACCTCCTCCAACCTTTATCCATTAGTAACACATGGCTTACTTTTTCGCAATTTTCAATAGCAGAACGGGAAGCTAAGCCGTTGGGTCGCCTGCTTCTCTTATTACCGCCGAGAGTCGGCGGTCGGCTTTAGCGACTTGGCGGATGGCAATCTGCAGCGCGATGACGCGGCGCGTAGCGTCCGCGCCATCGTTAAGGCTCACCGGGAATCGGATTTATCGGCGATCCGTGGAGCCGCTTGTTGGGCGTGTTGTTTTTTTTGCAATTTCAATAAGTGAAAGAAGAGCGTTATTGACGGCCTCTTCATTTGGGAACGCCTGAGCAACCTCCGGTCTAAGAACGATGACATTAGATGATTCTTTCATGCGCTTTGCGTACTTGCCCCAAACAAGGCCACCGGGAAAATCAGAGCGCTTATACTCCGCCCGTAATTCGTCTTTATCGAATTCTTTATCCTTTTTCATAAAGTTCTCGTTCTCCTTTGCTCGCTTTGCGGGCACTTATTATTCGAATTGCTTCATCTTTCTCGGTATGAGATACCACCACAAGCCGACCTTTTTCTGAAACACCGAAAGTAATATAGCGCTCTTCAGTTATTGAGTGGTCAGGATCGGCGCCAGTTGCAGCCATGGGGTCGCTCAAGGCTGTTGCTGCTTCCTCGAACGAAACTCCGTGTTTCTTAAGATTGGATTTTGCCTTTCTCGGGTCCCATTCGATTTTCATGTCTCAAATTATATCATATTCTTGGACGTATGTCCGAAGTTTTTCAGTCATTCTACGCCCAACGCGCTGCGGATCAGCGGCTGACGTACACGCGAGCTTGCTCGCGGGAACGGCTGACCGCTGCATTCGCTTGATGGACCGGCGCGAAGCGCCGGGACAGAAAGCGGATGGTAATCCGCAGCGCGATGGCGCGGCGCGT
>JAHJXP010000085.1 GCA_018827585.1 Pseudomonadota bacterium | reverse complement strand
TCTCTTCCGACATACTGAAATGGTTTTACCAAAAAAGAACAAACTCTCAAACAAACACTTTATGCTAACTTTTAATATACGAGGTGGTGGATTTTGGTGCATGATCCGCATGGACACCCCGATATTTTTATGGTAGTAAAGGACGCACATCTCTTCTAAGGCGTTTAGATGCTTATAAAAAAAATCGGAATCATCGCCAACATCGCCAAGGAGAAATCGCCCGAATATACCGCGGCACTGCGGGAGTGGATGATCGGACGGGGGCTGGAGGTCTATCTGGAGGAGGGGATCGCCGCGAAGATCGGCGGCCTGCCCGGCGTGGAGAGAAGGAAGCTCTGGTCAATCGTGGATCTGATCGTGGTCTTCGGCGGGGACGGGACGATCCTGCGAACGGCCCGCCTGGTCCGAGACCGGGATGTCCCGATCGTGGGGATCAATCTCGGCGTATTCGGATATCTCACCGAGGTGAACCTCGACGAGATGTACAGCGCCATGGAGGTGATTCTTGCGGGGGGGTTCCAGGTCGAAAAGAGGATGATGCTCGATGTGGAAATCAGCGGGGAGGAGGAGGAAACCTTTCGGGAAGGCAGTGTCCTCAACGACGTTGTCATCAACCGGGGCAACCTCTCCCGTATCGTGGAGCTCGAGACGACCGTGGACGGCCGCTATATGACGACCTTCAAGGCCGACGGCCTGATCATCTCGACGCCGACGGGATCGACGGCCTATTCACTCTCCGCCGGAGGTCCCATCGTTTTCCCCGAGCTCTATTCGATCATCATCAATCCCATCTGCCCCCACACTCTGACGAACCGGCCGCTCATCCTGCCGGAAAGCGCAGAGATAAAGGTCACGCTGCGGACCGAGGAAGAGGGGGCAACCGTGACCCTCGACGGACAGATTTCTTTCACCGTGAAGTCCGGGGACAGCGTGACAATCCGGAAATCGCAGTATGTCACCACGCTGGTCTCCTCTCCCCACCGGGGCTATTTTGAGATTCTGAGAACAAAATTGGGATGGGGCGGTTCCCAGACTGGGGCCGCTGGGAAGATGCAGGATGCTCAAAGAACTGAACATCCGTAATTTTGCCATCATCGATGAACTGCAGGTAACCTTCGCCGGGGGCCTCAACATTATCTCCGGCGAGACCGGCGCGGGCAAATCGATCATCATAGGCGCGGTGGGTCTTCTCCTGGGCGACCGCGCGAACGCTGACATGATCCGCTCTTTCGAGGACTCGGCGGTTGTGGAGGCGCTCTTCGACGTCGGCGGGCAGGAGAAGCTGCAGCGGGAGATCCGCGAGATGGGGTTCGTCGACGGGGAGGACCTCGTCGTCCGGCGGGTGGTCTCCCGTTCGGGGAAAAACAGGGTTTACATCAACGGCGCCCTGGCGCCGCTGTCGTCGCTCGCAGCGCTTGGGGAATCGCTGATAAACATCTGCGGGCAGCACGAGCATCAGTTGATTCTGAATCCTGAAAGCCATGCAGACGTCCTCGATGAGTTCGGCGAACTGCTGACGCTGCGCTCGGCCTACCGGGAAGCATACGACCGGTACCGTTCGTTGAACGAGAGGCGCCGCGCGCTTGAGGAACTCCGAAGAAAAAAGGAGGAGCGGGAGGACCTGCTCCGGTTTCAGATGGGCGAGATCTCCGGGGCCTGCGTCCGGGCGGGGGAAGACGCCGCGCTTGCCGAAGAGAAGAAGGTCCTGGCGAACGTCCAGAGGCTGATGGATTTCGCCTCGGCCGCCTATGAGACCCTCTACGGGAAGAGTGGCTCGGTGCTTGCGGAATTGCGCGGCGCTGCAGCGGCCGTCAAGGAGATCCGGAAGATCGATGCGTCGCTGGGGGTTGCGGGGGAGGACCTTGATGAAATCTACTACCGGCTCGAGGATGCCGCCTTTGTTCTCCGCGATTACCAGAAGCGCCTCTCGTTCGAACCGGCCCACCTGGAGGAGGTGGACGAGCGGCTGGAGCTTCTCGGACGCCTGAAAAGGAAATACGGCGGGACGCTCGAGACGGTCCTGAAACGGCAGGCCGAAGCGGAGGGAGAACTGGCGAACATCGCTTCCCTGGAAGAAGAGACGGAGGTCCTGACGAGGGAAATCGCCCGGGAAAAAGAGCGGGTCCTGAAGGCGGCGGGCGATCTTTCCGTAAAAAGACGCGCGGCGGCCGCCGCCCTCGAAGCGGCCGTCGAGGCCGAGATCAGGACCCTAAGGATGGCAAACGCGCGCTTCGCGGTCATCTTTCGCGATCCTCTCACCCGCGGAGGGGAAGAGCAGCTGAACGAGAAGGGTGCGGATGACCTGGAATTCTATCTCTCGGCCAATGTCGGGGAGGAGATGAAGCCCCTCAGGGGGATCGCCTCCGGCGGCGAGCTTTCCCGGATCATGCTGGCCCTCAAGAAGGTCCTGGCCAGGACCGGCTCGGTGGGGACGATAGTTTTCGACGAGGTGGACAGCGGCATCGGCGGCGCCACGGCGGAGATCGTGGGGCAGAAGCTCAGGGAGGTCGCCCGCCACCACCAGATCCTTTGCATCACCCATCTGCCGCAGATAGCGTGCTGCGGAGACCGGCATTACCTGGTGGCCAAACGGGTCGCCGGGGAAAGGACGAATACCTCCGTTGTCCTCCTTGCCGAGGAAGGGCGCCAGGAGGAGATTGCCCGGATGCTGGGCGGGGTGGAGATGACCGAAAAGACCCGCGAGCACGCGCGGGAGATGCTGGTCGCGGCGCGCGGCTGAGTTTATGAAGCCTAGATTCCCTTTCAGGAGCGATGGATGCTGAGAAAAGCCCGTATCGGCGATGTCAAGACCATTCACCGGCTGATCAACATCTCTTCGGGTAAGGGGGAGATGCTCCCCCGTTCGCTGATGGATATCTACGGCAGCCTGCGGGATTTCTGCATTTACCAGGATGAAGAGAGCAGCGAGATCCTCGGGATCTGCGCGATGAGCATCGTCTGGGAAAACCTGGCGGAGATCCGCTCCCTTTACGTGGACGAGGAACACAGAATGGAGGGGATCGGTCGGAACCTGGTGGAGTCCTGCATTTCCGAGGCCATCACGCTGCAGCTCTTCAGGATCTTCACGCTGACCTACAAGCAGGGGTTCTTCGAGAAGCTCGGCTTTCAGAAGGTCAAACGCTCCACTCTTCCCGAGAAAATCTGGTCGGATTGCTTCCGGTGTTCCAAATATCCCGATTTCTGCGATGAAGTCGCCATGATCCTGGAGCTTTAGAATATGTTGAACGATTCACGCTTCCGGGACCTGATTTTCGAGACTTATGCGTTGATGGGCATCGCCCTTTGTGTTCTGATAATATATTTCCTGTCGGGTTGCGCCGTTCGGATCGAGAAACCGGCGCCGCCGCCGGCGCCGCCGCCGCCGGTAGTGAAGCCCGCTCCCCTGCCCACGCCGGCGCCGCCCGCGCCCGCTCCGGGAATAACGGTCCCGCCGGAGGTCCCCAAACCTCCCGTTCCCCCGCTTGTGCCGAAGCCGCGGGGCCCGCTTGTCCGGCTGCCGTCCGAGCGGGTTCCCCTTTTTGCCGACGACATGGACTTGGCCTCCCTCGATGCGGCCATCGAGAAGAGCCTCCAGTTCTACAGCCGGACCGTCGGAAACGGCGCTTTCCCGATGGATGACTCTCTGGTCACGGTGCAGGACCTGCGGGAATCCCTAATCGCCATCCTGGAGATCCTGCGGAGCGATGCGCCGGGCGAGGCCAAGCAGGCGCTGATCGCAGAGACCTTCGACGTCTATCAGTCGACCGGCCTGGACGGGAAGAATAACGTCCTGTACACCGGCTACTTCGAACCGATCCTGGAAGGCTCGCTGAAGAAGACGGCGCGGTTCCGGTATCCGTTATACCGGGCGCCGGGCGACGCCGTCCGGGTCAATCTCGGCAAGTTCGGAGAAAAGTACGCAAACGAGCAGCTCGTCGGCCGGGTGAAAAACGGCGAACTCATCCCCTATTACAAGCGGGGCGAGATCGAGGATATGGGCTCGTTGGCTGGCCGGGACCTCGAGATCGCCTGGGTGGACGACCGGACCAACCTCTTTTTCCTCCATATCCAGGGGTCCGGCAAGATCAGACTTCCGAACGGGGAGCTCCTCCAGATCGGCTATGCGATGAAGAACGGGCATCCCTACCGGAGCGTGGGAAGGCATCTCCTCGAAACGGGCAGGATCCAGCCTCAGAACGGTTCGCACCGCGCGATCAAGAAGTACCTCCGGGAACATCCGGAGGAGTTATCGGGGATCCTAAATCACAACGAAAGCTATGTCTTCTTCCGGGTGGTCGAACAAGGTCCGGTCGGTTCCATCGGAGAGATACTTACGCCGGGACGTTCGATCGCCACCGACGCCGCGGTCTTTCCGCGGGGGGCGCTGGCCTTCATGCGGGCAAGAAGGCCGGTCTTCGACAAGGAGGGCAACGTCACGGCCTGGATCCCCTTCACGCGCTTTGTCGTCAGCCAGGACGCCGGTGGGGCGATCAAGGGGGCGGGTCGCGTCGATCTGTTCTGCGGGACAGGCGATGAGGCGGAGATGCTGGCGGGCAGCCTGGCGGAGCGAGGCGCCCTCTACTTTCTGGTAAAGAAGCGGCCGTATGGCCAGGCGGCCAAGTAATACCAAGGCAGGGGGTTGTCAAACCGCCGTCCCTTCTGAGCTGCCATTTATCGGTCCTTTATCCTCGTTAAAAATATTACAATTTTTTCTTGATTGTTGTTTTTCTTTGTGTTAGGGATGACCTCGAGTTCAGCGTTATAAACAGGTTGTTGAAAAACCTTGACAATCCGGAACGCGTGAAACCCTATGAATCATTTCCGGTTGCACCCGCTTTTTTGCGCAATATCCCATATTCCGAAGGACTCCCCGAGAATGACGATGGTCGCGGCCTCGGTCCCGTCGGCCGGGGATGACCCGATAGCGGTTCGACCACCCTGGGGGGGGTGGCGAAGACGTGCTGTTCAATAAAAACTTTTAACGAAAGGAGGAAAGGAAGGAATGACGAAAGCAGAATTGATTGCAGCGATGGCGGAGGGTGCAGGGGTTACGAAGGCAGCCGCGGGGAAGGCTCTGGAAGCCTGTACCGCAGCCGTGGCCAAAGAGCTCAAGAAGAGCGGCAGACTCGGGCTGGTGGGATTTGGAACGTTTTCCGTGGTAAGGAGAAAGGCCAGGGAAGGGCGGAATCCGCAGACCGGAAAGACCATCAAGATTGCAGCCAAGAAGGTCGTCAAATTCAAGGCGGGCAAGGCTCTGGCCGACAAGGTAAAATAGCGGCGTTATTGAAGAGACCAAACCGGAAAGGCCCCCATGGTCGGCTCATGGGGGCCTTTGTCTATTGACAGGGGCGGTACTTTTTTCATCCCGTTGCGATCGGTTCAGCGGCAGCGCCCGTCCCGTTGACACCCCCTGCAGTTTCTGTTATAGGCGGCAGACCGACCGGCCGGAAATGGCGGGATAGAGCGCCTACAGGAGGTTTTATTTGACCCAGAAAAGGATTTTGAGCGGGATGAGGCCTACGGGGAAGCTCCATCTGGGCAATCTCCACGGCGCGCTTTCCAACTGGATCGCCCTCCAGAATCATGGCGATTACGACTGCTACTATTTTGTCGCCGACTGGCACGCCCTGACAAGCGACTACTCGACCACGGACGATATCAGGGCGAACACCATCGACATGATGATCGACTGGCTCAGCGCCGGCCTTGACCCGGCAAGAAGCACCATCTTCATCCAGTCGGCCATCCGGGAACATGCCGAACTCTTCGTCCTGCTCTCGATGATCACGCCCCTGGCCTGGCTGGAGAGGAATCCGACCTACAAGGAGATGAAGGAGGAGCTTTCCGGGAAGGACCTCTCGACGTTCGGCTTCCTCGGCTATCCCGTTCTCCAGGCGGCGGATATCATCATGTACAAGGCATACGGCGTTCCGGTCGGCCTCGATCAGCTTCCTCATGTGGAGCTGACGAGGGAGATCGCCCGCCGTTTCAATTTTCTCTACGGCGAGATCTTCCCCATTCCCGAACCGCTCCTTACGGAAGTGCCGAAACTCCTGGGGATCGACGGAAGAAAGATGAGCAAATCCTACGATAATTCGATATTCATCAGCGACCGGGGGGACGTCTTGAAAAAAAAGGTCGCGGCGATGTTCACCGATCCCCAGCGCCAGCGCCGGAGCGATCCCGGCCGGCCGGAACTCTGCAATGTCTTCACGTTTCATCAGCTCTACTCCACGCCTGAGACGGTTGCAGAGGTTCCCCCTGCCTGCCGGAGCGCGGCCATCGGCTGCATCGAGTGCAAGAAACGCCTTGCCGGGGCGATTGCGGCAGGCATGAGGCCGATCCATGAGCGCCGGGAGCATTACCTGAGCCATCCCGGAGAGGTCCGGGCGATCATCGAAGACGGCACGGCCCGGGCCGCCCGGATCGCAAAGGCAACGCTCGCCGAGGTGAGGGAAGCCATGAAGATCCGCCATGAATTATGAGATCAAATTAGACATCTTTGAAGGTCCGCTCGATCTTCTGCTGTATCTCATCCGGAAGAACGAGATCGATATCTGCAATATCCCCATCGCTCTGATCACCGAGCAGTATCTGGCACACCTCGGGATGATGCACTCGCTCAACCTCGATCTTGCCGGAGAATATCTGGTGCTGGCCTCAACCCTCGTCCATATCAAATCGAAGATGCTCCTGCCGCCGGCCGAGGGGGAAGACGAAGATGAGGAAGGGGAGGACCCCCGCGCGGAACTCGTTCAACAGCTCCTGGAATATCAGATGTTCAAGGAAGCGGCGCTCGGCCTGGAAGACCGGCCGCTCCTCGAACGGGATGTCTTCACGCGGGGCGCGCCCGGGGAGGCGGAGTCCGCGGCAGAGGAAGAAGCGATGATCGAGGTCGGCATTTTCGAGCTCGTGGAGGCCTTCCGCCGGATAATCGCCGGTCTCGACCATCCGGAGCAGTTAGCGATCGACGCGCAGAAGCTGTCCCTTGCGGACCGCATAAATGAGATCATGGACAGGCTGTCCGAAGAAAAACAGACAACCTTTGCCGAACTGCTCGGCGAGACGGCCGACCGGCGGCGGATCGTGTACACCTTTCTGGCGATACTCGAGCTCATGAAGCTCCGGATGATAAGGGCCTTCCAGGTGGGACCCTTCGGCGCGATCAGGCTGTTCCTGTCTGTGGAGGAATGACGGCTACGTAACAAGGCCGGATGCTGCGTTGCGCTTCATCCTTCGTCATTGCGGCGTACGCAACAGTACGCCTCATTCCTCTGTATTCGCGCGCCTTGCCTTCGGCCTTTTTACGAAGCCGTCCGGTTTGGGGGGGGGAGGGTGTTATGGGTGGAGGAATGACGGTGATGGAGGAAAAGGTCGCGATCATCGAGGCGCTGATCTTCGCATCCGAAACGCCGCTCACGGCGGAGCGGGTGATGGAGATCATGCCCGGCGCAGAAAAGAAGGAGATCGTTTCGCTCGTCGGCGAGCTGGTTCGTCAATACGGGCAGCGGGGGGGCGGGATCTGCCTCCGGGAGGTCGCCGGCGGCTTCCAGTTCCAGACGAGGGCCGAGCTGGCCCCCTGGATCCGGAAATTGAAGGCCGTCCGGCCGGCGATGCTTTCCCCGGCCGCCCTGGAGACCCTGGCCGTGGTCGCGTACCGCCAGCCGCTCGTCAAGGCCGAGATCGACCGGATCAGGGGCGTGGATGTGAGCGGCGCCCTGAAGGGGCTTTTAGAGAAAAAAATCGTGCGGATCGTGGGAAGGAAGGACGTGCCCGGCAAGCCCATAATCTACGGGACCACCAGGAAATTCCTCGAGGTGTTCAACCTGCGGGACCTTTCCGAATTGCCGACGCTCAGGGAACTGAAAGATTTACATGAGTAAAGACATGGAAGAACGACTACAGAAGGTCCTCTCGCAGGCCGGCGTTTCCTCCCGCCGCGCCGCGGAAAAGATGATAGCCGCCGGCCGGATCAGCGTCAACGGCATCGTGGTCACCGAACCGGGAACGAAGGCCGATCCTCAAAAGGACGAGATCCGTGTCGACGGCAAACTCATCTCCTGCGAGCGGGAGCGGATCTACATCCTCCTCCACAAGCCGCAGGGGGTTGTGACGACCCTGAGTGATCCGCAGGGGAGGCCCATCGTGACGGACCTGCTCGAGGGGATTGCAGAGCGCGTGTTTCCCGTCGGACGGCTGGACTACGATTCGGAAGGGCTCCTGATCCTCACCAATGACGGGGAGTTTTCCCAGCGCCTCCAGCACCCCCGCTACCGGATTCCGAAGACCTATCGCGTCAAGGTAGGAGGACGCCTCCTGAAAGACGAGCTTCAATCCCTGGAAAGAGGGATAGAGATGGCCGACGGGCGGTTCACGCCGACCGATGTTTTTCTGGAAAAGACAAACCGGGGCAGCTCTTGGCTCAGGATCACCATCACCGACGGAAGGAATCGCGTGATCCGGAGGGCATTCGAGACCATCGGCCATCCCGTCGTCCGCCTGGTGCGCGTTGCCGTGGCGGATGTAGTCCTCGGTTCCCTCCGGGAAGGGTCCTGGCGCATGCTCACCCCGCGGGAAGTGGAGAGGCTTCTTGTCCTGGCGGGCGGCGGTCCGGGAAAAAATTGTCTTGACATTCATTTTAAAATAAATAATAGTCGCCAAAAATAAAGGCATATTATCACGTTATTTAAACCGACCGTATTATTTCCCAGGTTCGTGAGAAGCGGACGTGATGAACCATCATTAGGAGGAGGTCATGAACAAATCTGGACTCATCGAGGCGTTAAGTCAAAAGGAAAACCTGACGGAGAAAAAGGCGATTGACGTGGTAAATCTGATCTTTAAGGGTTTTACCGAAGAACTGAAGAAAAGCGGTCGGATCGAGATCAGGGGGTTCGGGAGCTTTGTCGTCCGGAAATATGACGCCTATACGGGAAGAAACCCCAAAACGGGAAAGAGCATCAAGGTTTCCCCGAAAAGACTTCCCTTCTTTAAGGTCGGCAAGGAACTCAGGGAGAAGGTTGACGCATAGAATCGAACCTTCGCCCTGTTACGGAAAAACCTTCGAACAACCGGCAGCACATCACACCGTTCATCGATCGGGGGCGACACTGCCCCCCCTTTTCTTGATGACATCGGGACGCAATCTTCGGACGCTCCCGCCTCCGCGGATGTTCATCCGATTCGCGGTGTTCCTCGGAATCCCTTTTACACTCAGGGCATCAACCCCTCTTCGCGGAAGCTGAAAAAGCGGTTCTCCCCGATGATGATGTGATCGTGGACGAGGATGTCCAGGACCTTTGCGGTCTCCTGGATCGTTTTCGTCAGACGGATGTCGGCGTCGGACGGCCGGACATGGCCCGATGGGTGGTTGTGGGCGAGGATGATGGCCGAGGCTTTCCTCCTGAGGGCGCTTTCCAGGACCTGCCGCGGGTAGACCACGGCCTGATTGACGATCCCCTTCTGGACGGTTTCGAACTCGATGATCTGGTTCTGGGCGTCAAGGAAGATCACGCAGAACTCCTCGTCCTTCTTGCTGCCCATTTCCGTCCGGCAGAAATTGAGGAGATCGGTGGTACAGGAGATCTGGGGCTTCTCCTTCGCCTTCTGCTTGAGGTAGAGGGTGGCGATCTCCTTGATGAGCTTGAACATGATCGCGGAGCGGTTGCCGATTCCCGGAATCTTCTCCAGATCTTCGACCTCGGCGTCCACGATCCCTTTGAGCGAGCCAAACTCCTGGAGGAGGTCCTTAGCCCGGTCTTTTACATCCTGCTGTCGGACAACGAAAGTCAGAAGGAGCTCCAGCGCCTCGTATTCGTGAAGCGCCGCCAGCCCCGAGGTCGTGAATTTCTGCTTCAGTCTCTTCCGGTGTCCCCGGTTATAATCCGCCCCGGGATCTGCGCGCATCTCGGATTCCCCTAATCATGACGACCCCGTAAAAAGCCGCAAATTTCCCTCCCCCTTGGCGGGGAGAGCATTTTCTCTCCCTCCCCCTTGGCGGGGGAGAGCATTTTCTCTCCCTCCCCCTTGGCGGGGGAGGGTCAGGGTGGGGGTGATAACGGGCAGTATCTCTGCGTATGATGTCCCCCTCCCCTTCGTCCCCTCCCGCCGGGGGAGGGAAAAATTTACTTTTTTTACGAAGGCGTCAATCGTCCTTTCTGCAGGTGGAGAATTTGAAAGGGACATAGAGCGGGCAGTAACCGATGACCGCGGGGATGAGAAACGCGATGCCGAGAGCGCCCCACCAGCTCTCGTAGTAAAAACCCGCCCAGATGATTGCCAGGCCGATGATGACCCGGACAATGCGATCCGTTTTCCCGACGTTGCATTTCATAAAAACCTCCCTGTGAAAGAATCGGTTCTATGCGCATCAGACCGGGGAGCGAAGGGACAACCCTCCGCCCCCTTTAAAACGGTCAACCGAGGTTGGCGTTGACGAAATCCCAGTTTATCAGTCGGCCGATTACCGCGGCCAGGTAGTCGGGACGGCGGTTCTGATAGTCGAGGTAGTAGGCGTGCTCCCAGACATCGAGGGTGAGGAGCGCCTTCTGGCCGCGGGCGAGCGGGGTGTCGGCGTTCGCGGTCTTTACGATCTTCAGATCCCCGCCGTCGAGGACGAGCCAGGCCCAGCCGCTTCCGAACTGGGTGACGCCCGCGTTCTTGAGCTCCTCTACGAATTTTTCGTAGCTTCCCCATGCGGCCGCGATCTTCGGGGCAACGGCGCCGGTCGGCGCGCCGCCGCCGCCCGCTTTGAGGCATTGCCAGTAGAAGGAGTGGTTCCAGACCTGGGCGGCGTTGTTGAAGATACCCGCCTTGGCAGGATCTCCCGCCGTTTTCCGGATAATCTCCTCCAGGGGCGCTTCGGCCAGATCAGTTCCGGCGATCAGTTTGCCCAGGTTGTCCACATAGGCCCTGTGGTGCTTGCCGTAGTGGAATTCCAGGGTGTTGGCGCTGATGACCGGGGCCAGGGCGTCTTTGGCATAGGGCAGTTCGGGTAGCGTAATCATTGCGGGGTCTCCTTTCGCAATGGTAGTTAGCGGGATTTTATCATCACTCCCGCGGCGTTTCCACAAAAACCTTTTTCAATCCCGCCGTTTCTTGAAATCGAGTCAGAAGGTCCAAACGATGATGACGATTACGGACGCGGCGAAGGCGGGCGGCTGCGGAGCCGCTTTGTCCCTTTGACGGCGCCGAGCAGCGCCCCGCCGACAAGAATGATCGTGGCGCCGGAGGGGAGCTCGAAGAAATAGGAGAGCGAAAGGCCGGAAAGACAGATGACGATCCCGCAACCGATGGAGAGGAGCAGGATCCGGCGGAAATTCAGAGAGAGCTCGGAGGCGACGGCGACCGGGATGGTCAGTAGGGCGATCACAAGCAGGATCCCGACCGCCTGGATGAGGGTCACGATGGAAAGGGCGGTGAGGATCATCAGCCCCATCTTCAGCGACGCCACGGGAAGCCGCCTTGCCCTCGCGTACTCCTCGTCGAGGGCGATGGCGACGAAGCCCTTGTAGAAAACAAGCACTGCCGCCGTTACCGCCAGAAACAACAGCAGGGTAATCATCACATCCGTGCGGGGAACGGTCAGGATGTTGCCGAACAGAAAGGCCATCAGATCGGGGGCGTAGCCGGGGGTCATGTGGATGAAGACGATGCCAATCGCGACGCCGACGGCCCACAGAATGCCGATGAACAGGTCGTTTTGGCTCATCTTTTTCTCCTCCAGGCGAGCGATGAGAACGGCGGAGGCCAGGACAAAGGCGGTCGCCCCGATCAGGGGGCGGACGCCGAGCCAGTAGGCGAGCCCGAGGCCGCCGAAGGCGGCGTGGCTGAGCCCCCCGCTGATGAAGACCATCCGTCTGGCGACGATGAAAGGGCCGATGAGGCCGCAGATGACGCTCGCCATGATCCCGACGAGAACGGCGTTCTGCATGAACTCATAGGAGAGGATGCCGCTCATGGCCGCTTCTCCGTTTCCCCGTGACTGGCGAGGAAGGTGTGGGGAATGCCGTGTCCCAGGATCTCGACGGGACAGCCGTAGATCTTCTCCAAGGTGCGGGAATCGAGATCGCCACGCTCGTGGTAATACAGGCGCGTGTTGAGGCAGGCGATGTGGCGGTAGGATTGGGCATAGAAGGTCGGGTCGTGGGTCGCCGTCACGATGCTCATCCGCTCCTGGAGCCCGGCGAGAAGATCGAGGAGGTTGGTCTGGGAGGCGGCGTCCATCGCGGTGGTCGGTTCGTCGAGTAAAAGAGCCGCCGGGTCGGAGACGAGCGCGCGGGCGATCAGGACGCGCTGGAGTTGTCCGCCGGAGAGATCGGCGATGAGTTCCCGCCGTTTCTCGTACAGATCGAGATTTGCCAGAACGGCCTTCGTCTTTTCGATGTTTTCCGCCGTGTAGCGCCGGAGATAATTCCGGGCGTCGAGGCAGCCGGCAAGGACCATATCAAAGACGGAAATCGGGAAATTGCGGTTGAAATGGGCGAACTGCGGCACGTATCCGAGACGTCCGCCGCTGTCGCCGTGATAACGGATCGTTCCGCTCCAGGGGGCCACGATCCCCAAAATCAGCTTGAGGAGCGTCGTCTTCCCGCCGCCGTTCGGACCGATCACAAGAACGAAATCCTTCCGGCCGATTGCAAGGGAGACGTCCTCGACGACCGGCCGTTTTTCATAGCCGTAGGTCACATGTTCGACGGCAATCAGGGGTTCCATATTCCCAGGTTCGCTCATTTTCTCAGGACCTTTTCCAGGATCGCCGTGAAATTTCTCATTCCCGCGGGCCAGTCCCGCTCCAGGGGATCGGTCTCGACGACCTCCCCCCCGATGTCGCGGGCGATCGCCCGGGCGCTCTTCGCGTCAAAGCCCTTCTGCACGAGGACGGCGCGGATCCCCTTTTCCCTGGCCATATCGATCATCTTGCGGATGTGGGCCGCACTGACCGGTTTTCCCTCTTCTTCCACGGCCAACTGCCTCAACCCGTATTCATCGGCGAAATAGCCCCAGGCGGGGTGGTAGACCATGAAGCTGTACCCTTTCTTGCCGGCGAGGGCCCGGCGGATCTCGTCCTCCAGGGCGTCGATGTCCTTAAGAAAGACAGTCAGGTTCCTCCGGTATTCGTCACTGCCGGAAGGGTCGTGGAGGGTCAGGGCCCGGCAGATGTTGCCCGCCGCGGTCCGGACGGCGGCGGGAGAAACCCAGACATGGGGGTCCTCCTTCCGGAAGGCCACGCCTTCGGACATGTTGACGACGGTCATCTTCCGAGCCCGGGCGGAAAGGGTCCGGAGATATTTCTCCTCAAAGGGTAAACCGGGCGCGCCCACCTTGACGTAGAGCGCCGAATCGGACAGGGCGACGAGCTGCTGCGGCGTCGGCTCGTAGGTCTCGGGGCTCGCCCCCTTCGGGATCATGACGCGGATAGCCGCCCGTCCGCCCGCCACCCGTTCCACGAAATAGGCCTGGGGCAGGATGCTGACGGATACCCGGATGGTCTCCGCAAAGGCAAATGCCTGCAAGGCGATTCCCGAAATAATCAATAAGCCCAGGACTGTCAGGAAAAAAGCTTTTCTCATGGCCTGTTTTCACCCCTCGCCCAATTGCAACCGGGCGCACAATTTCATAGCATAGATGCAACCGGCCTGCAAATTAGATTAAAAGGAGGTAATTGCAAAAGTACCAATAAATTCCCTCCCCCCTGGCGGGGGAGGGTTAGGGTGGGGGGGAGCTTGCCGTGAAATCAGAATGTTGCAGATTCACCCACCCCCTAACCCCCTCCCGTCAAGGGAGGGGGAACATAT
>JAHJXP010000084.1 GCA_018827585.1 Pseudomonadota bacterium | reverse complement strand
GATTGTAAGCGGGGGACGCCTGAGAGGTGAGAGGATCGTCAGCCGTCGATAAACCGAGATCTTTCTCCGGATCAACGCCATCTTGTCATTCCTGCGGAAGCGGGAATTCGGTTAAGACTTTATGGAATCCCGCGCCTGTCCCGGAAATCGGTCCGGGATTCGCATATTATCAAACCAGGTTGGGACGTTATGAGAAAAAAGACCGTATTCCCCTGTACGATCATGCGGGGCGGAACGAGCAAGGGCATCTTCCTGATGCAAAAGGACCTGCCGCAGGATTTTGCCCTGAGGGAGCGGATCATTCTGGCTATTTTCGGGAGTCCGGATATCCGCCAGATAGACGGCCTCGGCGGCGCCGATTCGCTCACAAGCAAGCTGGCGCTCATCGCCCCCGCCCAGGAGCCGGATCGCGACATAAACTACACCTTCGGGGCGGTGGGGATCGACAGGGCCTTCGTCGATTACTCGGCCAATTGCGGGAATATCAGCTCGGCGGTTGGGCCGTACGCGGTCGATAAAGGCCTCGTGAAGGCCGAGGCGCCCTTCACCGTCGTGCGCATCTTCAACACCAATACGCAGAAGATGATCTACTCCAAAGTCCCGGTGAAAAAAGGGAGGTTCGCCCCGGAAGGCGATTATGTGATCGACGGCTGTCCGGGGTCCGGGGCGAGGATCGAGCTGACTTTCATGGACCCCGGGGGCGCTGCCACGGGAAGACTTCTTCCTACGGGGAACGTGGCGGACCGCCTGACGCTGGAAACCGGAGAGAGTTATGACGTCACCATTGTGGACGCGGGCAACCCGACGGCGTTTGTCCGGGCGGAGGAGCTCAATCTCAGGGGAAACGAATTGCCGGCGGAATTGGATCAGGATGCGGGGACGCGGTCAAAATTAGAGGCCATCCGCGAGAAGGTGGGGGAACTGATGGGCATCCCGGTGAGCCAGTCCATTCCGAAAATATCGTTCATCTCCGCCGCGCAGGATTACCTGACGGTGTCGGGGAAAATGATCGCAAAAGGGTCGGTGGACATGGTGGCCCGCCTGATGGCCATGGGGAAGATGCACAAGACCTTCGCCATCACTGCGGGAATCCCGGCGGCAATCGGGGCTGTTCTCCCCGGTTCCGTGGTGAACCGGGCAGTAGCGGGAGATTCCCCGGTATTCGCGAAAAAAGAGATCGCAATAGGACACCCGTCGGGGATCATGGATGTGAAAGTTGAAGTTAGATTCGGGAAGGACGGGCCCGGGATCGTCAGTTGTACGGTGGGCAGGACCGCCCGCAAGATCATGGACGGGCGCGTATACGTTTCCGGGAAAATCTATGATTCCAAAAGGTGACGGTGGGCTGTCATGAAAATGTATCAGGCCGTATGCAAGACGTTGAAAGCTTCCGGGGTTGATTTCCTGTTCGGCATACCCGGCGGCGGGAGCACCGCCGACCTGATCAACGGGGCGGAAGACGAGGGGATGCAATTTATCCTGACTCAACACGAGTCGTCCGCCGCGATTATGGCGGGCGTCGTGGGGGATGTGACCGGCGTTCCGGGCGTGTGCATGTCCACCCTGGGGCCGGGCGCCTTGAACCTGTGCAACGGTCTGGCTCAGGCCTATCTGGACAGGTCGCCCGTCCTTGCTTTCACGGATCGGTATGGGGCGGAACTGGTCGATCTGGCGTACAGGCAGAAAATTTATCACAACGACCTCTTCAAGCCCGTTACGAAACTGTCGGTCGGACTGACGAAAACAAATTGGTCCGAAATGCTGGCCCGGGGATTCAGGACGGCGAGGATGCCGAGAAAAGGGCCGGTGCATATCGATTTTCCGAACGATCTCTCCCAGGCCGAGATATCCGAACCTGGCAGTTGGGCGTTTACTGAAGGGGCTTGGCCGGAGGTTGATGGAAAGAGCTTAGATGCGGGATTGAAAAGGATCAGTCGGGCAAAAAAACCGGTGGCTATCGTCGGGCTGGGCATCACCACGGCAAAAAACGAGGTGTTCGGGCAATTGAAAAAGTTTGTGGAGAGGTTCAATCTTCCGACCTTCAAAACGGCTAAAGTCAAGGGTGCGCTGCCGGACAATCATCCCTGGTCGTTGGGGGTCTTCATGGGAGGGAACCTGGAGCAGCAGATCATCGAAAAGAGTGATCTTTTGATAGCAATCGGTCTCGATCCGGTGGAGCTGCTGCCCAAGAAATGGAGCTACCGGCAGCCGATCGTCTATATCGACGCCATTCCCAATATCGAGGAGAACTACCATGCCGATATCGAATTGGTCGGGGAAATCAGCGCCACCCTGCAGAGACTTCACGAGGATTGCGTCGATATGGAATCCAGTTGGCAGGTCCGGGAGATAGGCGAGTACAGGGAAAACACGAAAGCGGTCCTCAATGTCAAGGTTGACGGCCTGTCGGTTGTCGAGGTGATAAACGCTACCCGTGAATTGACCCCTGCAGATGCGCCGCTGACGATCGATGTCGGGGCCAATAAACTTTTGGTGATCGAGCTTTGGGACGCCTTTGCGCCCGGAAGTTTCTTCATGTCCAACGGGTTGGCGACGATGGGATACGCGATCCCCGCGGCGCTGGCCCTGCAGGCGCTCCATCCGAACAGAAAGGTTGTATCGCTTTGCGGAGACGGCGGGTTCATGATGCGCCTTCCAGAATTGGCGACGGCCGTACAATACAAGTTGCCCATCGTGATGGTCATCATCTCGGATGGCAGATTGAGCCTGATAGACGTAAAGCAGATCAAAAAAGGCTACACGGCGCCGAAAGGGACGTGTTTTGCAAGACCGAATTATATCGATTTGGGTCACAGCTTCGGCATCCCAACCTGGCGTGCGGATAGCGAAGAAGAGTTGAGGGGCGCTCTTGCCGGCGCCCTGAGCTCAGACGACGGCATGCCGAAACTTATCGAGGCGAGAATCGATCCTTCCTCCTATCCGCGGCAATTTGACGCCGTCAGAGAATTATAACGACTTCGGAAAAGTTCGGATGCCGCGCCCGAGCTTTATCATTTCATTGACACACAGGGCCATTCATCCTATATATTACCACCGTCAAAAGGCAATGCCCTACCAACGCTAATCTACAAAAAGGTGATTAAAATGAGCAGCTTGCCATTATCGGATATAAGGATCCTTGATTTGACGCTTATCATGGCCGGGCCCTATTGTACGTTGATTTTAGGAGATTTGGGAGCGGAGGTGATCAAGATCGAAAAACCGGGGATCGGCGAATCATCGCGAGAGATGCCCCCCTATTTTTTTGAGGGTCAATCCGCCTATTTTATTGCAATGAACAGAAACAAGAAAAGTATGACTCTCGATTTGAAAAGTGAAAAGGGGAAGCAGATATTCTACGATCTGGCAAAGACAACAGATGTGGTGATTGACAATTTCAGACCAGGAGTGGTTAAGAAATTGGGGGTTGATTTCGCTGCGCTGAAAAAGATAAACCCCCGCATTATCTGCTGTTCAATTTCAGGATTCGGTCAAACAGGTCCCTTCAAAGATCGGCCGGCCTTTGACCTGGTGATCCAGGCAAGAGGCGGGATTATGAGTTATACCGGGGAACCCGGCCGGATGCCGGTTAGAATGGGCGCGCCCATGGGCGACTTAAGCGGCGGCCTGTTTGCGTCTCAGGGGATTTTGGCGGCGCTCTTTCAAAGGGAAAAGACAGGGCGGGGCCAGCAGATTGATATCAGTCTTGCAGACTGTCAAACTTCGCTGCTCACCTATAGGGCCCAGTTCTATCTTGTAGGAAAAGAAATTGCACGGCCGGTTGGCTCAGGCCATGTTTCAGCCCACCCGATCAGGGCGTTCAAGACCAGGACTTTCGATGTTGTCATTGACGCCAATACGGAAAGCATATTCGCCGAATTGTGCGAGGCCATTGGAAAACCGGATATGAGTAATGATCAAAAATTCAATTCCCGGGAGAATCGACTCAAAAATAAAGGGGAACTCTATGCCATTCTGGAGGAGTCCTTTCTCGAAAAAGCAGGGGAGGAGTGGTTGGAATTATTGGAGAAGAGAATCCCTATCGCCCCTATCAACACTATCGACAAGGCCCTGACAGATCCTCAAACACTGAGCCGCAATATGGTGGTTGAGGTGGAATACGGAAACGATAAAAAACTGAAAATCCTGGGGAACCCCATCAAGATGTCTGAGATTGAACAGGAGAGATTTAAGCGTCCCCCGCACTTGGGGGAACATACCGAGGAGATCCTGACCGAGCTTTTAAATTATTCACCAGAGCAAATAAGAGAATTGAGAAGCCAGGGAGTTGTTTAGCGGCTTAGCGTATTTGGTTGCCGGTAAGGAGAGAAGATAGGAGACAGGTTGCTGATCGAAAGAATGGACAGGGTTTGCACCATTGCCATAAATCGGCCTGAGAAAAGGAATGCCCTGTCGCCTATGGTGTTTGTCGAGCTTATCGAATTGCTGAGGCGGCTCAGGTAGGAGGACGAAGTCCGCTGCGTCATTCTCCGGGGGTGCGGCGAAAAGGCCTTCTCCTCGGGTTTCGATATCTCCGATCTCCCCATTGACGCCAGTCCGGAGATCGCGGAAGCCGCCAAGGGGGATACCCCCCTCGATAGCGGCATGAAGGCAATCCTCGATTTCCCCTACCCGGTGATTGCCATGATCAACGGGCTTGCCTATGGCGCGGGATGCGAGCTGGCGGTTACCTGCGATATCCGCATCGCGGCCGACGATGTCCGCTTCTCCATGCCGCCGGCAAAATGAGGTCGGTTGTCACGGTGACGATCCCCCCCCGTTTCCTCCTACTCCTTGACGACAGGGGGTTTCGGCGGCCGTTGGTCGAAATTTCTCCCCAGGATCTCGACCGCGATCCTGTTCCTGAGCATTTCAACCGTACCTCCCGCGATTACCCAACCCCTTGCCCGTGCATAGAGATAGGCAAGAGGATATTCCTTGGACAGCCCGTAGCCGCCGTGGATCTGAATCGCCTCCCTGCAGACGAACTCGGAGGCTTCGTTGCAGGCCAACTTCGCAAGGGAACTGTCCAGGGCCGAGGGTAACCCCCGATCCGCCTCGACCACGGCCTTGTAGAGGAGCCATCTCGCCTGCTCGATGCGGAGCTTCATGTCCGCCAGCTTCCACTGAATACCCTGAAATTCACAAAGCGGCCTGTCGAACTGCTTCCTCTCTTTGACGTATTGCAGTGACTTCTCATAAGCCAATTCGGCCACGGCGAGGGATCGGCTCGCGTTGCCCATTCTCTCGACGTTGAACACGGACATCAGTTTCTTGAATCCTTGCTCCGACATCAGAACACATTCTTTCGGCACCCTGCATTCATCGAAATACAACATACAGTGGTGTTCTCCCGAGAGGTGATGTTCCGTTTTCCCACGCGAAAAACCGGGAGCATCGGCGGGGACGATCACCGCACCCGACGATGCGACACCCGTGCCGAAGCGGCACCAGACACAGAAATATCCCGCGCTGTCGCCGTTGGAGTTGAAGATCTTGCTGCCGTTGATGACGACATTGTCGCCTTCGAAGCGCGCGGTCGTCCGCAGATCGGTGACCGCCGATCCGGCGTTCGGTTCGGACATCGCCGCCGTGATGATCGTCTCGCCGGCGAGCAGCTTGGGGAGAACGCTCTTTTTCAGCTTTTCATTGCCGAGGAACGCGACTTGCTGAATGGCGCCGAAGTTGCCCGCCTGAAAAACGTCCCCCGTATGGGGGCAGACCTTCGTGATCTCCATGATGGCGATCACGCAGTCCATAAGCGAAGCCCCCTGTCCCCCCTCCTCCTCGGGGAGGCGCATGCCCATAAGCCCGTTTTCCGCCAGGATCTTCGCATTTTCCCAGGGGTACGACCCCCCCGATCCCGTTTCCCAGGTAAATGCCTTGGGGGCAAAATGTTTTAACGATAATCTCCGCACGCTCTCCTGGAACATCTTCTGTTCGTCGCTGAATTGAAAATCCATAGTTGTTCTTCACCTCTGCATTCGTTTTTTTTCGTCCAACCCGGACGACTGATCCGCTCAACGTTTTGATGTCATTGACGCCGCGAGAGTCTATCGACAGATCAGGGCATCCACCACCCTGATCCCCTTTCCCTGCGGATAAACGATCAAGGGGTTGATATCAAGTTCCCGGATCTCTTCGCCAAGATCCAACGAAAGGCCAGCCACGCTCATCAATGTCGACGCGATCGCCTCGCAATCCATCTTCTCCATCCCCCGGTAGCCGTTCAGGAGTTTCTCTCCTTTGATCTCCCCGATCATTTCCCGGGCATCCGACAGGGAGATGGGCGGGACGCGGAAAGCGACGTCTTTGAACACCTCGACAAAGATTCCCCCCAATCCGAACATGATGACGGGACCGAAACTGGCGTCCCGTTTCATACCGATAATCAGTTCCACTCCCTTTGCCGCCATCTCCTGGATCAGGACGCCGTCGATCCGCACATCGGCCTTGAACCTTTTCGCCTTTGCGAGGAGTTCCCCATACGCCGCGACAAGCTCGCTCTCCGATGGGACTCCCAGCTTGATCACGCCCGCCTCGCTCTTGTGGGGAATATCGGCAGACATGACCTTCATTACGACCGGATACCCGATTTCCTTGGCCGCTTGCTTCGCCTGTTCCACGTCGCCGGTCATCTTTTCCCTGGTCACCGCGATACCGTACGTGGAAAGGACGCGTTTGCTGTCGTACTCGGTCAGGATCTGTCCTGAGGTCACCAGGATATTCAGGGCCTTTGCGGCGTTCGGCGAATCCGGATCGGCTGTTCGCTGCTGCCCTTTTCCCCGGTTGAAACCGTCGAGGGCCTCTCCGTACTTCACCAGATAACCGAGAGCCCGCCCGCACGATTCGGGGGTCCGGAAAGAGGGGATGCCGTTCTTCTCGAAGAGTCGCAACGCGTCCGCGGCGTTGGGATTGCAGAAGGCCACGAGTGGTTTTGTTGCGTCCTTGCATACCTCAACAATGGGCTGAACGCCCAGATGCGGTTCGAATTGGCTCGATGTCCCCACGACGCCGACGATCATGTCGAAGGTGTCGTCCTTCATGAGGAGTTCGAGACCCTTCTTGAAACCGCCCCCCGCTCCGGACATCGTGACATCCATGGGATTCGACTTTGCCGCGAAGGAAGGTAAAAATGCCGTCGCTTCCCTGATTGCGCTGTCGGAAGGCGGGGGAAACTGAAGGCCGGCTTGAGCGGCCGCTTCCAAGACGATGGTCGCGCCGCCGCCGGTCGTCGTGATGATCCCCACATTCCTCCCTTTGGGCGGCTTCGCCTTACAGAAAAGCGCCGGGACTTCGAACAGATCCTCCAGAGTTTCCACTCGCACGATCCCGTACTGCCGGAAAAAGGCGTCATAAATCGTGTCGGCTCCCGTGAGGGCGCCGGTGTGCGAAGCGGCTGCCCGAGCGCCGACCTCCGTGCGGCCCACCTTGAGGACGACGATCGGCTTTCGTCGGTTCATTGCCTCGACGGCCACTTCCCTGAACAGATTGACGTCCCGCAGAGCCTCCAGGAAGATGGCGATGGCATCGGTATGTTCATCCCGGAGGAGATAGTGCGCAAATTCGCTGACGCCCAGATCCATCTCATTGCCCGTCGAGATGACATAGCTGAACCCGATCCCTCGATCCGCCGCCCGGGAAACGTAGGCCCCCGTCAAACCGCCGCTTTGCGAAATGAGTCCGATTCTTCCTGCGGGGAGATCGTCGATTTCGTAGCAGGCGATCGGGGAGAGAATCATGCTTTCCGTCATGTTCACGATCCCTGCGCAATTGGGGCCGACGACGCGGATCCCCGCTTCACGGATCTGCGCCTTGATCCGCTCCTGGGTCTTCTTCCCTTCTTCGCCGCTTTCCCCGAGACCGGCGGAATGAATAATGATGCTTTTGACATTCTTTTCGATACACTGCTCAATCACCCCGGGAACGCCTTTCGCAGCAATTTGGATAAACGCCGTATCCACGGCTTCCGGGAGATCTTTCACCGAGGGGAAACATGGGATGCCGGAAATTTCAGTGCGAGTGGGATTTACCGCATAAAGTTTGCCCGGATATCGATGCCTCAAAACGTATTTGACCGTTCTGCCCGTAAATTTCGAATAGTCTGCCGAAGCTCCCACGATGACGACGGATTTTGGCGAAAGCAGATAGTGTATCTGTGTGCAGAGGGGGTTCATCTTGGTCGCACCTCATCTTTTCCACGCACATGGCCGAGCATGCCGTATCAGCCGGAAATGCTGCTCTTCCGTTTGCCTACGGCCGGCACCGCCATCGTCAGCAGGATCAGGACCGTCGCGATCATGAATGCAAGGCTGATCGGCCGCGTGAAGAACACGGAGGGATCACCGCGAGAGATAAGCAGCGCCCGCCGCAGGTTTTCCTCCAGCAGCGGCCCCAGGATGAACCCGAGCAGCATCGGTGCCGCGGGACACCCGAGCCTCATCCAAATGAAGCCGAGGGCGCCGAAGAGCGCCGCGAGGTAGAGATCGAACGGGCTATTGTTCAGGCTGTAGATGCCGATGGAGGAGAAGACCATGATGGCCGGGAAAAGCAGGCGATAGGGCACCTTGAGCAGGCTCACCCAGAGGCCGACCAGCGGCAGGTTGAGCACGAGGAGCATCAAGTTGCCGATCCACATGCTCGCGATCAGCCCCCAGAAGAGGTCGGGATTCTTGGTCATCACCGTTGGGCCGGGCGTGATGCCCTGGATGATGAGCGCGCCGAGCATCAGTGCCATCGAGGCGCTGCCCGGGATGCCCAGCGTCAGGGTGGGAATGAATGCGCACTGGGCTGCGGCATTGTTGGCGGACTCCGGTCCCGCCACCCCCTCGATCGCGCCGTTGCCGAAACGCGACGGATCCTTGGCGACCTTCTTTTCGACCAGATAGGACGAGAACGAAGAGATCGCCGGCCCGGTGCCGGGCAGCGTGCCGAAGAACGCCCCGATCGCGGTCCCCCTGATGATCGGGGCGATGGACTGCTTCAGGTCCTGCAGCGTCGGGTAGATGCTTTCCACCTTGGAGGTGAAAACCTGGCGTTCCTGCAACTCGCCGAGGTTGCTGATGATTTCGCCCACCGCGAACACCCCAATGGCGATGATCACGAAGCCGATGCCGTCCGCCAACTCGGTGATGTTGAAGGTGAAGCGCTGCACGCCGGTATTGAGATCGGCGCCCACAACACCGAGCAGCAATCCCAGCGACACCATCGCGAGCGACTTGCTCGTGTCGCCTTGGGAGAGCACCGCCGCGGTGACCAGGGCCATCAGCATCAGCGAGAAGTATTCCGGCGCACGGAACTTAAACGCTATCTCGGCGATTAGCGGGCCGAACATCGCGATGATCATCGTGCACACGGTGCCGGCAAAGAACGATCCGATGGCCGCGATCGCGAGCGCCGGGCCGGCGCGACCCTGGCGGGCCATCTGGTAACCGTCGATGCACGTGACCACCGACGAGGTCTCGCCCGGAAGGTTGACCAGGATGGCGGTGGTCGAGCCGCCGTACTGGGCGCCGTAGTAGATGCCGGCCAGCATGATGAGCGCTGCGACTGGCGGAAGGGTGAAGGTAATAGGAAGCAGCATCGCGATCGTCGCCATTGGACCGATGCCGGGCAGCACGCCGATCATGGTGCCCAACAGACAGCCTATGAAGCAGTAGAGTACATTCTGAAACGACAACGCTACACTGAACCCGAAAATCAGGTTATTGAACAGCTCCATGACACTCTCCTCGTCAGAATCCCTTGATCAGGGGATAGGGAAGGCCGAGACCCCAGATGAACACGCCCACCGAAAGAACGGTCAGCAAAACGGTCACCAGCAGGACCTCGAAGAACTTGAACTCCCTGCCCGAGGCCGCCGACCAGAAAATCAGGACCGCCAAGGCCGGGATGAATCCCGCATACTGCATCAGAACACCGAACAACACCATGGATAAGGGCAGCATGATCAGCGCACGCAACGACCAGTTGCCCTCGATCTTCTCGTGCCTGCGCAGCCCCTTGACCATGATGTAGATGCCGAACAGGATGAGGATCGCGCCCAGAAGGGTCGGGAAGTAACCGGCCCCCATGCGCAGCGTGCTGCCGAACGGGTAATCCCGGGCGATGGGTATCGCCGCGACGCCGATCACGAAGAACATCAGACCTGACCAGAAATCCCTGTTACTGCGAAAATCCAGTTTCATCGAGGTTCCTTTCCCCTTTTTGTCAGTTTTTTGCAACCTAAACACATATATCGAAGGTTACAATTCATAGCAACTATGAAGAGGGCATCGATAATGATGATAAATGTAGATTAATCACTTCATGGTCCTGCACTTACAATTTAAACAGAGCCTCCTTTGGTGCGCAGGTCAATATCTGTCCGCTGAGGAACCAGGCGATGCTTCTCTTTACTAAAACCCAACATGGAAAACGACACGGGTGGAAAACTGATGCCGTCGGAACAGCCCAGGGTGAACAACAGCCTGAACACGGCGACGGAAGAAATTCTTCTTCTCCCTGTCGATGTTGCTGCGCTTCAACAAGCTGCCGATTTTTTGATTGCGAAAGAATGAATCTGGTGTTCACAGGAAACGATGTCTCATAAAATTGGCACATAGCATCACCGCGTGCGTTTATATCATAGGCCAAAAATCAAATGGCAATGGGTTCAACGCCAGAACGTTGAACCCCTTTTATTGTACTGGTGAAATTTATTCTGGCTTTGCCTTGGACGCCTTCACCACCTTGCTCCAGCGCTCGATTTCCTCAAGCAAAAACTTGCGAAAATACTCCGGCGTTTCCGCGACCGGATCGGCGCCGAGTTGCGCCAGCCGTGCACGAAAATCTTCTTTCTGCACGGCCTTCACGATGACCGTATTCAACGCGCTTATCACATCGGCTGGGGTTCCCGTCGGCGCCAATACCCCATACCAGGTTTCGGTGAGAAAACCCGGCAGGCCGCCTTCTACCATGGTCGGCAATTCAGGTAACAACGGCGATCTCTTGGCACTGGTAATCCCGATTGCTCTGACCTTGCCCGCCGCCATCAGCGGCTGTGCTGCGGGAATGTTGCAAAAGGTAAAATCAACCTCCCCGCTCGCCAATCCAGTCATGGAAGGTGCAGTGCCTTTATAAGGAACATGTGTAATGTCCGTGTTGATCATGAGCTTGAGCAGTTCCCCGGAAAGGTGCTGTGTACTGCCGCTGCCGGATGAGGAAAAATTGTACTTGCCGGGATTCTTTTTTACGACGGCGAGAAATTCCGCGATGCTCCTGGCGGGAAATGAGGGATGCACCAGCAACAGATTCGGACTCGTCGCAAAAATCGCCACCGGTGCGAAGTCTTTTACCGGATCGTAATTGATCTTGGGATAAAGGCTGATGTTGATGCCCAAGGCCGCTGAACTCATGAACAGGGTGTAACCGTCGTTGGGTTGTTTAACGAAGTACTCTGCGGCGACATTCTGGGCCGCACCCGGCTTGTTTTCGACGACGACTCTCTGGCCCATGGCATCGGTGATTTGCTGGCCAATCAGCCTGCCCATGATATCACTGCCGCCACCGGGCGCGTAACCCACGATCAGTCTGATGGGCTTGTTCGGGTACTTCCCTTCCTGTGCGAGCGCCAAGCCTAGAAAGCATAACGATACCACAACTACACTAATCAGCAATTTTCTTGACATAACTCCCCCTTTTTTTAGTCCAACATAAAATCTCTGGCCTACTGGGCCAGGTCAGTGTTCAGAGACCTTGGCGTCTGAACGGACAACAGGTGCAAACAGAGTCGGAAATTTTAGCTGAAATGAGTGTATTTAATCGTAAAAAAGCT
>JAHJXP010000280.1 GCA_018827585.1 Pseudomonadota bacterium | reverse complement strand
CATTCCCGTGAAAACGGGAATCCAGTATTTTTATGCAGTTACACGATCTCTGGATTCCCGCCTACGCGGGAATGACGACTTTTGACGAGACCCCCATTTACTGCCCCCTGTTAATTATAATTAATGGCCAGCATCAGATGTCCAACCGGCGCAGTTGCCGGCCTGACCTTGATCTCAATGTCGTAGCCTAACCGGTTCAAGCAATCCATCAATTTCCGTTCAGATACGTTGGAAAAATCGCCACGGAGCAGGCCGGATAGTTTGGGTTGAGGCAACCCCATACGGCGACCGGCTTCCTCTTGCGACAGGCCAAGATTGCGCACCGCCTTGGTGATCTCAATCACGAGCCCCGATTTGATTTTCAGTTTATCCGCATCGGGCAAGCCAACGTCGGCGAAGACATTGCCGGAACTAATCTCAACTTCGACGCCATCAATCATTCGCTTATTCATCCCGCATCTCCTTTGACAGTTTCTCCGCGATTTTCAAGCGTTCGCGGATGATGTCCATATCTAACTTTGGTGTTGCGATGCCGCTCTTGCTCTTTTTATGGAACACATGCAACACGCAAACCGCCTCCCTGAACTTGACGGTGTATACCACTCGATACGTGCCGCCCTGGTCATTATCCACGATCTCCAATACACCCGCGCCCCCGAATCCTTTAAGAACTTTGGCTGCATCGTGCCGCTCTCCTCGTTGGGCAAAGTCCAGGGCATGACCAAAGAACTTGCGAATACCCATCGGCAGGGCCATCAAGTCTTTTTTGCTGCTACCCAACCATGCGAGTGGCTTTTCTTCTGGATTTGTCATGAGCATCTTATACCTGAACGGATATAAAAAGCAAGATAGAAATTGTGGTTAGATTTCGCTGCAACTTCCCGATCCGCAGGGGATGCCTTCGGCCATGAGTGCAGTCATGATCCTATCTCTGGACCAATCAGATTTCAAGGCATGTGTCAGGCGTTCATAATTCCCCTTGATACGCGAACCATAGACGGCCCCCAAGCGCAACACGATGCCCAATGGTTGACCGTCGGCGCTCCTCGCATTCAAGACAATCCTTTCAAATAATAGGGCGCTGTCACCCCTTTTTTCCATACCCCTATTTATTTCCAGAGGGTTGACACGGGCAGGGCATGTAAATTCTTGCCGAAAGACACCGGTTCGCTACCCGTATACAAAATGATGCCGAGGTGAAAGGCGTCGCCCATGCTTTCCGAAAAATCCTTCAGGGCTGCAAAGTCCCTCCTCGTCAGGGTGGCCGCCGCCTTGATTTCGATGCCGACGATGCGTCCCGCCGGATCCTCCATCACCACATCGATTTCCTGTCCCGCCTGGGTGCGGAAATAGAAAAGTCGCGGCTGGGTTTCACTCCATGACGCCTGTTTCAACAGCTCCAGAAGGACGAAATTTTCCAGCAACGGGCCCAGAAACCGGCCATCCCCCAGCATCTCTTCCGAATAGACGCCAAGAAGGTGGGCCGCTAATCCCGTGTCATTCAGGTAAAGTTTGGGCGTCTTTACCAGGCGCTTGCTGAAATTTCCCGACCATGGCGGCAGCAGGATCGTGAGGAAGGTCGTCTCCAATAGCGCCATGTAACGTTTCAAGGTCGTTTGCGGCAGGCCGACGCTCCGTGACAATTCGGCCACGTTAAGAATCGTCCCCGTCCTGGCCGCCAGCAGCGAGAACAGCCTTGGAAAGGCCGTCAATCCGTTGATTTGGGCCAGATCTTTCACATCCCGTTGCAGGATAGTGGTTATGTATGCGGAAAACCAGGCTCGGCGCCGGGCCGGTTTCACCCGGAGAAGCATCTCCGGATAGCCGCCCGTCAGCAGGCGCTGTATCAGGTCGGAACAATTCTCTGAACCTTTTACGAAAGGAACCTGGTCATGAAAGACGGCATCGACAAAAGCATCGTCGCCCCCCTCCTTCTCACCCTGCGAAAACGGCCAGAGGGTCAGGATTTCCATACGGCCCGACAGGGAATCAGAAAGGCGGGGGAGGAGCAATACATTGGCCGAACCTGTCAACAAGAAACGTCCCGGATTTCGCTCCCGGTCAACAGTTAGCTTGATAGCGGAAAATAGCTCCGGGACCCGTTGAACCTCGTCAATCACTACCGCACCGTCGAGACCTTGGATGAAACCTGCGGGGTCCTGCTTGACCGAGGCAAAAACCGCGGCGTCATCGAGGGTGACGTACCGCGCCGGATGGGAGCCCTCCGCCAGCCATTTTGCCAGGGTGCTCTTGCCGGTCTGCCTCGCACCACTCAACAACACAACCGGGGTGTCGGAAAGCGCTTCCAGAATCTTATTGAGGATATGCCGTCTAATCATGGACGAATATTAACCACTTCGCGGACGATTGTCAACCAATTTTTAAAAGGGAAAAGGATTACTTATCGGTGCACCGAGAACTATTGGTTGTGAAAGGGCGTCTCAGATATTGTCCCGTTTCTCCCGATATATCCGCGAAAGCCCTTTGTAATATTCAGGATCCAATTCCCTCAGCCCCTTGGCGACGCCCGATTGCAGCGGCGCCGGCGCGCACACGTAAACCAGATCGCTGAAAAAACCGATCGCCGTCGTCCAATGGAAAATTCCCTTGAAATTATAGGTTTTACGGTTAGACTAAAACCCTTTTATTACCGCTTGACATGCTATCTGCTCTATTGTACTATTTGTCTATAACGTACACAGGAGATGCTGCGATGACCACAAAAATATCCACGGCGGATGTCAGAAAAAACTTTTCTAATATTGTTAACCGCGTATCCTTTGGGAAAGAATCTATCATTCTGACCAGAAGAGGCGAGGAGATTGCCGCTCTGGTCGCAATGGACAAACTCAGGCTGCTTCAGGAATTAGAAGACCGCATAGATATTGCCGATGCCATTAAGGCAATAAAAGAGCAGGGTGAGGACATCCCCGCCGAGCAGTTCTGGAAAAAATTGGGTCTCTAAAATGGCATACACAATAAAGTTCAGACCCGCTGTCGAAAAGAATCTGAGAACACTTCCCCAAAAGGAATTGATACGAATAAAGAGGAAAATCGACGCCCTCGCTGAAAATCTGCCAGACCCGGCTATAACAAAAATGAAGGGAAACAACAAGTTTCACAAAATAAGAGCGGGAGATTACCGCATCATTTATGAAATTCATGATGACACTCTTGTGATCCTGGTGGTAAAGATCGGCCACAGAAAAGATATCTAAAAACACCTTCCTGGCCCATCCTGATTCAGAAAATCCCTGCATTCTTTGAGCACCTCATAAATCCGGACAGCCAAACGGCATCCCAGTTTCCAAACCTCAAGTTCTTCAAAAGACCGATAAGCCATCTTCACCTAACACTTAAAACCTAAAAGACCTCGCCGGCAAAGAGGGCCTTTATGAAGTCAGCAAAAGGCAATACTGTGATGTTGTCGAACTGGTAACTTCGCGAACCGCAATAGACGCCAAACATACGTTCCACAGTCACTCCGGCGTTATCGGCAAGGGATCGCATAGGCTTTTCCCAGGCGCGATCCCATCGCTCGGCCCGTTTCACTTCGACGGCGATCACCCGGGGGAGACTGTCCGGTCGCCGGTGAGCGGTTTCAATAACAAAATCGATCTCCACACCGGCCGGGGTCCGGTAGTAGTGCAACGGACGTTGTTTACGGCTGACTTCGTTGTAAACGCGCAGCTCATGGTAGATCATTGTTTCGAGCGCTGCGCCCTGCCATAGCCGGTCTGTTGGATCGCGCAACAAACCGGCAGAAGCGCGGGCCACCCCCGGGTCGAACCAGTAGAATTTTGGCTGTGTTGCCTCCCGGACCTTGAGACCCGGTCGCCATGCGGGAAGAAAGTGTCCCACCAGGGTGTCGGTTAAAACACCAAAGTAGTTATCCACCGTACTCCGGGCGACGGCGGCATCGCGGGCAATATTCTGGACATTTACGATATGTCCGTTGATCTGGCCCGCAATGGAGAGAAAACGGACAAACGGCGGAACATTGCGGATTAAACCCTCGGCCTGCAACTCTTCTTTGAGATAGGTATTCACATAAGCTGCAAGGATGTCGGCGGCGTATTGGGGGTCGTTCCATACGAAGGGAAGCATACCCCAATTCAGCGCGAATTCGAGGTCGAACGAATCGCCCAGCTCGGTGGCAGAAAAACTTTCCATGGATAATGTCAGCGCCCGGCCGGCGAGCAGGTTGGCGCCTCCCCGGCGAAGTTTGCGGGCTGACGATCCGCAAAGAGCAAAGTTCCACTTCTGCAACCACATGAGACGATGAACTTCGTCCAGAAGGGGGGGGACTTTTTGGATTTCGTCGAGCACGATCCAGGCGTCTGCCGCCCGCCCGCCGATCAATGCCTCAAGCCGATGAGGGTCGCGCGAAAGCTCGAGAAAAAGAGAGGCATCCAGCAGGTCGAGCCTGAAGGCATCGGGAAGCGTTTGTTGAAGCCAGGTACTCTTCCCTGTTCCTCGGGGGCCAAACAGGAAAAAGGACCGCTCCGGCTGCTGGAGCAGCCTGGTCATGATATCGTTCTTGGCCATTTGCGTTCTGCCTACCGTGATGTAAGATTGCAATGCATATCTACATCATGCCCGTAAAATAGTCAAAGGAATAAATGGGTAATTTCGGGGGACAGTATCTTTAGGGAAATAATAGGGGCGCTGCCCCCCTATCCCCATCAGCGGACAGCGACGCTCATAACTTTATCCATTGCCCGGACTACATCTTCCATATCATCCACCGACAGCGTCGGATGCACCATGAACATCAGGCTGGTTTCCCCAAGCTGCTTGGCAACTGGAAGCCTCTCTTTGGGCCTGAGCGCGCCCTGATCAAACGCCTTTTCCAGATAGATTTCACTGCAACTTCCCGAACCACAGGGGATGCCTTCGGCCATGAGTGCAGTCATGATTCTATCCCTGGACCAATCTGATTTCAGGGCTTCCGGTTCGACAAAGACATAGTGTGACCATCCCCCCTTCGCCACCGGTGGTAATGATCTTGTCTTGGCAAAAGGAAAATGCCGCAACATCTCCCATGGACCCGACCTGACGACCCTTATACGTTGCCCCGTTGGCCTGGGCGCAGTCCTCAACGACCCATAGACCCTTCTCGCGAGCCAGATTCATGATCGGATCCATGTCGCAAGGCTACCCAGTTAAGTGAACGACGACGATCCCTTTGGTCCTGGGAGACAAAGCAGCGGCAATGGTCTCCGCCGTGATATTCTGGCTGACCGGATCTACATCTGTTAATCTGTTGAATAGTTTCGCTTTTCATGGCGAATTATTTTACGGCCTCATCCGCAATTTCCAGTGCCGTTGCCAACACTCTGTTTTTGATAGCATGGCGAAAATAATCGGGAGCTGTCCCAATACTGTTCGGCATGAATATTGACTGCGGAGGCAGAATCCGTAACCGCATATATTCATTGGCTATAGCAATTACGGAGGGGAATTAATCTGTCGGCCCTGAGCCACCAGTTCACAGAATATGAAGAAGTTAATTGCTATTTGTCATGTTATATCAATGAATTATAACACTGATGTTTATGGGAAAATATCATGCCGAACAGTATTGGAGCTGTCCCCCCTTTTTCCGGTTGACAATAGCATGCGTTCGTATTACATTGACATCATGAAACCACCGGACTTTGAATGGGATGACTTCAAGAATGAACAAAACACGGAAAAGCACGGGGTTTCTTTCTATGAAGCCCAATACGCCTTTGCCGATCCTCAGCGTGTTATCGTTGAGGACTTGGATCACGGCGGGGAGGAAGATCGTTTTTTCTGCCTCGGTAAGGTAAAAGGCGGCGTCATGACAGTCCGCTTTACCGTTAGAGAAGGAAGAATCCGGATCATTGGAGCAGGTTACTGGAGAAAGGGGAAGAAGATTTATGACAAAGAAAATCATATACACGGATGAACCCATGAAAACAGGAAAGATTGTCAAAGACTTCCTGCCTGGACCGGAAGGCTTATCATTCCGAAAAGAACGGGTCCTGACATTGCGTCTCGATGAACCAACCCTGGCCGAATTGAAAGAAGTTGCGGATCATAAAGGCCTTGGTATGTCCACACTCGTCAGAATGTGGGTGAGGGAGAGGCTTGCCGGTAACGCCTCAATGTAGAATGACACGGGGGAAAAGTGGAGGGAGGAAAGAAAATAATCGGGAGCTGTCCCAATACTTGATCATCGGCGCGGGATTGACCCGTTTCTGAAGCTCGCAACACATCATATCCCGCCTGCCTTAATACTTGGGCGACCCTGGTGTAGCATTTGATCGAGATACAACCTGAGGGATTCAGGCATATGCCGGCCTCATGTCGGAATGTTCGATAAAATCTTTCGCATAAAAGAGAGCAGCCTG
>JAHJXP010000083.1 GCA_018827585.1 Pseudomonadota bacterium | reverse complement strand
CCCCTCACGCGGTGGATCTCAACAGCGGCATCGAACGGGCGCCGGGGATCAAGGACCACGCCCTTCTGCGGGAGATCGTCGGGACGATCCGCGGGGAGGATCGTCCCCGGCCGAAGGTCGTCTTTGACAAAGCCGCAACGAGTCAATGGACCAGTCACTTACGCGCAGGCGGGAGTCCATCGCCTGATTATTGATGCACTCGTAAAATGGGTAAATTCCCCTCCCCCGGGGGGAGGGCTATAATAACTTTCTTCCTCTTCCCCTCCCCCACTTGCTGGGGGAGGCAGGAGGGGGCAAGGAGAGGGGGAAATAACTCACAGAAATACAACCATTTTTCACCCCCACCCTAACCCTCCCCCATCAAGGGGGAGGGAAGATTATTTGCCCCATCAAGGGGAAGGAGATTTTGGACTTTTTACGGGAGCGTCAAAGACGACCTTCGACCGGGGACGACCCTCCCCGCGGATCGTCCCGACGATCTCCCGCAGAAGGGCGTGGTCCTTGATCCCCGGCGCCCGTTCGATGCCGCTGTTGAGATCCACCGCGTGAGGGGCGACGGCGGCAATGGCCTCCCCGATGTTTCCCATTGCGAGACCGCCGGCGAGGATCAAGAGATGCGACTCCCTGAGTTTTGCGGCCAGATGCCAGTCGGCCCGTTTTCCCGTCCCGCCGAAGCGAGCGGTCTCCCGGAAGTCGACCAGGAAGGCCCGGACGTCATAGGCGTCGAGTGCCATCAGGTCTTCGGGACGCCGGGGGAAGACGGCCTTGATTACCCTCTCCGGCGGGAAACGGCGGCAATACTCAGGGGATTCGTCGCCGTGGAACTGGATCATATCCAGGCCGCACTCCCCGGCCGTCCGCGCCACTTCCTCCGCCTCCCGGTTGACGAAAACGCCGACCGTTGCGATCCCTGCCGGCAGCCCGGCGATGATCGCCTTCGCCCGCTCCGGGGCGATGCAGCGCGGGCTTGTCGGATGGAAGATGAACCCCACCGCGTCCGCCCCGCAGGCGGCGGCGCAGAGGGCGTCTTCAAGGCGCGTGATCCCGCAGATCTTGATTTCCGTCATTGCTGCCGTTCCTTCGCCTTCAGCGGCCCATGAGTTCCGCCAGTTTCAGCCCGCTGTCCGGGGCCGCGACCAGCGTCTCGCCGATGAGAAAGGCCCCGATCCCCGCCTGCATGAGGACCTCGATGTCCGCCCGCGCCCTGATCCCGCTTTCGCTGACGGCGATCCGGTCCGCCGGGATGAAGGGGGCGAGAGCGAGGGTAGTCCGGATATCGGTCGTAAAGGTCTCCAGGTCCCGGTTGTTGATCCCGATGATCTTCGCACCAGCGCCAAGGGCCTTTTCCAGTTCCATGCGGTTATGGACCTCCACCAGGGAGGCGAGACCCAGGGAGGCGGCGAGTTCACGGTATTCCCGGAGTTCGCTTTCCCCGAGGATGGACGCGATCAGGAGGATGGCGTCGGCGCCGATCGCCCTGGTCTCGTGGATCTGGTAGGGATCGATGATGAACTCCTTCCGGAGGACCGGCAGGGAAACGGCGCTCTTCACGGCGGAAAGGTCCGCATCGCTCCCCCCGAAGAATGTCTCGTCCGTGAGGACAGAGACGGCCGCCGCGCCGTGGGCCTCGTACGCGCGGGCGATGCAGACCGGGTCGAAATCCTCGCGGATCACTCCCCGGGAAGGGGAGCGTCGCTTCACCTCGGCGATGACCGCGCACAAGCGGCCGCCGAGCGCCCGCTGGAAGTCGCGGGTCGGCGGCATCGATCCGACCGCCTTTTTCAGCAGGGAAAGGGGGGCCGTCCCTTTCCGTTCGGCCACCTCGCGTCGCTTGACCTCGACGATCCTGTCCAATATCACGTTATAAACCCTCTGCTGTGCGAAGCCGTCAACTGTGACGCTCTCATATCACCCCCACCCTAACCCTCCCCCATCAAGGGGGAGGAGATTTTGGACTTCTTGCGAGGTCGTCAACCATTGCTCCTCTCGATCAGCGCCTGGAGTTTCTTCATTGCACCGCCGCTGTCGATGGCCGCCTCCGCCGCGGCGATTCCCTCCAGGATCGTCCCGGCCTTTCCGCCCGCCACGATGGCCAGCGCCGAATTGAGGACGACGATCTTCCGGCAGGCCCCCTGCCGGCCGGCCAGGACATCCTGCGTAATCACGGCGTTCACACCGGCGTCGCCGCCGCGGAGGTCGGAAGCGGGAAAGGTCTCCCCGAAGAGGTCCTGGGGATCGATATTGTAGGTCGTGATCATCCCGTCCTTCAGCTCGGAGACCCGGGTCGCCCCCGTGACCGTCGCCTCGTCGAGGCCGTCCGCGCCGTGGACGATAAAGGCCCGTTTCGTCCCCAGGTTCTTGAGGACCCCGGCGAACATCTCGGTGAGCCGCGGATCGTAGACGCCGATGAGCTGGGAGGTCGCCCCGGCGGGATTGGTGAGCGGACCCAGCATGTTGAAGATCGTCCGGATGCCGATCTCCCGGCGGGGGCCGATGGCGTATTTCATCGCCCCGTGGAGCCTCGGGGCGAAGAGGAAGCCGATGCCGGTCTCCTGAAGACACTCTTCGACGATCTCCGGCGCGGCGTCGATGTTGACGCCGAGGGCCTCCAGGACGTCGGCGCTCCCGCAGCCGCTGGAGACCGCCCGGTTGCCGTGCTTCGCCACGATGAGACCGGCCGCCGCGACAACAAAGGCCGCGGTGGTCGAGATGTTGAAGGTGTTGCTCCCGTCGCCGCCCGTCCCGCAGGTGTCCACTACGACCGACGAGCGGGCGTCGATCCGTGTCGCCTTTTGCCGCATGACGCGGGCCGCCCCGGTCACCTCCTCCACCGTTTCCCCCTT
>JAHJXP010000082.1 GCA_018827585.1 Pseudomonadota bacterium | reverse complement strand
GCGAAGCGCCCGATCTGGGATAATGCAAAATGCATCAAGTGCGGCGTCTGCTATATATACTGCCCCGAGGGCTGTGTGACCGAGACGGCGGACGGATTCTTTGAGGCGAACTTGGACTACTGCAAGGGTTGCGGAATCTGCGCCCATGAGTGCTGGCCGGTCGCCATCAAAATGGTGAATGAGGAGGAATAGGAGGAATAGAAGGATGGGCAAGCGAGTAGGAATGGAAGTGGCGATTGCGTCCGCGGAGGCGGCCGCACTCTGCAGGTTTGACGTAGCAGCCGTGTATCCCATCACGCCTCAGTCCCATGTGGCAGAGCATCTTTCGGACATCGTCAACGACGGAAGGGTGGACGCCTCCTTCATGACCGTGGAGTCCGAACATTCGGCGATGAGCGCCGCGATCGGCTCCTCGGCCACCGGCGCTCGCACCGTGACGGCGACCAGCTCTCAGGGGCTCCTGTTCATGAGCGAGGTCCTGCCGATCGCGTCGGCGATGCGGCTCCCGATAGTGATGATCATCGCCAACCGCGCCGTGTCGGGCCCGATCAACATCTGGAACGACCACAGCGACATCATGCCGATGCGCGATACCGGCTGGATATCTTTTTTTGCGGACAACGGCCAGGAGGTCGTAGACATGACGATCCAGGCCTTCAAGGTGGGCGAGGACCGCCGGGTGATGCTCCCCGTCAACGTGAACATGGACGGTTTCCAGCTCACCCACATGGTCGAACCGATCATCATGCCCGACCAGGAGGAGGTGGACCGTTTCCTTCCCGAGTATATCCCTTACGCCACGCTGCACCCCGACCGGGTCGTCTCGATGGGCACCCTCGGCATGCCGGAGATCTACGCCGAGGCGCAGAAGTCCAAGGACGTGGCCATCGTCAACTCCATCAAGGTGATCAAGGAGGTCTGGAAGGAGTGGGAGGAGCAGTTCGGCCGGAAGTATGAGCCGGTGCAGTCCTACCGGACCGAAGATGCCGATATCGCGCTCGTGACGATGGGATCGATGGGCGAGACGGCGGAGATCGCCGTCGACGAGCTGCGCAAGCAGGGCGTGAAGGCCGGCCTTCTGAAGATCAAGCTCTGGCGGCCCTTCCCCTTCGACGATCTGAAAAAGGCCGTGAAGGGGATCCGGGTGCTGGCCGTGACGGACCGCGCCTGCTCCTTCGGCGGCCCCGGCGGCCCCGTCTTCTCGGAGATCCGCTCCGCCCTCTACAGAGAAACGAAACGTCCCAAGATCGTCAACTACATCATCGGCCTCGGCGGCCGGGACGTCCAGGTGGAGGATTTCATGGACATGGTCCGGCGGGCGGCCAAGGGTAAACTATCAGAACCATACGAATTTTACGGAGTGAGGGGATAATGAATACGGCAAAGAAAAACCCTGTAAGCATCATCGGGAACTTCGACCTGTACGCGCCGAAGCTGGTCAGCAAGGAGGAGTTCTTCAGCCCCGGCCACCGCGCCTGTCAGGGGTGCGGCGAGGCGCTGGCGATCCGCCTGATGTGCAAGGCCCTCGGGAAGGATACGGTCATCACCAACGCGACCGGCTGCATGGAGGTGATCTCGAGCCTCTACCCAACGACGGCCTGGAACCTGCCCTGGATCCACGTCGCGTTTCCGAACTCCGCAGCGGTGGGGTCGGGGGTCGAGGCCGGACTCACGGCGCTTAGGCGCAAGGGGAAGATCGCGGACCGGCGAATCAAGTCGGTTGCGATCGGCGGCGACGGCGGGACGATGGACATCGGCTTCCAGGCCCTGTCCGGCGCGATGGAGCGCTGCCACGACATGCTCTACGTCTGCTTCGACAATGAGGCATACATGAACACGGGCATCCAGCGCTCCAGCGGCACCCCGTTTTTGGCCTCGACGACGACGGCCCCCGCCGGCAAGAAGATCCCCGGGAACCAGGTCTGGAAGAAAAACCTGCCGGAGATCATGGTTGCCCACAACGTCGCCTATGTGGCGACGGCCACCCCGAGCTACCCGCTTGATTTCATGAACAAGGTGAAGAAGGCGCGGCAGATAAAGGGGCCCTCCTACATCCACTGTTTCGTCGCCTGCCCGACCGGGTGGCGCTCCACTTCCGAGACCTGCATCAAGCTGGGACG
>JAHJXP010000010.1 GCA_018827585.1 Pseudomonadota bacterium | reverse complement strand
GTCCATTTCCACGAGGTGGGGGCGATGGACGCCATCGTGGACATCGTCGGCACGGCCCTCTGTCTCGAGATGCTCGGCTGGCCGAAGGTCGTCGCGAGTCCCATGCCCACCTTTCACGGCTATGCGAGGGGTTCGCACGGCGTCTTCCCGCTGCCTGCGCCGGCCACCGCGGAGATCCTCCGCGGCGTTCCCTGGCGGAAGCTGGACATCGAAGGGGAACTGGTCACGCCGACCGGCGCGGCGATCATCCGGGAGATCGCCTCTGAATTCGGGCCGCTTCCCGCCATGAGAGTCGAACAGATTGGCTATGGCGCCGGGAAGAACGCATTCGGCATCCCGAACGCGCTCCGGGTCATGATCGGGGAGGAGGATGTCCGTCTCCCCGCACCCCGGAGCGTGGCGGTTATCGAGACGAACATCGACGATCTTAATCCCCAGTTCTACGAAACCGCCATGGAGCGACTCTTCGCCGCAGGCGCCCTCGACGTCACCCTCAGCCCGGTCCAGATGAAGAAGAACCGGCCGGGGACCCTTCTGTCGGTGATCTGCGACCCGGATCGGACGGAGTCGATCACGGCCGTCGTCCTGGCCGAGACCTCGACATTGGGCGTCCGGATCTCAAGGTGGGAGCGGATCTGCCTGGATCGCCGCTGGGAGGAGGTCGCCACGGAGTTCGGGGTCGTCCGGATCAAGATCGGGGAGCGGAACGGCAGGGAAATCACCGCCTCACCCGAGTACGAGGATTGCAAACGGGCCGCAACCGAACACGGCGTGGCGGTCAGGCAGGTCTACGAAACTGCCTTGGCCCGTTACAGGGCCGGCAAACCTTGACGAACTCGTCAAAAGTCCAAAATCTCCTCCCCCTTGATGGGGGAGGGTTAGGGTGGGGGTGGTAAGCAACTGTATTGCCGTATGTTATTTCCCCCTCCCCTTAATCCCCTCCCGCCGGGGGAGGGGAAATCTCACTTTTTACGGGTTCATCAACCTTGACAGCTTCGTAAAAAATCCTTCCCCTTATGCCATTACCTGCCTCTGGAGCGAAAGGGGCAGCTCCAGATCGTTTTCTTCGAGCAGACTCCTGTCCGAGAGGATCTCCGCCGATGGACCGTCCGCGACCACCCTGCCGTCCCTCATCACGATGCATCGCCCGCAGACATCGAGGATCAGGTCGAGGTCGTGCGAGGCGATAATCTTGGAATGCTTGAAGGTCTTGAGCAGGGTGATCAGCGATCGCCGGGATCGGGGGTCCAGGTTTGCGGCGGGTTCGTCCATCGCGAGAATGTCGGGCTCCATGGCCATGACCGAGGCGATGGCGACAGCGCTTTTCTGTCCGGCCGAGAGGTGGTGCGGCGGCTTGTCCCGAAGATCGAGGCTGCGAACCACACTCAGGGCCTGGTGCACCCGCTCCCGCACCGACGCCTCGTCCAGCCCGAGATTGAGAGGCCCGAACGCAACATCGTCAAAAACCGTCGGCATGAACAGCTGATCGTCGGGATTCTGAAAGACGACGCCGACCTTTTTCCGGATTTCCCGTCGAGTCTTCTTGGTGAGAACAACATCTCCGATCGTCACAGTCCCCGAAGTGGGCATCAGGTAGCCGTTCATATGCTGGAGAAGCGTGGATTTGCCTGCGCCGTTGGCGCCGACGACGCCGACCGATTCCCCATGAACGATCCGGAAATGGATCTCCCTGAGCGCCTCCGTCCCGTCGGGATACCGGAAAAAGACGTCTTTGAACTCGACGATGTGATGGCTCATAAGAACAGTTCCTGCGCAATGCGACCGATCTCCTCGGTCACGCGGAAAGAGCGGAAAACCGCGAGAAAGGCGACCGTCGCCGCCATGAACGCCAGGTCCGCTGCCGCGATGCGGGATCGTTTGAGCGTCGGGACGTCTCCCTGAAAGCCGCGGGAGAGCATGGCGTAGTAGATCCTGTCCGCGCGATCCACGGTCCTGAGAAAAAGAGTCCCGATTAGCCGCGCGAACACCTTCATGCCGGTACTGCGCCTGCCGAATGACCGCATTTCCCGGGCGCGGATGATCCGCATCGCCTCCTCCATCAGGACAAAGAGATAGCGGTACAAAAAAAGGAGCTGCGAGACAAAGAGCGCCGGGAAGCCGAGCCGTCGGAGCGCATGGCAGACGGCCGGAAACGACGTCGTTGCTATCAGAAGGAGCGCCGCGCTGATCGTGAGGGCAAATTTCAGTAGAATCGAAAGAAAGGAGAGCCATCCGGCCGATACGGGGATGCCGGCGATCACGACCGCCGTTCGGGTATCCAGGAACGGATTGAAGATGCCGATGAAGATCGCGAAGGGGGAAACGATGATCATCTTCTTTACAATGAACAGGATCGGGATTTCGCCCACGGTCATCAACAGCACCGGGAAAAGAAAGAACGGGGCCAGGGCGACCACCTCGTACTTGGGAAAGGAGATGACGGTGAACAGAAACATCACCGTTGCGATCACCTTGGCCCGCGGGTCGAGACGGTGCACGCAGGTGTCCTTGTAGGAGAGCCTGTCCAGCCGGCCGATGTCGAAATAGCGCTCGTCAAAGGTCATAGTGTCATCCCTACCCTCGCCCCGGTGAGAAAGCATTCTTGCGAAGCCGTCAGGTATCTCTGCGCCGGAAAGCCCTAATCCCCATGCCGACAAACACGATCATTCCCAGGACGATGGCCGCGCCGACAAGGCCGGCCGCGGAGGTCCCCGCATCGATCCCCGGCCAGCCGGGGTCTGCCTCTTCCTTTTCCGATGCACTTCCTGTCGGCTTGAAGTTGTAATCGGGAAGGAACGCCGTCTTTTCCTGGATGGCTTTGAGCACCGGGGCAATCCCCTGCCCTTTCTCCGGCAGTTCGCTCCTGCCGTAGGCCTTCTCAACGGCCCACTCCAGACCGTCGGGATTCGTGGAGGCGAACCAGGAGAGAACCCCGCCGGTTATGACCGCCAATACCGCAAAGGTAATGACAATCTTCTTCAGTGAAACCCGGTCGCCGAGGGGCCGGGAAGAAGAAACGCTCTCGATGACGTCCGGTCTGGCGCCGTGCACATAGCTGATGACGCCGGCGGTGACAAATCCCTCGACGAGGCCGATCGCCAAGTGAATCGGCTGCATCAGAAGGACGAAGGCGCCGAAGGGCAATTCGCTCTTGCCCGACAGCAGCGTCTCCAGGACGACCGAAAAGGAGCCGAGTTGCAGGGCAACGACGGCGCTCGTAACAGAAGCGATTATAATCCGCGATTGCTTCTGGCTTTTCCCAAGCAGCGGTTTGTAGATGAGCGGATAGACCAGGTAGCAGGGGTAGATGCCCAGGTTCCAGATGTTGCAGCCCAAGGCCAGCAGTCCGCCGTCGGCGAAAAAGAGCGCCTGAACAGTCAGGACCGAGGCCATGACGAGAAAGGCGGCATGGGGCCCCAGGATGACGGCGAGGATCATCCCGCCGCCCAGGTGCCCGCTCGATCCCGTCCCGGGGATCGTAAAATTGATCATCTGCGCCGCGAAGATGAAGGCGCCGAGAACCCCCATCAGGGGGATCAGCCTATCGTCGATCCGTTCCTTCAGTCTCTTCGAGGCATATCCTCCGACCGCCGCCGTTCCGGCCCACAACGTAGCCCCCACCGCGGGGGAAAGCAACGCATCTGCCATGTGCATGGTTGTTCCTCCTCGTTATACATTATGAGTACCATCCAGAGATCGTGCCTATTAAAACCGGAACGCCATCCCGGCCATCAATGACCAATCGATTTCTGCCGCGTTGAGCCCGTACTTCGCGCCCACATCGATATCGAAATTTTCGGAAACGGAGTAAATCAGTCCGCCAAGGAGAAAAGCAGGGTTTTGGCTTGCCGCCTTGTCTCGGTTCCGTTCGATGCCGATGTTCCCGACGAGCCTCAGGTCCTTGACAATCTCGCAGGTCGCGGCAAGAGACGCGTGCCAGATGCTCTTTTCTTTATCTGTCTTGTTTTCGTTCCCGATGTAGCCGACATTCGTATGAAACGTCCACGGGGCGGCGTCCAACGAACCGATGAGGAATGCCTGGTATCCTGTCCTCCCGGCACCGAGTCCCTTCTCATCATTGCCGGTGGGGATCCTCACCCCGGGTTTAAACGCCAGGCTCAACCCATCCTTCTCAAAGAATCGCCACTTGAGATCGACGGTCATGTCCGCGATCCCCTTCTCGTCATAAACCGTCATTCCATCTTCCTTACCCTTACCCCACTGATAGGGAATACCGAGAACAATATCCATATTCTCGGTAAAACCATAGGACAGGGTCGTCGCGACTTGGCTGCCCGTTGACTCTGTCGACACACCGCCGACCGTCTCCTTGTTCGAGTCATACTGGCCGCTTACCTCAATCTGGAACTTCCCCTGCCCCTGGGTGCCCGTGTCGTCGGTAATGAGCGGATGGGCCGCCCAGGCGATTGAATGGAGCATCAGGACCGCACTCAAGACCGCGCTTTTGATCGGATGACGCAACATACCCAACCCTCCTTCACATAGACGTAATGCCATGAATATAAAAATCGTAACACGTACAGAGAAAAAAAATAATACTGCTACTCGATCTCCTGCCCCGTACTGGACATGCTCAGAGTCGCGTGACGGACCCCCTTGATGGACCGAAGCGCATCGGCCAGTTTCCGGACCTCTTTAGCTTTGCCCCGGGCGGCCACGATCTCCAGGCAGTTGTCGTGATCGAGGTGGATGTGCTGGGTGGAGATGATCGCCTCCTGGAATTCGTGCTGGGTGTCCGTCACCCTGCTCAGGATATCCCGCTTGTGGTGGTCGTAGATGAGGGTAATGGCGCCGGCCACATCGCTCCCCCCCTGCCATTCCTTCTGGACAAGCTCCCGGCGGATCAGGTCCCGCAGGGCCTCCGAGCGGTTGGTGTACTGTTTTTCCCGGATCAGGTTATCGAACCTGTCCAGGAGGGATTTTTCCAGGGAAACCCCGAAACGAACCAGTTCGGACATCACCAAGTCTCTGTATTACGTTTTACGGCTTTGTAGCACATCGGCGAAATCTGTCAAGGACTTTTTTATGACCCGAAAACACAGGCATCATCGCGCCAACCTCCACATCCCTCCTGCCCATCCTTCATCTATATTTTCCTTGATATCCTTTCAATTTATCTGTAACGTTACCTCTACAAACCAACTTGATTTCCTTAGCGTTTACCCGCTGTCTCGATACGCATTCGCTCTCGTCCTCTGTCACCATGCCCTTGGGGTTGCAGTTGATACCGGAATCCGGAAAGGTGTACAGGGCTTTAGTCCGGCATAGAGAAAACTATACGGGCAGGAAGCGCACCAAGGCGGAAGCGCTGGTCAACAACATCTGCGCCATGGAGTGTAAGATCGCCGACCTGGATTTTCCAGCGTTCTCAACGGAGGATCGGGACATGGTCACAGTGGCCTTGACATCACTGAAAAACACCCTTGAAGAGATCCTCGATAGGGCAACGAACCAGAGCAATCAATTGACATGAAAATGATTGACACCGTCGCTATATGATTAGTTATTTCATATCAATAAGTAACTTCAGAGCACTGAAGTTACTTTAAAAAGGTGACTTCGCTGATACTCAACAACGGTGGCTTATAACCAATGCTTAACACCTGATCACAAATCTTCTGAAAGGCACGGAGAGATTAAAATTCTACTCGAAATCGCGAAGACAACTCCAGGCATTTCCTCGATGCCGTAAGGGGAGAATATCGTCAACGCGCTTCGGGTCATGGAACAGGAGGCAAGGAATTGAACGTGGAGAAAGGTTGCATTGCCTTGGAGAAAAGATTATAGGCACCCCATGTCCATCGAAAAAAAATTCGACATTCCATTTATTTCCGACCTTGCCCTGCGGGAAAAACAGATCCAGCAGAACTACCGCCCCATCATTGCCGTGCATAAGTGGTTTGCCCGGCGGCCCGGTACACTGTTCAGGGGTCTTATCCTTTCCGAATTCAGCGACAAACCTCTCCGGGAGGCCTTCTACAGCTCAAACGACCTGAAAGGAATCGCCATCGCCGATCCCTTCATGGGGGGCGGTACGCCGCTTATCGAAGCTAACCGCGTCGGTTGTGATGTGACCGGCTATGACATCAATCCGATGGCCTACTGGATTGTGAGCCGTGAGATCGAGCATCTCGATTTGAGAAAGTACAGAAAATCGGCGGAAGATCTTACCCGCAGCCTGGAGAAGCAGATCGGCGCCTTCTACCGCACCCAATGTCTTGAATGCGGCACTCCAGAGGCCCACGTCAAGTATTTTCTCTGGGTCAAAAAGCAGACCTGCAGCCATTGCGGTCATGAAATCGACCTGTTTCCCGGCTACCTCCTGGCCGAAAATAAGCGACATACGGAAAATGTGATCATCTGCGCGGTCTGCGGCGACTTGAACGGCGTCGAAGACCGGAAACATCCCGGCATCTGCAGGTCCTGCGGCGGCAGACTATCCACCGAGGGACCGGCAAAAAGAAACAAATGCGCCTGCCCCCGCTGCGGGAAGGTCAATGCCTATCCCGACCCGGCCGCAGGCCCGCCCCGTCACCGCATGTTCGCGATAGAATACCATTGCCGCCGCTGCAAGCCGACCCATCAGGGTCGTTTCTTCAAACGGCCCGACAAAAACGACCTGCTCCATTACGACAAGGCCTCCTCTCTTCTTGAACAAATCGGGACACCCCATGTTCCTGACGATAAAATCCTGCCAGGCGACGAGACCGACCGTCTCTTTCGCTGGGGGTACAAGACATACCGGGAGATGTTCAACAGCCGGCAGTTGCTGGGTCTGGAGCTGAGCTGCCGGGCCATTGCCGAGGAAGGGGATGAACGGATCAGGAACGCTCTGATCACAAACCTCTCGGACCTCCTGCGCTACCAGAACATGCTCTGTCGGTACGACGCCATGGCCCTCAAGTCCCTCGACATCTTCTCCGTCCACGGCTTTCCCGTTGGGCTGATCCAGTGCGAATCCAACCTCCTCGGCATCGCCAACGGCGGCGGCACAAGCGTGGGAAGCGGCGGCTGGTCGAATATCCTGGAGAAATACGTGAAAGCGAAGACATACTGCGATCACCCTTTCGAGACCCGCCATGAAGGGGGCAGAAAGATCCTGGCGCCCATCGCTAATGAATGGATCGGCGACCGGAGAAACGGCGATTTGATCACGGCCCCCCGGGGCGTTCATCTTCTTTGCGGGAGCGCGACGAATGCGGATTTGCCCGGCAACAGCCTGGATGGCGTCTTTACCGATCCCCCCTATTTCGGCAACGTCCAGTACGCCGAGCTGATGGATTTCTGTTATGTCTGGGTTCGGAAACTGGTCAGTCCGGAAAACCCGATATTTCAACTCCGCTCTACACGCAATCCCGACGAATTAACCGGTAACGTCACGATGGACCGAGGTCTGGACCACTTTACCCATGGCTTGTCCGCCGTTTTCCAGAACATGGCGAAAGCCCTGAAGCCGGGAAGACCGCTGGCCTTCACCTACCATCACAACAGGCTGGAGGCGTATCATCCCGTGATTGCGGCGATTCTCGATGCCGGGCTTGCCTGCTCCGCTTCGATCCCCTGCCCGGCGGAAATGGGCGCATCGATCCATATCAGCGGCACCGGCTCGTCGATCGTGGATACGGTTTTTGTCTGCCGTTCGACCGGAACGATACCGCGCAAATGGCTTGCGGAATCGCCTGCCCAGATTGCCGCCCTGGTCCTGGATGATCTGCAGAAGCTGAAGGTCGGAGGCCTTAAACCGACCCGCGGCGACATCCGTTGCATCATCTACGGCCATCTGGCCCGGCTCGCCATCTGGCGGCTGCGCGCGACCTGGATCAGGACGCGGCCGGCATCGGAAAAACTCGCCGTGGTTGCCGCGGAACTGGGGCAAGGACATCCCTTGGAATGTATCGAGGATCATCTGAAGGAAACGTACCTGAACGCACCGCCGCTTCAGCAGTATGACTATGTTCAGGAAAACAGGACTTCCTATGGGGGAGTTGATGATGAAATTTCCTTTTGAACTGCCTTTTGCCGAAGTTCAGGCTGATCTCGATACGTTCGTTACCGCAGTTTTTTCATGTCTCGAATCGGAATTTCTCATCATGCCCAAAGGCCTCGGCTTCATCGATTACCCCGTTTTCGAACAGGGTTACGAGGCGCTAAAACAAGCCACCAGGGGTTTCACCTTTCTTGAACCCGAATCGCTGCTTCAAAAGACTTTTGAAGCCCCCATTGTGATCCTGGTGTTGCGGACCATGCTGGGCTTCACGCCACCGGAGTGGGCGTATCTAGCCACTGTGCAGACAGGCGTTGAAGTCAGTCAAGGCTTTGTCCGCTCCCTTGACCGAAAGATACGTTTATCGCCGCTTACGCCTCTTGCCGATGGTAAAGTCACCGTTGAGCGGGTGAAGGCATTGATTGACACCGCCTGTATACTGCTGAAGGAAGGAGCGCCCCCGGCTTCAAGCGATAAAATCCATCGCCTCGACAAGGCTGATACAAAAACGGGCATCGGTGGCGTACAGACGCTTGCAGGAATGGGTGTACCTTATGCCATGCTTCTCTATGAGCGTTTTCTTGGGCGACCATTTGCCGGTCTCACCGCGATTCCGTCAGTGATCTTGTCGGAGACAGCCTTGAGGCAGCCATTGAAGATGCGCTGAGCAAAGCCGGCATCAGCTATCGGAAAACCAAGCGGGCCGAGAAAATACCTGGTTTCGACCAGACGCCCGATTTTATCATCCCGAGTGAATTCAATCCCCAGGTCATCATCGAGGCAAAAATTACAGAGGACGACGGCACGGCCCGTGATAAGGCCACCCGCATCCAGCATCTGGGGGAGCTAAGCATGGCCGGACAACCATCGGACAGGCCAAAATACGAGGTGATAGCCTGCATTGCCGGGCGAGGGTTCGGGGTGCGTCGCGAGGACATGAAGAAGATTCTTATCGCAACGAGAGGCAAAGTGTTCACTCTGCGTAACCTTGACCGCTTGATTGATTGCACCGGACTCCTGAACTTCAGAACAAGGTAATTGAACCTCTTTTCAGCCACATTGCGCCGATCCCTGTCAGTTCCTGGAAATCCGGGACATACTATCAATTTTTTCAAAGCAATTTTTGATCAGCTGTTTGGGGAGGGGGCTGTCCTGACGGCGCCGACGGTAGAAGATCTTGGCTTTTCCTCTTATAGCTATAAAAGATCACCGTCCAGCCGCTTCGGGATCTTGCCGCTATTCGGGCTCAGTTGACGGTATTCCCGTGATCGCGGCGCTTCAAACCGCCTCTCCGAGTCCGAGAAATATTTTCCCCTAATGCCGCCGCTTCATGAGGTGCTGGACCGCCTTATCCAGGCCGTCCAAGGTGAGTTCGAACATGGGGAAGATCTTGCCGATCGCGCCGATCGTCCAGGTGTAATTCCATCTCGACTCCGGCTGGGGATTGAGCCAGACGGCATGGCGGAAGGTCCGGGCGAGGAACTTCAGGCGCTCCTCGCTGCGCTGGCTGTCATTCTGGCCCAGGTAGAGAGAGCCGTTCTCCCCCATCAGTTCGTAGGGGGCCATCGCCGCGTCACCCACGATGATCAGGCGGGTCTCCGGGTCCCGGCGCACGAACTCCTCGAGCATCTCCGGCTGCAAGTGGCGCTGGGGATCGCGCCAGACGCGGCTGTAGAGGGTGTTGTGGAAATAGTAGATCCTGAGGTCCTTGAACTGGGAACGGGTGTAATTGAACAGGGTCTGGACGATCCCGATGTAGGGGTCCATCGACCAGCCGCCGTTGTCGATCATCAGGATGACCTTGAGGCGGTCGGCGAGGCGGCGGTCGAAGACGATCGAGATCTCACCGCCGCTTTTCATCGTCTCGTAGATCGTCCTGTCCACGTTGACTAGATCCCGCGGGCCGTGGGGGATCATCCGCCGGAGCCGCTTGAGGGCCTCGCTCATCTGGCTCTCGGTGAGGGGGCCCTCCTGGCTGTAGTCCCTATAGCGCCTCTCCATCGCCACCTTCACCGCGGATTTCCCCCGCGGGGAGCCGCCCACGCGCATCCCGCCGGGGTGCCGGCCGGAATGGCCGACCGGGGAGGTCCCCCCCGTCCCGATCCAGCGGCTGCCGCCGTGATGGGCCTCCTTCTGCTCCTTCAGCCTCTCGAGGAAGTAGCGGATCAGCTCTTCCGGCGTGTATTGCGCAAGCTGCTTTTCGTCGAGGCCGAGGGCCTCCGCCATCTCCTGCGGATGCCTCAGCCATTCCTCGAGGAGCGCTTTCGCGATATCGGTCAGTTCGACCTCCTCCCCTTCCGAAATCGTCGCCCCCTGGAAGTAGTGGGCGAAGACCTGGTCGTAGGCGTCGAAGTAGCGTTCGCTCTTGACGAGGATGGAGCGGGCCGCGGTATAGAAGTCGTCCACGGAGGCGATCAGCCCCAGCGAGAGGGCCTTCTGGAGGCGCAAAAAAGAGGTCGGGGTGGCGGGGACCCCCCGTTCCCTAAGCATATAGAAGAATCGGACAAACAAGGCCTTTCCTCAAAACAGGGAAATGGTTTATCTGCGGGCGCGTCCCGACTGCTGGAGCGCGAGGTTCAGATCCAGGCTCTTCTTGAAGAGCACCCCGAGATAGGGAATCTCGCCGTTCCGGAGGGTATCGACGTCGAAATCGGGATCGGACTTGAGCGCGCGGACCCAGTTGATGAGCTCCCGTGTGGCCGGTTTCTTCTCGATCCCCCGGAACTCCCGAAGGCGGTAAAACGTGCCGAGCGAGGCCCTGGCCAGTTCCTCGGAGAGATCCGGAAAATGGACGGCGAGGATCATCCGCATCATCTCCGGATCGGGGAAGGCGATGTGGTGGAAGTTGCAGCGGCCGAGGAAGGGGTCGGAGAGGTCCTTCTTCGCGTTGGAGGTGATGACGATCACGGGGCGATGCCTGGCGCTGACGGTCTTGTCGATCTCGATGATGTCGAACTGCATCTGGTCGAGGACGTCGAGCATGTCGTCCTGGAAATCGGTATCGGCCTTGTCGATCTCGTCGATCAAAAGCACCGTCCGGCGGTCGGAGACGAAGGCCTGGCCGATCTTTCCCATCCGGATGTACTCTTCGATGTTGCTCACGTCCCGTTTGGAATCGCCGAAGCGGCTGTCGTTGAGGCGGGTGAGGGTGTCGTACTGGTAGAGGGCCTCCAGGAGCTTCATGCTGGATTTTACGTTCAGGACGATCAGCGGCATCTGCAGGCTCTCGGCGATGGCATGGGCGAGCATCGTCTTCCCCGTCCCCGGCTCCCCCTTGAGGAGGAGCGGCATCTCCAGGGCTATGGAAACGTTCACGATCTTGGCCAGTTCGTCGTCGAGAACATATTTTGCGGCCCCGCGGAACCGACAGGATTCATCGACCTGATTCATTTTCTACCTCCTGTTGTGCGATGGTCTTTTCCCTTAGCGGATATGCCGGAAAATTTCCACTGCTTTTTCCCGGATCGCCTCATCGGCATTAGGGAAAATGCCGCCCCACATTTTTCCGCCGCACAGGAAAAGATTTTAGGATAATTTTATGATATGGGTGTGCCGAGGAGGCGCTATGATCCACTGCCGTGAAGACCGCAAAATCTGCGAGGCGCTTCTCAGGGCGTCGCGGGAGCGCGGAGACCACGTGAAACCTGTCCCCGAGCTTATCGTCATGGCTGGCCGTCACTTTCTTGGCGCGCCCTACGAGCCGGATACGCTTGAGCGCGAGGGGCCGGAAGGGCTCGTCGTGAACCTGCGCGCCTTTGACTGCGTGACCCTCGTCGAGACCGCCGTCGCGATCGCCCTGACGGTCCGCGCGCGGAAGACCGCCTTCGCCGATTTCGCCGCCGCCCTGGAGCGGATTCGCTACCGGGGCGGGCATTGCGACGGCTACGCATCCCGCCTCCATTACTTCACCGACTGGCTTTTCGACAACGGGCGCAGGGGCGTCGTCCGGGACATCACTGCCGAGATCGGCGGCGTCCTCTTCCGGAAGGAGTTTCACGCCCTGACCGGCCGCCGTGAGGAGCACCCGCCGCTGAAGGATGCGGCAGCCTTCCGGCGGATGCGGCTCGTGGAGGCCGCCTGCTCGCGGCGGACGCTCTACCGGATCCCGAAGGAAGACACGAAAAAGCACGGAGGGAAGATTGCCGACGGCGATATCGTTGCGATCGCCTCGGATATGGAGGGGATCGACGTCAGCCATGCGGGGATCGCCGTCCGCGGCCGCCGGGGGCTCCATCTTCTGCATGCCTCGAGCGCGGCGGGAAGCGTCGCCCTGTCCGATATTACACTCTACCGTTATCTTTCGGCCCGGCGCTCCCGAACAGGGGTGATCGTCGGCCGGGCGATCCCTCCTTCATGAGGCAAGATCCGCACAGCTGTGGAAAATCAACGGCGACCTCAGAGAGAGTCGAGCAGGGCGTCGATCTCCGCATCCCCAAACGCCACTTCGCGGAAGATCCCCCGGACAAGCTCCGGATTCAGGACCCGGAAGTCCTCCTCCCGCGAGGTGATCAGCAGGCCGCCCATGTCCACCGCGCCGGGACTGACGAGGAGCTTCCCCTCCCCTTCCCGGAAATAGGCGTCCGGCCGGTGCTTGTGGCGGGGGAAGATGATCAGGCGCCACTCCGGACCGGTATGCGTGCAGAGCAGGTTGATCATCGGTTCGCCTTCGGCTTCGGTCAGGCGGCCGAGCGCCCGGAGGACCTCCCCGACCGCGGCGGCAACGTCCGCCTCATCCTCCGCTTCGATGACGAGCGCGGCCCTTCCCAGCCCTGCCGTCCGGCTCAGCGTTACGCTGTTTCGCCGCGCGACCATAGCCCGGCGCCCGGGGAAAAGGACCTCCTTTTCCACCGGCATGAGACCGGCGGGGGCCGCATGGAAGTGGAGGTGATCCGGCGCCGACGCGCCGCAGCGCGGCCCGTTGTAAAAAACGTTCATTCGGGGCCCGAAGTCCTTCGCGAGTTTCAGAAAAATCCCCAGATGCTCCGGCAGCGCTTGGGGGAGATGGCGGCGGTGGACGATCGTCAAATGCCCCGGAAAGATCGGCGCCGGATTACAGAGGACGAGATATTCCCCCCGATAGAGGATCGCCCGCTGTTCCGGGGGAAGGTTTCCGGGACAGAGAAAACAGGGACGCCTCCGGATCGATTCGGCATCGACCGCGGCGCCCATGCTCACGATCCGCTGCGGATTGAACTGGACCTGCACGTTCATGCCGCCGCTGCGGATCTCCCGCACCCGGGCCGCCTTCAGGGAGGAGCTGCCCGCTTCGAGCGCCGGCCACGATTCCTTCTGCCAGGCAAGCAGCGCGTCGGAAAGATCGGCGAGCGGGGGGCCTCCTTCCTCCCCCGTAAAAACCCCATAGAGTCTCCGCTGAATATCACGGTCCATCCCGTCGTTCCTCGTTTTTCCCGATCAGGATCTCCATCCCCGCACCCTATTCATCTTCCGGCGCACCCGGATCTCGATCGTCCGGAGCCGGTCCTTGTAGGCGTCATGGCGGTTCATCTGCTCGACGGACAGCAAGGCGTCGGTGTTCCCCTCCCAGCGGCGGCAGAGGTAGATGCTCTCGTAGATCCTCCCGACCCGGTATTCCCTCGAGAGGCGGAGGGCCACCGCGTAATCCTCCCCGTACCCGACATTGGGAAAGCCGAATCGGCGAAGCACCTCCGTCACAAAGGCCCTGGGCGCCCCCATGCCGTTTACGCGCAGGGCATTGTTCCGGCCGTTGGCGTCGGTCCACTCCCGGTGGTCGATGATTCCCGGCGGGATCTCCTTGAAATTCCCGTCGACGACGGTGTAGGAACCGACGGCCATCGCGCAGTCGCCCGGGCGCAGAAGGTGGACCAGCCGCCGGAGGGAATCAGGACCCTGGTAGAGGTCGTCCGAATCGAGCTGGACGGCGTACCGACCGCACATCCTGGAATTGATCGCCTCGTTCCAGCAGCCGCCGATGGAAAGGTCGCGCCGCGCCGGGACGATATGTTTCACGACAGGCCGCCTCCCGGCGAGCCCGGCGATGAGGGCCGTGGTCCCGTCCGTGGAGTGGTTGTCCACGACTATCACGTTGAAGGGAAAATCTGTCTCCTGCGCGAGGGCGCTCTCCATCGCCTCGACCACGGTCCTGGCCCGGTTCCGAACGGGGATGACGACGCTCGCCTCCACGGGAAAGGGGTGCTCCGCAGGGGGGACGTCCTTGAATTCCGGTGCGAGCCATGCCCCGATCCGCTTGAGGTGCGCCGTCGCCGCCTCCTCCATCTCCTCCTGGACAGAGCGGTTGCAGGGGTCGCAATAGGCGAAGTGGGCCAGGCGCGCCTTTGCGTCTTCCGCCGCCCTCTCCGGGGCTGTCTCCGCGACGAGAGAGAGGCGTTCCGGGAGATGGAAGAGGTCGTGACCGAGGGATAGCTTGAGCCGCAGATCGTACCAGCCGGCCCACCTGAAAGGAGGGACCTCTCCGTATTTCCGGACAGCCCGGCGGGCGGCGGCCGTCGCGAGCAGGACCATCGGACCGAAATCGAAGCCGTCGCGTATGCTCCCCGGCTGATAATCGTTGACGGGGCGCTCCCGGAGGGTATTCCCGGCGAGGTCGGCATAGTCCGCATAGACCATCCCTGCCCCTGTGGCCTCGGCCGCCTCGATCAGACGATCCGGTCCGCGGGGATCGATCCGGACGTCCCCCGCGGCGGGGAAATACAGCAGGTACCGCGTTTTGATCCGGGGAAGAAGGTCGTTCCACATCCGGCCCGAGGAAGGGCTATCCGCCGCGAGCGCCTCGCACCGGGGCGGATAGGGTCCCGGAGCGCCGAAATGGAGAACAACTGCCCTGCGGATGAGGGGATTCCGGAGGAGCTCTTTTAGGAACGCTTCCTGCCGGGGGTGCGTCCCCTGAAAAAGCACGGCGGTAATCATATCTTGCGCTCTCCGATAAAAATCATGCCCCCTATTCCTTCTCAAATTCCTGGCTTGTAAATTTCAGCGTCCGGCTGTTTTCGGTGACGGTGCGAACCACGTGATCCGGTGCGCCGGAGGGAATATCCGCCTCAACCTCCAGCGTAACCGTTACCTTTGCGCCGACCAGACCGGAGAGATGGGCGATCACCTCATCGGCGATGCGGCTGGCATCCCGCCCGACGCGGGTGGGATCCAGGGTCACCGTACCATGAAAGCGTTTCAGTTTCGGCGCCGCTGGTGGAGTGACAGGCGGTCCAATCGGACCCGCGCCAGGTTCCGTGGTCGTCGGTCCTTCTCCTCCAGCGGTCGGTCCTGCAGGTGTTCCACCCACAGGCTGCCTGCCTTTCTCTTCGTCCATCTGTTTGCAGGCAATATCCGGTTTCACAAGTAGGCCCTGCGTTTCACCATCGGCAAGCGGGGCGTCCTCCCCGCAGCGCAAGCCTCGGTAACGACCGGCGCTTTCATCAAAACTGTCGGCAAAGGCAAAGGAATCCTGCATCCATAAGAACAACGGCAATCCATTGCGGATTGCACCGATCAGGACCGATGAATCTTTGAGCCGCGGCAGGTAGATAAAGCTGGCGAAGTCTTCGGCAAGCTGCTTGATGGCCACATGGTTGCCGCGCCAGAGCGGAATCCGGTCCAGTTCCATCCGCAGCCGCGTGGCCGCGAAGCTGGTAATGAGCAGCTCGTCGTTCTTCAGCTTCTTGCTCGCCCGGACGGCCAGCGCATCCTGCCCCGAAAGGCGCATGGCCTGCCACTCGATTGCCGCCTGAGGCGTCGTCTGTACAGGCACCAGCAGCCATTGATACGTCTCCGGCAGGCGGGCGGTGATTGCCCCATCGGCGGTGGTCTTCTGGGTTTCGGCCTG